>CAYOZZ010000080.1:0-19705 GCA_964408535.1 uncultured Bacteroidales bacterium | reverse complement strand
GATAATTATTATAATAAAGCATATTTAAAATTACTATAACAGGCAGATAATCAGTATAGAGGATATTGTATTTTATTGTTTATACATTTTACCCTGCCATGAATTTTTATTTATTAACTTTTTTTTAATAATAGCGTTTATTTGGTCTGAACGTATCAATCCCCAGTCGGGAGCAACCAAAAAACGGGGCGGAACCTCACCCGAAAAGCGTTCGATTATGAATTTTGGATTCAGTTTTTCAATAAATTCAACAATAAAATCAATATATTCGTTAATGGAAAAGAGGTTAAATTGTTCAGGATTCTTCATATATTGCTTTTCCATAAATGTGTTTTTAATAATCTGCAGCTGATGGAATTTAATTGTTGTTAATGGTAATTCCGAAATAATCCCAGCCTCAGCCATCATTTCATCCCTTGTTTCGCCCGGAAGTCCGAAAATCAGGTGAGCCCCTGTTTTTATCCCGTAAGATACCGTTTTTTCTATTGCCTCAACCGACCGGGCAAAAGTGTGCTTTCTGTTTATTCTTTCGAGTGTTTTATCATAGCACGATTCAATACCGTACTCTATAATAATATAGTATAGTTTTGAAAGTTCTTTCAGGTAGCTTAATTTTTCATCATCAATGCAGTCAGGGCGTGTTCCGATAACCAATCCGGTAACTTCGGGAAAGGCAAGGGCTTCATCATATATTTTCTTTAGCTCTTCAAGCGGTTTGTACGTATTACTGTAAGCCTGAAAGTATGCGAGATACTTATTTGCCCTCCTGTACCTCCTTCGGTGAAACTCTATTCCCTCTTCAATCTGTTTCGATATGGATTTTGCCGGATTGCAATAGGAGGGATTAAAGGCGTTATTGTTACAATAAGTACACCCACCGCGCCCCAAGGTTCCGTCCCTGTTCGGACAGGTAAACCCGGCGTCCACAGAAACTTTTTGCACACGCTCACCAAACTCTCTTTTAAAATACTCATTGTATGAGTTGTAGCGTTGTTCGTGGTTCCAGTGGAATTTAATATCTGTCATTTTGCGGGTATCAAAAAAAAGCTGCCTCAATAAGCAGGCAGCTTTTTAAGTTGTAAAACCATAACGTTAATCTTTAGATACTTTGTCAAGTTTCTTCATAATCGAAAAGATAAATCCGGCAGCCATTAATGTCAGAACGACAAAAACCAGCCAAACCTGCCAGATTTGGATTCTTTCATAAAGATAACTGCCAACACCCAAAAAGAGATTTCCTACGGCAGTTGCACCAAGCCAGGCTCCCTGCATAACACCCTGATATTTTGGCGGAGAAACCTTGGATACAAACGATATTCCCATCGGGCTCAGGAATAATTCGGCTACAGTCAGGATGAAATATGTACTTATAAGCCATTGTACTCCGACACGGGGAGATTCGGGTGTTAGTTCGGCAAACGGTGTAAGATTCAAAGAACCAATTAAAAGCACTACGAAAGCTACAGCCGTTAACAGCATTCCTATTCCTATTTTTCGCGGAGTTGAAGGCTCAATATTTCGTTTTCGCAGCCAGGCAAACAACCCTACGACAACGGGTGTCAAAATTACAATAAAAGAAGGGTTGAACGGCTGAAACAGTTCAGGTGAGAAAGGAGTTACCTGATCAAATGACTGGTAAAACTTGTAAGCCGCAAAAATACCACCAAGGAAAAATAGTCCTCCGAATAATCTGTTGGTTCCAGAATTCTTCTTATTTATCAATGTTAAAAAGCCGTAAAATCCGACAATCATTGCCAGTAATGACCAGAGATTGAAGAACAGGTTAGCACCGGGACCAACCTCCTGAACGGTATAGTCACGGGCAAAGAAACTCATTGTTAGTCCGTTCTGGTGGAATGACATCCAGAAGAAAATCACAACTGCAAAGACCAGGAATAATGCTGTAAGCCTCTCTTTTGTCTCCTGCGGAGATATCTCTTCGACACGGTCACCGGTCTCAATCTGTTTTTTGACATCCGGAAGCATTTTCTTAAACAAAACATATACAAGAAATGAGAAAATCATTGTCAGTCCGGCAACTCCGAATGCATAATTGAATCCTGTGCTGTAAACATCAAGATAATGAGTCGTCCAGGTAGCGAGGTCAGTTACGGTAGTGTGTGAAACCTGGTTTGCAATTGACTGTAAATCGGCTGCTTCTGTCCCGCTTAATGTTCCTTCCTGAAATTTGTGGATCAATGAGGGGAGAAGGTCGTTTCTTTCATATCCTTGTTTGTTAATAAACCAGTTAATTATTCCGGCGGCAGCGTGAGGAGCGAATAATGCTCCGACATTGATGCCCATATAAAATACGCTAAAAGCCGAGTCGCGAAGATGGGCATATTTTTTATCATCATAAATCTGTCCGACTACTGCCTGCAAATTTCCTTTGAAGAGACCGTTACCAAAAGCAATAACCAAAAGAGCGGAAACCGTAAAAGTTAATCCCAAACCCGGTATTGACATTAAAACATAACCGGCCAGCATAGTAAGCAAGCCGATAAAGATTACTCCTTTATAATTTTTTGTCCGGTCGGCAAATATACCACCTACTAATGCCAGCCCGTAAATCGAGGCATAAAAAATGCTGTAAATAACGCCGGCTTTTGTTGGGCTAAGCCCGTATTTGGCCGTCAGGTAGTAAACCAGAATTCCCATCATGGTGTAAAACCCAAATCTTTCACCCATATTTGCAAAGAATGCAACATACAATGACTTAGGATGTCCTTTAAACATAATTTTTAACTTTAATTTATACTCGTTTTATAATATTTCCCTGAAAAGTTGACAAAAATAATTAAAAATATGAGGTGGCAAAATATTGTTAATAAAAAGTAAATTTGAAGATTGATTTTTTTTGTAATAAGTTTGTCACATTATCGTCTTTAAGAAGAATGACAGTTGAAACGTTTAAAATAGAAGTGCTTCCGCTGAAAAACAAACTGTACAGGTTTGCCTGCAGATTGTTAAATAACAATATGGATTCGGAAGATATAGTGCAGGAAGTTATGTTAAAACTGTGGGCAAGACGTGAAAAACTGGGAGAATATAAAAGTATCGAAGCGTTTGCAATGGTCATTCTGAAAAATATGTGCCTTGATAGATTGAAAGCAAAGGGTTACCGGACTGATGACCTGGATGACAGGAAAAATGAATCGGGTGGTTTTTCGCCGCATACAAGCTTAGAGCTGTCGGATACAACCGAAAAGGTAAAAACAATCATTAACACTCTTCCCGAACATCAAAGAATGATAATCCATCTCCGGGATATTGAAGGATATGAATTTGAAGAGATTGCGGAAATTATGCAGATGAGCCTCAATACAATCAGGGTGAATTTGTCAAGGGCAAGAAAAAAAGTAAGGGAAACACTGGTAAAAAAATATAGTTATGAATTTACAAGAAATTGATAAACTGCTGCTTAAATATGAGATGGGAGAAACCACTCTTGAAGAAGAACGTTTGTTGCGAGACTTCTTCAGCGGGGAAGGTGTTCCCGTTCATCTGAAAAGCTATCGCGGGATGTTCGGTTTTTTTGATGAGGAGGCCGGCAGAACCTTACCGGCAGATTTTGACGAAAAGTTTTTAAATGAAATTGAAGAGGCAAAGGTAATTCCAATTACGGATAACAGAGGCAAAATGACCTATTCTTTGATTGGGATAGCAGCAACAATAGTTATTCTGATTGGTTTATTTTTCCGGTTTGGTCAAAACGGTGATAATCAGTCTCTAATAAATGATACATATAATGATCCCCGGATTGCTTATATACAGGCACGCAAAGCTTTGATGGCAGTATCGGCAAATCTTAACGAAGGGGTTGGAAAATTGTCGGATGTCTCGGAGTTTAACGACGGGTTAAGTAACCTGAATGAGATATCAACCTTTGAAACAGGAGTTAAAAGCCTTGAAAAAATATCAATAATGGAGAATTCAAAAAAATTAATAACTTCAAAATAATAACACTATGAAAACTTTAAAAATTAATTTGGTTCTGACGGTATTTTTATTCGCACCTGTATTTCTTGCTGCCCAAAGTACTACAGATGCCCTGTTTGATAAGTATTCGGATATGGAAGGTGTAACTTCTGTGTATATCACACAGAATATGTTCAGCCTTTTTGCCGATATTGATACCGAGGAAGACGAAGAAGAGTTTACCGATTTGGTAAAAAATCTGAACTACATTAAAATTCTTTCGATTGAGAATGACACACTCGGCAAATACAAGAATGTAAACTTTTATGATGACGTGATGAAAGGTAAGTCGGCCGGAAACTATGAGGAACTGATGGTAATTAAAAAAGACGGCAAAAATGTAAACTTTTTGATTACAAAAGACGGGAAAATCATAAAGGAATTGCTTATGCTGGTTGACGGGAAGGAAGAAAAAGTCCTGATAAGTATTCAGGGAAATATTGATTTAAGGATGATTTCAAAATTATCAAAGTCAATGAAAATTGACGGGCTTGAAAACCTGAAAGAGATTGATGATAAAGAGTAGTAAACTTTTGCCGGAAATGAATGGTGGAATACGGGGCTTTGTAAAGTTTGTGTGATAGTTAATGTGGAGGCAGAACCCTGTGGTATTCCCCGAAATGATTGTAAAATGGTGGAATGCTGAACCGGTGTATGAGACCTGTTCAACCGATAGACCGGTTTAACGGATTCAACAAAATAACAAAAAAGATGAAAAAAATAATTGTAAGTTTAATAATGTTTGCTCTTTTATCGGTTCCGGTATTTTTGAGCGCACAGGAGAATCTTGTTAGTGACTTTTTCGACAAGTATTCTGATAATGACAACTATACGTCCGTGGAGGTGCAAAAAGGTCTTTTTGAACTTTTTGCTTCAATAGATTCAGATGATGAGGACTTTGAAGAGTTTAAAAAAGCGATGGACGGTATCGAAAAACTCAGACTCGTGTCATATTCGGTTAAAAATGGAAACCTTGCTGAAAAGGAAAGATTTTATAATGATATAAAATCTTCAATACCGTTTGATGAATATGATGAGTTGATGGTTATCAAAAAGCCGGATGCAAAAATCAATTTTTACTCAAAAGGCGGCGGACGGAATATCAGCGAACTACTTATGGTAGTAAACGGTGATACTGATGTTATTCTTCTAAGTATAACCGGAAATATTGACTTAAAACACCTTGCCAAATTCGGCTCTTCAATGAATCTCAACGGGTTGGATTATTTGGGTGAGATAGACGGGAATTAGTTTCCGTTTGATTCCCTCAAAGTTATATTTGTCCCGAATCCAATTTATAAATACTCCTGTTTTCTTTAATGTTCAGGTAATGTACAGGTGATAATTTTCTTTTATCAGTTTTTGTACAGGTGAAAAATTTGCATAGTGCAATTATCTGTGTGAATTTTGCCCTGTAAAAAATTATAATTAAATGAAAAAGGAAAACGATACTAAGAACAATATAAAAAATAAAAAAATTCCGGATTCTCCTGAGCATATTCACAAAAAGAGAAAACTCCAGAATAAGGTTTTAAAAAAGATTGTTGAAAATTTGAATGGAGAGGGAGTGGAGACTTCAGTAAATAAAAAAGAAAAAAAATGAAAATAGCTTTACAAAGTATTCTTCTTTTTATTGCGGCCTCAATAAATGCACAGGTATGGCTGTCCGAAGGTTTTGAAACCTCAAATTTTCCCCCGGAAGGATGGACAATTAACGAGCACTATGAAAACTGGAAATATACAGCCTCAAACTATGCGGGAGGAACAACGGGAGAGGCTACATTTAAAACATTACCTATGTTTGAGGGAACAACAAGGTTGATTTCGCCGGCAATTGACATTTCGGCTTCGGAAAACCTCAGCCTTTATTTTAAATATACTTTAAGATTGTATCAGGGCGGATTGACAATAGGAGTTGCAACACGCACAGGAACGGGTGACTGGATAAGTGTATGGGAAACAAACGGTACAACAACAGAAAAGGCGGAAGTGGATATACCTGTTGAGAATCAGGGAAGTGCAGGGAATTTTCAGTTTTGCCTCTATTATACTGGAGAGTCGGCTAAAATAAAATTCTGGGCTATTGACGACATTATACTTTACGATAAAAAGCCGGATGATGTTGCGGCAAAGACAATTATCACCGAACCCTATTTCGAGCCTGAAGATAGCTATACACCGGTTGCAAAAGTTTTTAATAACGGATTAAATACAGAGACTTTCGATGTTGTCTGCAATATTTACGATACCGGTGATAATCTTTTATATACAAGCACACAAACCGTAGATACACTTGTGCCCGGTCAATACAGGGAGGTGTCGTTTGATGCTTATACACTGCCTTCTGCACCGGATGAAGCATATCATATAGTCGTTATAACGGAATTGAACGAAGATATGATTCCCGGAAACGATTCAACCGGAGCCTATATTTACACTTATGTTTCGTACACCCATGATATAGTTGTGGTTGAGATTGGTACGGCTACCTGGTGTTCAGCTTGTCCTTATGCCGCTGAAGCTGCCGACAGTATTGTGAAAAACGGCTATAATCTCGCCGTTATTGAGTATCATACCGATGATGATTACTCTTCAACCGAGACAGACAACAGGGTGCTTGATTATTACTCTATGTTCGGCTTTCCGACTGCTTTTTTCGACGGAGTGGACGAGCAGGTTGGCGCCGGACCATACTTTTACAGTAACTATTTTACACACTATTATTTCAGGAGTATTGAAAAAACGGGAGTTTCGTTGTCACTGACATCAGAACAGACAAAAGAGGGGTACGACATTAAGGTTCATGTTTCAAAACTTGCTCCGGCTTTTAACAAGAATGCTGTCGTCCACTTAATTGTTACTGAATCGCATATTCCCGAAAACTGGCAGGATGAAGATGAACTGAACTTCGTTTGCAGACTTATGCTTCCCGACGAAAACGGTACATCAGTCAATCTTGCCCTAAATGATGAAATAACACTTGATTATTTGATTGAGACTGACCCGGTTTGGAATTATGATGAACTTGAAGTAGTTGCATTTATCCAGGACAATGATTCGCACGAAATTCTGAATGCAACAAAAGCAAGCCTTGCCGAACTTATCGGGATTGAAGAAAATGGAAACAGCGGAAGAATGAAACTTACCGGTTTGCCCAATCCTTTTCAAAATCAAACGACAATTCAATTTGAATTACCTTTCGGAATGGAGGTGGATTTGCAGGTTTGTGACATTTCAGGGAAACCTGTTGCAAAGTTGATGAACAAACGTATGGAGTCGGGAATTAACAGTGCCGTTTGGATACCCGAAAGCGGATTGCCGGCCGGAGTATATTTTGCAAAGCTAATGTCCGGACAATATATTGAGATTATTAAAATAATAAAAACTAAATAAGTTATTCATTAACTAAAAATTTACATCATGAAAAGATTTATAGTACTTACCGCATTTCTGAGTTTTAGTTTTCTGGTCTATTCTCAGATTTCATTTGAGAAGTCTCTTGACATTGGATTTAATGATTCGGATGAGGCCTGGTCGGTTGTTCAGACATCCGACGGCGGATATGTAGTTTCTGGAGCCACCTGGACAAGTGATGAAAACTGGTTTGATATGGCAATGATGAAGATTAATCAGAATGGCGAAATGATATGGACAAAAACATACGGAGTTGGAATGATGTCACTCGAAGTTGCTTACTCAATTGACGTGACAACGGATGGAGGTTTTATAATTGTAGGCGGTACAGACGGCTTTACTGGCGATAACGACTTTTGGATAATCCGTACTGATGAAAACGGCGACTCATTATGGTCAAAAACATATGGCGGTGATAATCAGGAGTATGCACATTCCGTAATACAAACTGATGATGGAGGTTTTATAATTGCAGGAGAGACAAATTCATTTGGTGCCGGCTCTGATGATATTTATGTGGTAAAAACTGATGCAAATGGTGAAGAGCAATGGTCGCAAACGTATGGAACTGAAAATCCTGACGGTGCTTATTGCATACGGCAAACAACCGACGGTGGTTATATAATTGGTGGCTCAACAAACGGTTATATGGACGGTTATGTTGTTAAAATTGATGCAAACGGTGCATTGGAATGGGAAAAATCATTCGGTGGCCCTATTACAGATGAAATATTCTCCATAAAACAAACAGATGATGGCGGATATATCGCAGCAGGGGCAACAATGAGTATCGGCGCAGGAAATTATGATTTTTGGCTGCTGAAACTAAATGCCACAGGTGAGCTGACCTGGGAAAAGGCGTATGGAGGAACTGAAAAAGATAAAGCCTGGGGTATCGCAATATCAAATGACGGAGGATATGTTTTGGCAGGATTTTCCGAAAGTTTTCATCAGGCTGAGGAAGATGAAGGTGTCTATATGATAAAGACAAATATAAACGGTGATACATTATGGACAAGGACTTACGGAAACGACCACAATGACGGTGCTCAGGCTGTAATATCTACCGACGACGGAGGCTTTCTGATGGCCGGATATAATTATGTCAGTGGGGAAAGCAATAATTTTTATTTGATAAAAACCCATTCAAACGGAACCGTTGGAGTTGATGAGCCGGGTAACAAAGTTACACTTCTTGATATCTATCCAAACCCGTTTAGAACCTTTGCGACACTGAATTTTCCAAATCCCGCAAATATCACCTTCAATCTTGTAATAACAAATACATCCGGTACAATAGTAAGAAAAAGAGATAATATATCAGGTGACAAAGTTGTAATTGAAAAAGGAGATTTGCCGCCAGGTATCTATTTTGTTGAGTTGAAAGGAGACAGAGTCTTTAGGAGTAAAATTATCGTTAATTAGTTTTTTGTTAGACTACGTTTTTTAGGTTAGATGTTTTTATCAGGCCGGGTTGTGGAATCCGGCCGTTTTTATGGAATGTCAATATACTGGTCTTTTACTAAAATATATTACTTTTGAAAAAAATAGGACAAATTGGTTGTTCATTAAAAAACATTTTTAAAATATAAAAATATGTTCTCAAAAAAGACCTACATCGAAAGACGAAAAACATTGTGTGAAAATGTTGAAACCGGAATTATCCTTATGCCCGGCAATGGGGAAAGTCCGATGAATTATACCGACAATCCCTATCATTTCAGGCAGGACAGTTCATTCCTTTACTATTTCGGGCTTGATCACCCCGACTTGATTGGATTTATTGATATTGAGAATGGTAAAGAGATTATCTTCGGCAATGATCTGACTGTTGATGATATTGTATGGATGGGAGTTAAACCAACAATAAGTGAAAGATCTTCACAAGTTGGTGTTACTGAGACATACCCCCTGAATAAGTTAGCATCTTTCATAAGTGAAGCTCAGAAAAAGGGAAGAGAAATTCACTATCTGCCTCCGTACCGGGCAGAGACAAAAGTTTTTCTTTTTGAATTACTGGGAATTAAACCCTCACAATCAAAAGATCAATCATCACTTAAGCTGGTGAAAGCAATTGTAAATCAACGAAATTACAAAACCGAAGAGGAGGTTGCTGAAATTGAAAAAGCAGTGAATGTTACCGTTGATATGCACCTCACTGCAATGCGAATGGCAAGACCCGGAATGAAAGAGTGGGAAATAGCTGCTGCCGTTCACGAGGTTGCTCTCGCTTCGGGAGGAAATCTCTCATTTCCGATAATTGCGACAATCCACGGTGAGACACTTCACAATCATTATCACGGGAATACAATTCAGGAGGGTGATATGTTTCTTCTTGATGCGGGAGCTGAAACGGCAATGCATTACGGAGGTGACCTGTCGAGTACTTTCCCTGTCGGAAAATCATTTACAGAAAGGCAAAAAGAGATATATAATGTAGCTCTGTCGGCACACGAAGCAGCAATTTCAATGCTGAAACCGGGTGTTCCTTTTAAGGATGTTCATCTTGGAGCCTGTCTCGCAGTTGCAGAAGGTATGAAAGAACTCGGTTTTATGAAAGGTGATATGCAGGAGGCTGTAAATGCAGGAGCGCACGCACTGTTTTTCCCTTGCGGAACAGGTCATATGATGGGACTGGATATTCACGATATGGAAAATCTCGGTGAGGAGTGGGTTGGATATGACGGAGAACCGAAAAGCACTCAGTTCGGGCTTAAATCGTTAAGACTTGCACGCAGGCTGGAGCCGGGTTTTGTCTTTACAATTGAGCCAGGTGTATATTTTATTCCTGACCTTATTGATATGTGGAGAGCCGAAAATAAATTCAGCAACTTTATAAATTGGGAAAAAGTTGAGCAATACAAAAATTTCGGAGGTTGCCGCAATGAGGAAGATTTTGTGATTACTGAAACAGGAGCAAGATTACTGGGAAAGCCACTCCCAAAGACTATAAAAGATGTTGAAGCCGAACGGTAGAGACAACTCGCATTGAAATTCGCTTGGATTACCCCTGTTTTGAATTTGTCAAAGTAAATTTTCGGAAGTATTACTGATTCTCCAGAGCCTCAACAGCCCTCCTGATTAGTTCCGAATCGGTAATTTTCATCTCATATTCAGGTATTTGCGAAAGGCTGCCCATATAAATCCCCTCTTTTCTGAATTTCATTGGGCTGTCAATAGCTTTCCAGCCGGTCAAATGAAATTCAAATGCACCTGTCTTCTCTTTCATCGTACTAATGTTATTCTCATTGATTCCGCTTCCGGGCATAATGATAATTCTGTCGCCGGCTTTATCAACAAGCTTTTTGATCAGTTCAATACCGTCAAATGCTTTGTCTTTGTGTCCTGATGTGAGTATTCTGTCTGCTCCGGTGGAAATAATATCCTCAAGTGCTTTGACCGGGTCAGGCACCATATCAAATGCACGGTGAAATGTAACGGACATCGGACGGGCAAGTCTTACCAATTCCGTTGTACGTTCAATATCAACATTCCCGTCAGTTTTCAAAATTCCAAAGACAACTCCGTCAGCACCGAGCTTTTTACACATCTTTATATCCTCTTTCATTATCCGGAATTCAATATCCGAATAACAGAAGTCCTGCCCCCGCGGCCGAATCATCACATTAAGGGTGATTGTCAGAACCTCCCTCGCCGTTTTTATTGTTCCGTATCCCGGTGTGGTACCGCCTTCGTAAATATTATCGCACAATTCAACCCTTTTTGCACCGCCTTTCTGCGCCTCAACGGCTGATGTTACTGTTGTTGTGCAGGCTTCAATTATATACTCTTTCATAATTGATTAATTTGATAAACAGTTGTTTTTTAATACAGTTTCGGCATAATTTTCGTCCTTCGCTACGGTAACAAAATTCCGCCAAAACATCATTTTTTATTATAATCCAATACCAGGTAAAGCACAAGCATCCACGCTTGTCAGTACAGTACTGACAAATTATTCAATAACAATCTCATCGGCAAATATCCAGGCTTTATTGCCGGCCCCTTTATGCCACCGGGGACAAATGTCGGTATTTTTTGCAACCACCCGCACATACCGGGCTTTAGTGGATAGCTCAGCCGTAAAGTTTTTCAGTATTGTACCGGGTTCTTTGGGTGAAACATCATTTTTAACCGTTGCTGTCTTTTGGAAGTCCTTTCCGTTCATCGAAACATAAAAATCAACCTGTTCGGGGAAGAAAATCCAGGCATTGTTATCCTGTAAAAATCCCATTTCAATTTTATGAATAAGATGAATGCTGCCGAGGTCAACGACAGCATCAATATCAACCCCTTCATAGCCTTGCCAGGCTCCGGTTCTGAAATCTTTTGTCCCGCGAATAAAATCAATCAATGCACCATCTCCACCGGCAGAATACTGGTTCGCATATTTTGTTTTTAATGTAATTTTTCTGTTCTTGGGCATCTTTGAAAAATCAACACTTATTACCGAAGAATAAGAGTCGTCGGTCTGACGGTAAGCAACGGCTTTTAGTGTTGCGGTTTTTTTAATCGTAAAAGGTTTTTTATATAAAACTGATGATTTATCGGGTTCCGATCCGTCAAGTGTATAATAAATCTTGTCACCGGCATCAATAGTTCCAAGTGAAACAACGGTTGATTCGAAGAATGTACGGTCTCCCGTTTTAACAAAAGGAACCGGCACAATCAGGTTCCCGTTAATTGATGAAACGGGTATATTCCCATCACCTGTTCCCCAGGATTTGTTTTGGTTTTCTCCCATTTTAAAAACAATTTCACCCCCTGTAATAATTTGATTATGTGTAAGGAAAGATTTGTTAAACGGCTTTCCGTTCAGAGTAGCGGATTGAATGAAAATGTTTTTATCCGAAACATCTTCAGCCTTAATGACAAATGTATTTCCGTTCTCCATATTAATTTGAATTTCAGGAAATAGCGGCGTACCGATTGCATAAATATTACTGCCTGGAGTTACAGGATAGAATCCCATTGAACTCAGGATATACCATGCCGACATCTGTCCGCAATCTTCATTTCCGCACAGGCCGTCAGGATTATTTGTATAAAACTCATCCATAATTTGCCTTACCTGTTGTTGCGTTTTCCAGGGTTTTCCAATGTAATCATACAGGTAAGCCATATGATGACTCGGTTCGTTTCCGTGGGCATACTGACCTATAAGACCTGTAATATCGGATTGTTCTCTTCCTGTTGTTTCGGATGATGTAGTGAATAATGAATCCAGTTTTTTCTTAAAAGCCTCTTTACCTCCCATAATTTTTATCAAACCGTCAATGTCCTGTGGAGCAAAAAAACTGTACTGCCACGAATTGGCCTCGGTGAAGTTGAAATTTACTTCTCTCGGGTCGAAAGGGGTAAACCAGCGTCCGTTCATTTTTGCACGCATAAAACCGGCCTCAGGGTCAAATATGTTTTTATATGATTGCGCCCTTTTAATAAATCTTTTATAATCGTCATCTTTCCCCAGTGATTTAGCCATTTGGGCTATACACCAGTCATCGTAAGCATATTCAAGGGTTTTTGAAACCGATTCCGATTCATCCTCGGCCGGGATATAGCCGGATTTTTTATATGATTTCAACCCGAAAAAGTCAAGATCGGCACTGTGCTTCATTGCTTCATAAGCCTTCTCGGTATCGAATCCGTTGAGTCCTTTCATATAAGCATCAACAATTACAGGTATTGAGTGATAACCAATCATGCATTCCGTTTCGTTACCGGCAAGCTCCCATACCGGCAGTCTTCCGCCCTGTTCATATTGGGCTATCATCGTTTTAATAAAATCAATTGTTCTTTTTTGCTGAGTGATTGTAAAAAGGGGATGTTCGCCTCTGAACGTATCCCAGAGTGAAAATACGGTGTAGTAATCAAATCCTCTTGCAGTGTGTATTTTTAAATCCCTTCCGCGGTAATCCCCGTCAACATCCATAAATAGGTTCGGGACCAGAAAAGAGTGATACAGAGCCGAATAGAAGACCGTTTTTTGGTTTTCAGTACCGCCTTTAACGACAATCTTATTCAACTCCCGGTTCCATTTATCTCTTGCTTTGGATTTTATCTTTTCAAAATACCATCCCGGCATCTCCTTTTCCATATTATCCCATGCACCTTCGGCATTAACAGCGGATATGCCGACTTTTACCAGAATTTCTTCATCCTTCTTTGTGTCAAATGTAAGGAAAGCCTTGATGTTTTCACCTTCAAGTTCTTTATGTTTGGTAAGTACATCATTTTTTGCAATGCCGTATTTTTTGAAAGGTTTTGAGAACTTTGCAACAAAATAGATGTACTGGTCATCAGCCCAGGCTGTAGAACGCCGGAATCCCTCAACCTCTGTATTGCTTACAACCCTGAACCAGGATTCGATAACTTTATCACGGTGCTTCAGGTCAATTATAATATTTGATTGTTCACCGGCAGGAAAAATATATTTATGGAAACCTGCTCTTTCGGTTGCCGTAAGTTCAACCTTTATACCGTAATCGTCAAGAAAAGTGCTGTAATAGCCTGGTGTTGCCTTTTCATTATTATGATTGAAACGTGAGGCATACCCATCATCGGGATTATCTTTGCCGTTATTGAGTTTTACTTCGCCTGTCGTCGGCATAAAAAGGATATCGGCATAATCCGGCACGCCTGTTCCGCTAAGATGTGTATGGCTGAAACCGTAAACAACACTGTCGGAATAGTGGTATCCCGAACAACCGTCCCAGCCCTCAAGGCGCGTATCAGGACTTAGCTGCACCATCCCGAATGGCAGGCTGGCACCCGGATATGTATGGCCGTGACCTCCCGTTCCGATAAACGGATTAACATATTTTGCAAGATCATTATCAGGGATTGAACTTTGAGAATTACTGTTTTGTACATTATTGCACCCTGTTGCGAGAGTTGCAATGAAAAGAATTAGTAATGTTTTTTTCATTTTTCGAATTTTGCAACAAAATTGCAGAAAAAAGATTGAATTTATAGTATTTTTCTGTTATTTTTATTTTACAGGATTACAAAAAAAAATCATTTTTTGGCCTTTGTAAAGTGTTGTGTTTCTGTAATATAGTAAGTGTTCCACTTTATTTCCACCTTTTAAGTTCCTTTCATCTGCAACAATTCGGGGCTATTTTTGTAAAAGAGTTCCTAAATATTGGAAATAAAAATTTTAATTATGATAAAATATATTTTATTATTTAGTATCTCGCTGGTTTTCCAGATGGGAATCAGTCAGAATTCTGATATGTCTGAATATGTAACAGGAATACTTAAGCAGGAGGTTCTTACTCAACGAATGATTAAGGACTATATGCAGATTGGATTAAATCTGAACAAAAATGAAGCGAGGGAAGATTTAGATGAAACAGTATCGAAATATGAAGAGTTCAGACTTACTTGTGAGGATGCTGACCTTTCCGGCAGGTTATTAACCTCAATGCAAAAATCAAACGATATTTGGATGAAATTCAGACTTATTATTACTGATGAGGTAAATGAGGAAGGAGCATTCCAATTGCTTAAAACTAATTCATCTTTATTGTTTGCAGCAAATAATTGTCTTAATCTTATTAAAACTCCCGGAGAGGATGATACATTACAAGCATATTATCTGAGTATGCGGATGCAAATGCTATCACAACGACTTGCGTCATATTATTTAATGTATGCCTGGGGAATTAAGAAGGAGGCTACATTACGTTATCTGAGTGATGCTTCTGTAGAGTTCGACAGGAGCTTAAAGCAATTGTCGGCATTGAAAATTAATTCAATAAAGGTGAAAAGTAAACTTATGAGCCTTAAAATTGACTGGGAACTTGCACAAAAAGATATTGGAGATCTTGGGATGGGCAGGTTGAATACAAGACAGATTCTTGATATTACAAATGGTTTTTCCAAGAGTTTGGAAATGATATCAGACTGGTGTCTTCAAATGGAATCCAGGTCGGAAGTTACTGCAAACGGAAATTAATTAAATTATAATAATAAAAATCAGAGTATTATGAAAAGTAAAATTTTGTTTTCAATTGTCATCTTCAGTTCATTAATGTTTTTGGATGTGAGCGGAATGGACATTAACGAGGCTATTAACAAAGCCGGACGTCAGAGAATGCTGACACAACGTATGACCAAAGACTATCTGATGATAGGTTCGGGTGTAAAAGTTGAGGCAGCCCAAAAGGAACTTGACGCCTCGGTTGCTCTTTTCGAAGAGCAGTTTCTTGAGCTTGAGGATTTTGCTCCTACACAGCAAATTGCCGATAGTCTTGAAAGAGTTGGCAATTTATGGTCGGTTTTCAGAATGGATATCGTGAGTAAACCGGATATCAATGTTGCTGCCGAAATGATTAATAAAGCGAATATACTTTTAAAAGCATCTCACAATATTGTGTTATTGCTTCAGGAGTATTCAGGTGCCAAATCGGCAGCTCTTGTAAATATAGCGGGGCGTCAAAGGATGCTGTCGCAGCGTATCGCAATGTACTATGTTGCTTACTACTGGGGTGTGGATGATCCCAATATTCTAAAGAATTTCAACAAGGCTAAAAAAGAGTTTGAAACAGCTCTGAATACCTTGCGTGAGGAGAAGCAAAATACTGAAGAAATCACTAATTATCTGAATAAGGTAGATTCTCAATGGGAATTTTCTAAAAAAGGGTTTGATCTTAACAGCGACAGGTTGATGCCAAGTATTATCTATGTTACGACAAACTCAATGTTGAAAAAAATGAATACTGTTACCGGTTTATATGTAAATGTACAATCATAACTTGAAAATCAAACAATTGTAATTATGAAAAAATTAATAATAATTTTTATTTCCGGCCTGATGTCGGGTCTTTTTCCGGGTAATGCCGAAGCACAGAAAGTTACCATTTCAGGCGAATTGCGTCCCAGATACGAATATCGTCACGGTTACCGTGATCTTATGCAAGAGGGAGCTGATCCGGCAAATTTTGTATCACAAAGAACAAGGTTGAATTTTAAATATTCCGGTGAACTTTTTAATGTGGGGTTTAGCCTTCAGGATGTCAGAGTATGGGGAGATGTTTCACAGTTAAACAAATCTGATGTTAACGGTACATCAATTCATGAAGCCTGGGGTGAAATGACATTGTTCAAGAATGTTTCCCTAAAAGTCGGTCGCCAGGAGATCTCTTATGACGATCAGCGTATTTTCGGAGCGGTTAACTGGGCGCAGCAGGCCAGAAGCCACGATGCTGCAATTGTTAAGTACAGCTCGGGTAAACATAAAGTTCATTTCGGTGTTGCACTGAATGCCGTTAAAGAATCGCAATATAAGGTTGAATACGACCTGAAAAACTACAAAGCATTACAGTATTTATGGTATCACGGTGATTTTAATAAATTTGGTGTAAGCTTCCTGTTTTTGAATAACGGACTTGAATATACCGACAATTCCGACACTGCAAACATAAAGCAAAAGGTTGCTTACAGCCAGACTGTCGGCCCGAGAATATCATACAAGGGCGGTAAACTGAAAGCAAATGCCGCTTTCTATTATCAGGGTGGTAAAAACAAAGCTAACAGATCTTTATCTGCCATATATCTTGCTGCTGATGCTTCTTATGCAATTAATACTTTCTCCGTCGGTGCAGGTTTTGAGTATCTCTCCGGTACACAAAGCGACGAAATCGGTGTTGCCGATAAAACCGATAAATCATTCACTCCGTTTTACGGAACAAACCATAAGTTCAACGGTTGGATGGATTACTTCTATGTCGGTAATTATAGCGGACAAACCGGTTTGGTTGATATCTATGTTCCTTTGAAATTCAAAAAGAATAAATTCTCCGCTATGCTGATTCCTCACTATTATATGACGGCTGCTACCGTTAAAGGTGTTGACAACGAAGGTAATCCTAAAGATTTTAGCAGCGGACTCGGAACGGAGATTGATTTTGCAATTGGTTATACGGTTAGTAAAACACTGGCTTTCAAAGCAGGTTATTCCCAGATGTTTGCTACCGAAACTATGGAAATGGTTAAAAACGGAAGTAAATCCGAAACAAGCAACTGGGGTTGGATGATGCTGATTTTTAAACCGAACTTTTTCACTTCAAAGTAAATTTATCATAAAATTTATTTAATTTAAACTGCCTCTGTAAGGATTGATTTCCTTGCAGAGGTTTTTTTATAGCAATCTTTGTGCACCTTAGAGTCTTTGTGTCTTGGTGGCATAAAGAAGTCTTCTGCTACGGCTCTTAAAAATAGAAAATCATCTTTGATAAATATTTTAGTACTTAGAATGTGTGTAAGGGATATCAATTTGTTTAACTTTGGCAATCCGTTTTGAATTTTAAAACCTTATAAAGATGACAAATAAGTATTTCCCTTTAACCCCAGTAATTCCGTTTTTAATTGTTATTTCACTGGTATTTCTTTTAGCATTCAGCGATAATGCAGAAAATGAAACTTATGATTATCCCTTTCAAAATCCTGAACTTTCTGTTGATGAGCGTATTGACGATTTGATTGAAAGGCTGACTTTGAAAGAAAAGGCTTCATTGATGCTTTACAATAGTCCTGCTATTGAGAGGCTCGGAATCCCTGCGTATAATTGGTGGAACGAGTGTCTGCACGGTGTTGCAAGAGCCGGGGAGGCAACGGTTTTCCCGCAGGCAATCGGACTGGCAGCTACGTTTGATGATGATTTGATATTCAGGGTTTCGGATGCCATTTCTGACGAAGCCCGGGCAAAGCATCACCTCGCCTTAAAAAAGGGAAACCGGTCGCAATATTCAGGACTATCATTTTGGACACCCAACATCAATATCTTTCGCGATCCGCGCTGGGGTCGCGGTCAGGAGACCTATGGCGAAGATCCGTATCTGACTTCCCGGATTGGTGTTGCTTTTGTGAAAGGTCTTCAGGGAAACAATCCGAAATACCTGAAAGCTTCAGCCTGTGCCAAACATTTTGTTGTTCACAGCGGTCCCGAAAAAATCCGCCACAGGTTTAATGCGTTGCCTTCCGAAAGGGATTTTCGCGAGACCTATCTCCCCGGTTTTGAAGCTCTTGTGAAATCGGGTGTTGAATCGGTAATGTGCGCTTATAACAGAACGTACGATAAACCCTGTTGCGGAAGCAGCTATCTGCTTGATACTATTTTAAGGAAAGAGTGGGGCTTTCAGGGTCATATTGTTTCCGACTGCTGGGCACTTGACGATATCTGGGCAAGGCATAAAGTTGTGCACGAAAGGGTGCAGGCCACTGCAATGGCTGCCAAAGCAGGTGTAAATCTGAACTGCGGCTATCTTTATAAATATCTTCCAATGGCCGTTGATTCGGGACTGATTGACGAAAGTATTGTGGATAAGGATTTGAGGCCGCTTTTAAAGACAAGGTTTAAGCTTGGGCTTTTCGATCCCGAAGATATTGTTCCATATACCAAAATTCCGGTTGACGTTGTTGACAGTAAAGAACATCGTCAACTGGCTCTTGAAGCTGCCCGGAAATCAATCGTTCTGTTAAAGAACAGGAACAATACCCTTCCAATTGATCCCGACACATTAAATAGTATGCTTGTTGTAGGGCCTACGGCTGCCGATATTCAGTCGCTTCTTGGGAATTATAACGGATTTTCAAAAAGTATGGTGACTATTTTTGAAGGTATTACAGACAGGGCAGGTCTTGGTACGACAGTTGACTACAGTCAGGGTTTTATGTTTCATAACGATTCCACAATGCTCGGTTTTTGGGAGGCAAGTATGGCTGATGCCGTTATTGTTTGCATAGGTATAAATTCTCTTTTTGAAGGAGAGCAGGGTGATGCAATGCTTAACCCCGACGGTGGTGACAGAATGAAGATAGAATTGCCGGCAAATCAGGTTGAGTATGTTAAAAAAATGCGGAGAAGGATTGGGAATAAACCTCTGATTGCAGTGGTTACAGGCGGAAGCGCCATTGCACTCGGAGAGGTTGCCGAAATAGCCGATGCAATACTGTTTGCCTGGTATCCGGGTGAGGAGGGAGGTAATGCGGTTGCAGATATTATCTTTGGAAATATTAGTCCTTCAGGACGGCTACCTGTTACTTTTTACAAATCAACTTCCGATCTGCCGCCGTTTGAAGATTACAGTATGGATGGCAGGACATACAAATATTTTAAAGGAGAGCCTCTCTATCCTTTCGGTTTCGGCCTGAGCTATTCCGGTTTTTCCTGCACGGAGATGAAAACAGATAAAGAAGAATATGGTAATGACGATACAATCACCATTTCAGCCGGCTTATTAAATGAGGGAGGTTCGGATGGTGAAGAGGTAATTCAGGTTTATGTTAGAAATGTTTCTCCTGCCGAAGA
>CAYOZZ010000079.1:0-12758 GCA_964408535.1 uncultured Bacteroidales bacterium | reverse complement strand
TGAAATCTTTTCAGTTCTTTCCCCGAAGAGATATACAAATCACTATTCAGTGACTCAAATCGTATAATATCAACTTCAATATCATTAGCAAACGAAATCAACTGCAACGTTGAGTAGTTATAAATATACAAATCGTTTTCCGTTCCGATAATCACCCTTTCCGAATCAATTAAATCCGCCGATTCTATTCTCCCGGGCAGACCGGCAAGGTATTCAATGGCATCATATTTAATATCATAAATATATAATTGTCCCGTATCACCATTGTTAGCAGCTATAAAAACCTTGTCATCAGAGTATCTGAAAAATCCGGAAACTTCAAACTGTGTTTCCCTTTCCTGCTTTTTAAGTCCGCTCTGCACATAATATGTCACAAGTTCGGGAACGGCAGCAGTATTTTGCTTTTGCATATCAACAAGCAAATAATCATTCAGACTGATTACGGCACCGGGTTTATCGTGAGATGTTATATTTGTCGTAAAAACCACACTCCCTTTGTCATCATAACCTCTGATATACAACGAATTATATGTTGCAAAAACATATTCATCCGCATAAAGGCAGTTATTATTATGAATTGGAGGCGAAACGACAGGAGGAACATTCCATTCGACAGAATTGTCTTGCATTGAGTACGCCCTCAGGCTTATAATTGTTTTTCCGGCAAGATAAAAATGATTGTACTTCCCGCTTACGGCCGAAGCTGCATAGTTGCAGTCAACACTAAAAAAAGGCGAAACGGTTTGCGACGAATCAACTCTGCTGACGGTAATATGCTCTCCGTTACCCGTTACAACAATCACTTCTCTTAATCGTTCAGCCTCCCCTGCTAATCTGATTTTCGTATATTTATTTTTAAATCTTGTTTCATTTTCAGCTTTTACAAGAATATAGTAATTGCCCGATTCCAAAGTGGAATCTTCAAGATAATAGTTGATATCCAGATTATAACTACTACTGTTAGGTTGAAAACTGCGCGCCATTGCCACCGGAATAAAACCTTCGTTAACCAAAACAACCTGAATATTTGTAATTAATCTTTCATCACTAATATTTGCACGTACACGGATTGTATCCACAACCCCGAAAAGTTGATTTTCAACCGGCGATTCCATTTCTATTACGGGAATGCTGTCTGTCTCATTCTTGTCACAGGAAAGAACCGTAAACAGAACAGCCAATAAAAACACTATGTTCCACGACTTAAACATTTTGTAAAATTATTAAAATTTATTGTAATTTTATGCAATCAAATTTGCAAACTATGCTTTACCAATTAAATATAGAAAAAATACTGTTTCTTGATATTGAAACCGTACCTATGGTTTCGGATTATGACAAACTTCCTGAAAACTTTCAACGGCTCTGGGATAAAAAGGCTGAAAAGATTAAACAAAATGATGAAGACACAGCGGATATGCTTTTCAACAGGGCAGGTATCTATTCCGAATTTGGAAAAATAATCTGTATTTCGGCAGGATTTATAAAAAACGGGAAGTTCAGGGTGAAATCTTTTTACAGCGATGATGAATCGGAATTGCTTAAAGGATTTGCCGATTTACTTAACAAACATTACAATAAGCCTGACAATCTGCTATGCGGTCACAACGGCAAAGAGTTTGATTTCCCGTACATTGCAAGGCGAATGCTTGTTAACGGCATTGAGTTGCCTTACATTCTAAATACTGCCGGGAAAAAGCCGTGGGAGGTTTCGCATCTCGACACGATGGAACTATGGAAATTCGGTGACAGAAAAAATTACACCTCCTTAGAACTGCTGGCTTCCGTTTTCGGAATACCGACTCCGAAGGATGACATTGACGGAAGTATGGTCGCCGAAGTCTATTACAAAGAAAAAGACCTTGAAAGAATTGCCGCTTATTGTCAGAAAGATACGCTGACTGTTGCGCAACTACTTCTCTGTTTCCTTGGAAAGCCGATGATAAAAGAGGAGGATGTAATCACAATTTAAACCCTTTAAGAGACTTTTTACCGGATGAACGACAATATACGCAACTATCTGATATTCACCTTTCTCGGCGCATTGTTCTATATTCCTTTTCTCGGAGGAGTTCACCTTTTTGACTGGGACGAGATTAACTTTGCAGAGATCTCAAGGGAGATGATACGCACTGGCGACTACCTTACCGTACAGGTCAATTATCAGCCTTTTTGGGAGAAACCGCCGCTTTTTTTCTGGATACAGGTTCTCTCAATGAAAATATTCGGCATAAATGAGTTTGCAGCACGTTTTCCAAATGCTGTTACCGGGATAGTTACTCTGCTTGTCATATATAAAACGGGAACAAAACTCTTTAATCAAAGATTCGGTTTTCTTTGGGCACTGGCATATTTCGGAAGTATTCTGCCTATGCTCTATTTCAAATCGGGAATCATTGATCCGCTTTTCAACCTGTTTATCTTTCTCGGACTTTACAATATTATCATAACTATCCGGAAAAGGAACAGCCTTTCGGAAAACTTTACAAGATCAAGGTTATTCTATCTGATTTCCGGCGGAGTGTTCACAGGGCTTGCGATACTTACAAAAGGCCCGGTTGCATATCTGATAGTAATTCTTGTATTGGCGGTTTATTGGGCAATGAACAAATTCAAACCGGTTATAAGTATTGCCGACCTGTTTTCCTGGTCATTGGTCTCTCTGCTCGTTGTTTCAGTATGGTTTGGAGTTGAGATTGCGCATCACGGATTTTGGTTTATCAATGAGTTTATTGATTATCAGATCCGGCTTTTCAGTACTGAGGATGCAGGTCACGGAGGTGTTCCCGGATATCATTTCATCGTTTTGTTATTCGGTTGTTTTCCTGCTTCCGTTTTTGCAGTCAGAGGTTTTCGCAACATCAAAACAGAGCAGGGTCTGCAGGAGGACTTTAGAAAATGGATGCTGATTCTTTTCTGGGTCGTTTTGATTCTTTTTTCAATAGTTCAGTCAAAAATAGTCCACTATTCCTCGCTTGCATATTTTCCGGTAACCTTTCTCGCTGCTCTTGCGATAACCCAAATGATTGAGGGCAAAATACAGTTGGGCAGAGGGGTGAAGATATTGCTAAGTATTGTTGCAGGAGCTTTTACTGTTGCAGCAATTGTTACTCCATGGATAGGAATGAATATTGAGCTGATAAAACCGTTATTCCGAAATGACCCTTTCGCTTATGCAAGCCTCAATGCCAGGGTCAACTGGACAGGCCTGGAAATGATTCCGGGTATTCTGCTGTCAGTTATTGTGATTATTGCAATGGTTCAGTTTAAGAAGGAAAGGATATTAAGAGGAGTTCAAACACTGTTTTTCGGCACTGCATTATTTGTATTCCTCGGGCTGATATTTTTTATCGGCAGAGTTGAAATGTATTCTCAAAATGCAGAGATTGAATTTTGCAAAACGCTTCAAGGAAAAGATTGTTATGTCGTAACAAGCAGCTTCAAAAGCTATGCTCAATATTTTTATGCAAGGGTTCAGCCCCAGGATAATCCAAAATACACCGACCTGAAATGGCTGATTTATGAAGATGTTGACAAAGATGTCTATATCATCGGGAAAAAGCCTGTTGAGGAGCATTGGCGGACGGTCTGGACGGTGAAAGAACTCGGTGAGAAAAACGGATATGTATTTTTCAAAAGAACTGTTCCGGAATAGTGCAAAAAGTGTTAAAAAGATTTCACTATAAAACTTTAAACCAATTGGAATTAAAATAATTTTGTCCTTTTTATTCTATGGATATGTGGCTTTTTGCTTTAAATCAAAAATTTAGCTATTAAATTAATAATCAACATATTATGTATCTGTTTTTTGACACAGAAACGACCGGACTTCCGCGAAACTGGAAAGCTCCGGTAAGCGACAGCAGCAACTGGCCGAGGATGGTGCAGCTTGCCTGGCTGGTTTACGACGATTCGGGAAACAGAATCGGCGGTGAAGACTTTTTAATTATTCCCGAAGGTTTTTCAATTCCTGCGGCGGCATCCAATGTGCATGGGATAACGACAGAACGGGCGCACAGAGAAGGATACGAGCTGGAATATGTTTTGCAGGTCTTTGCCGAGCAGATTGAAAAAGCCGACTCACTTGTAGCTCATAATATTTCATTCGATGAAAAAATAGTCGGTGCCGAATTTTACAGAAAACGCATTCCTTCAAATCTTTTTAACAAACCGAGGCTCTGCACAATGCAAAAATCCACAAACTTCTGCAAAATTCCGGGACCATACGGATTCAAATGGCCGAAACTGTCGGAGTTACATATCAGGTTGTTCGGGGAAGATTTTGAGGATGCACACGATGCTGCTTCCGACATAAATGCAACGGCAAAATGTTTCTGGAAAATGAGGGAGATCGGGTTAATTTGAATTAATTCAACAATTTATTACCTGCTTTCAATAATTTCCCTTTGTATAACAGGATTGGCATACATCTCATAAAACAATTCGGTTAACTCCTCAGGGTCTTTCTTCAATGTATCAATCACACGTTTCAACCTTTCATCGAAATGCTCTTTTGTGGCTGCCGTATATCTTGACGAATACTTACCGGAACCGTTCTTCAGGTCGTATGCGAGATAATTACTCGGCCAGAGTTTATAAAGACTATAAACCTGATCATCAATAAACTGCGCAATATTATTGTAAACGGCACTTTTTACCATATCGTCAGGGATATCGTCAAGAATAGTATTAACCGGTTTTCCGATTGCAATGTGGATACGTCCTTTATCATTGACGATACCATTTATAACGCTTTTAAAGTCCTCATTTTCATCTTTAACATACCCACCTCTGCGAGCATAATAATTTTCCTTTATTTTCAGGATATCACAAGGTTCCCATTCATAAGAGATACTTACCGGCCGGATATTTACTTCACGAATTGCCTGTTTCACATCATCAGGTCCTGTTGAAGTCAGCATTTTCAGAATTCCGGTTTCGGTTTTATCCAGTCCGTTTTTTGTCCTTCCCTTTCGTTGTGCAATCCAGACTGATGTTTTTTTATCCAAAACGGTATGACGTATATAAGCGGAAAGAATCTTCGAGTTTGCAAGCAATTCACGCGGAGCACCTTCCCTGATTACGGTTAATATCTTGTTTACTTTGCAAAAGTCAATCACAAAATCGGAAACCATAAGATTACTTCCCGAGGCTATTTCAGAAGCATCAAGTCCCAGCTCGTACAAAACAACCTGCAGAAGAGCCGAGTCAAGGAGGATATCACGATGATTTGAAATATAGACACCGGGATAACCGTTCCTGACATTTTCAAATCCTTCAAAAGTAAGACCGTCGGATGTCTTTTCAAGTACCGTCTTCATTGCCGGCAGCATAAATACCTTTTGAAATTCGATTGATGTCTTTACTTTGGAAACATCTTCTATTATTTGTTTATGCTTTTCAGCCGGAAAAAGATAATCCAAAGCTATATGGAACTGGGGATGACTGACAATTCTTTGTATTGCTGCGGGCACCTCAGAGTCATAATAGGGCCGTATATAATCAAACTCATTCTTCATATTCGATAATATTGGTAAACAATATTCGCTTCTTCACGTCGCAATATTAATAATTATTACTTAAATGGTGGCTATAAAACCATATTTTTTTCTTTTACAAAATCGTCTTAAAAGAAAACAAATTAAAAAACATTACATTTTAAACATCCGTAAATATCAGACTTTCAACAGATTTAAAATACAAATTTACATCAAAACCCTTCCATTGATTTTTCCAGCTCGCGTGCCTGAGTGAGGAAAGTTTCAACATCCATTTCTTTAAAATACAGAAGACCATGCGCAGCACGTATCCTTGGGGATTCATTTTCATAGAAAAAGGTCTTTCCGAGGAGCAGTTGCACGTGTTTCATCTGCTCTATCCAAATCTCACGCGCAAGTGTACTGAACTTACCGTCAAGCATATAGCTTGGAAATGGGGCATCAACCTGACTCAGATAGCAATCGGAGAAAGCCTCTTCGAGAATTGCAAGCGAATTAAGCGAAACGGGAACAATAACATCGGCATCTGCCGGATGAAATCTGTACCAGACATTCCGGTATCCGATTATCCTAAGATTACTTAAATCCTCCTCTTCTTTCCAAAGCCGTACCGCCTCGGCAATTGCTTCAAGAACTTTATAATGCGTATCGGGACCGCTTCCCTCCGGGTCGAGAGCAAGACTAATTACCGTCGGTTTTATCTCACGAAGCATTTTCAAAACAGGCATAACGTCTCTCGACCGCTCAGGCTGTTCGGTAAAAATGTCCCCGGTATAAAATCCAAGCCTCAAATGATGGACATTCTTTACCCTAACTCCAAAATGAGCCCAAACCAGTTCTTCCTCAAATTCACGAAGCATTCCTTTAAGCTTCTGAATATCCGGCGGGTTTTTCTCGCCATCGTAAGAGTTTTGCAAAAGTTCAATATTATTGATAAGCTGCCTTTTCAGTTCATCAAGATTCTTCAGCTTATAAATCTCAACCATTGACCTTACCAAACGGTGACTTAATCCTCTCCGCCTTTGAATTGATTCACCGGAAGCAACCTTTCCGAGATAGTGATATACATCCTTATCCCATTTGAACCTGTATCCTTTATCAAAAAAATCGGGATAATAAACCATCTGGATTTTGTCTTCGGCAAGAAACCTCAAAACATCCTCAAGTGCCTGAATGATAAACTTGTTTGTAACCGCCGTGAAACCGGAAGTCAGTATAGTAAAATCAAATTTGTTTGACGGTTGCCGTAACTGATGCGAGATATGAGGTAAAATCCCAAGCATAATATCATCGTGGTGTGGCCCCGTATGAAAATACTTCTGATTTTCCTCCTTAACCATACCTCTTTCGAGTTTTTGCTTTATGGACTCAACAACCTCATTAACAGTATTTTTATTCAAATCGGGAATAAGTCTGCAATATTCATCATTTTTCAGATCATCCAAAGTAAGATGATGGCCGTATTTATCAAGTTTCTTTACGAGATCAAGAACAGCTCTCTGGGTCTTTTCATTCGTCCAGTCACCCTTTTTATAATAGTCATCAACAAAGTCTTTCAACTTGACGGCAGCCCCGTTAGTCAGGTAGAATCGAGCATTTTTCAACTTTTGCAAAACCGTTGCCGGATATAAATTAGACGGAGGATTTTCGATTGCATTTTTAACAACCTCCGCTTTGGCTTCACCGGCGGCAAAAATTATTGCAACTGCATCGGGATTATATGTTATAGTGTCAAGTCCTATTGTGATTACAAGCCTGTTTCTCGAAACCTCAATCCCTCCGAGATCGCCTGCCGACACAGCCTGAGTCTCGAAATTCGTCTCCATCAAACGAGTGGTTGAAAAATGGTCGGAGCCTTTTATATTAAAAGCAATATGGCCATCGGGACCGATACCGCCGAGGAAGAAGCCGATTCCGCCTTTTGCCCTGATTTTTTGCTCATAACCCGCACACCATTCGTCAACCATCAAGATTGACTCTTTCCGAATCTGTTCAGCCCTGTTTTTTGCCTCCCTGTATCTTAACGTTAAATCAACTTTATGATCCGGAAAGACTTCAGTGTATGAACGACCTCCTGCAAGCGGGATTTCACCGGCATTTATTAAAAGTGCATTATCAGGATTCATGCCAAAACCTTTTAGGTAAAATTCCTTTACATAATAATTGAAACTGTTGTGCTGCGCAGGATTTATGGGATAAAACTCGTCAATCTGAACAAAATGCAAACCGGTAAGGTCAGGTTTTGCCTTATCTGCAAGCCCGTGCTTGTTCCTGATTTCCAATCCCTTTTCATTATCCCAGTTCTCAAGCATAAACTTAGTCCATTTGATAAAATATTCAGGGGTTTTACCTGTCGGGAGACTGACAACTCCTTCCGGATTATCAATCACCCATTCTAAAAATCTCAAAGCCGTGATCAGTCCGAGATGTGGAAAGGTATCAACTGTTATGTAAGGAATTCTGCTTTTTGCCGGCATTTCCCTCAGGGTGTAAAATGACTTTTCAACGTTCGATAGCTTCTTCATCTGTTTTTTATTGTAATTTAATGATATACTACCCCTTAAACTTTATAATTGTTTTTTTATCACTTTGAGCAATAACGCTTAATCACAATGTAAGCCTCCGTGACACCAAGTTCACCGGCGGTACTTAAATCGTTGCAGGCTCTGTTGTTAATTTTCAGAAAAAGCAACATAAGGCCTCTGTTATAATATGCTTCCGCAAACTTTTCATCATACTTTATCGCCTTTGAGAAATCGCTGACAGCACCCCAGTAATCACCCTCCATACTCTTTACATAGCCTTTATTATAATATGTAAAATAAAAACCCGGATCGAGACTCTCTACTTTATTATAATCACTTATTACTTTATTATATGCCTGCTTTATGTATGTAGTATCACGTTTTATTACCGGGGTTTTGTTACCAACCGGATTAAAAGGATGCTTGTAATCATAGTACGACTTGATCAGTTCAATCAGTTTATATCTTGTGTTTGCCCGGCAGAAATATGCCATCGTGTAGCCCGGGTCGAACATTATCGCCTTGTCGAAATCACTTATGGCCTTCTCAAAATCACGGCTACAGGCAAGCATTAGCCCCCGGTTGTAATAGTTTACAGGATTATACGGTTCGCTTTCGATTTTATCCGAAAACAACTTTATTTGTCTGTTAATAACCGCTTCATCAGTATCTCCTTCACCACTTTCCTTAAGAGTCACTACGGTAGTATGATACCCTTCCTTCCCGTAAGTATCGTACATTCTCGTACCTGTTATACTATTTGAAAAGAGGACAACACCAAACAAAGATTTCAGATCAATATCAACATTTTCATTTTCAATTTTGCCGTCATTTGTATTTTTGTCGCTAAACTCCCCACTGAAAGCCATCAGCCGTTTCAAATACATCACTTCCTCAATCTTCAGGCTGTCGTTATTTTCAAAATCAAACTTATTTATACTGTATGCCATATTATAATCCTCCTCGGAACCCTTAAAATCAAGCAGTTGTTTTTTTACTCTGCTTCTCTCAAAATAGGCATCCGCAAAATCGGGATAGATTTTTATGGCATTGTCAAAATCATTCAGGGCACCCTGCAAATCGCCGACCGACTGCTTTAACTGACCTCTGAACAGATATACCGCAATATTATCGGGATTCAGAGCAATGACCCTGTCAAGATCGGTAATTGCAGCCTTCATATCACCGCTTTTAATCCGAAGTATTGCGCGATTGTAGTAGGCCATTGAATTATAAGGTGATAATTGAATAACTTTATTCAAATCACTCATAGCACCCGTTGTATCCGAGGTTTCCATTTTTGCAAGAGCACGGTTGAAAATTGCATATGAATCAACCGAGTCAATTTCCAAAGCCGTATTAAATTCGACAATTGCCGAATCGGCCTTTTTCATAGCCATCAAAGTGACACCCTTTTGGATATAGGGATATGAGTCTTTCGGGTCATACTTTATCGCCCTGTCAAAATCAGACAGTGCATCCTGATACATCTCAAGTCCCGACTTAGCCATCCCCCTGAGAATATATACTCCTGCTGTTTTATATTTAAGCTCTATTGCCTTATCGCAATCCTCTATTGTGTTTTTAAACTGCTTCAGGAAGAGATATGTTCTGCCGCGGTTCAGATAAATAACTGCATTTTTCGGGTCACGCTCAACAGCAAGTTTAAAATCTTCAAGAGCACCGCCGAAATTATACTGCTGACTCCGTACAACTGCCCTGTAATGGTAGCTCTCGGCATAATACGGGTCGCGGGCGATTGCATCGGTAAAATCTCTTTCGGCACCGGTATAGTCACCAAGACTGTATTTTGCAATACCTCTAAGGAAATATCCTTCATAAGAGGCTGAATTTATCTGAATTGCCTTATTGAGGTAGTCAACGGCCTTAAGGTAATGATTTTCCGAAAGTTCAGTTTTGCCAAGTTGCAGATAGTTTGCAATATGCTGTGCTTTTGCATCAGGGAAAACCGAAAACAGTGAGCCGAAAAAAAACAAATATCCGATCAAATACCTAAACCTCATCAAAAATCTTTAATACCTGATAATATACTTTTGCAAACCTAACTATTATTTTTGGTTTTTAAAACAAACTACAGGAAATTTAAAGTAATTTAACTTTCAATTTCTATTACGGTAATTTCCGGTTTCATACCTACTCTTCCGGGATATCCCACAACACCAAGGCCTCTGTTTACATAAAGATATTTCGGTTTTCCGGGTGACGCTTTTTTGTCGGAATACAATCCTGCCCAGTATTTATAAGCATATTGTGCAGGGCTCCACCTTACTCCTTTGATCTCGAAACCGAACTGACCGCCATGAGTATGACCTGCAAGTGTCAGATCAATATGAATATCCGACTGCCTGACTTTATACTGCCAGTGTGTCGGGTCGTGCGAAAGAAGTATTTTCACAGGTACATCCTCTGCACCCGTGACGGCCTCCTTTAGATTGCCGAACCTTTGAAAACGTGCATAAGAACCCCAATTCTGAACACCAATAATGGCAATGGAATCGTCTCCCTTTGTAATTATCTCATTCTCATTCAACAGCAAATTCCATCCGAGCCTTTTATTCAGGTCATACATCTGTATCATATTATTTTCCTTGGCAGCATCCGAGGGCCAGGTCGAATAATCACCGTAATCGTGATTTCCAAGAACAGAATAGCTTCCGTATTTTGCTTTTATCCGCTTCAAAATATGCTCATACTCAAAAGCTTCGTCTGTCCTGTAATTAACAAGGTCGCCGGTAAAGAAAAAGAGGTCGGCATCCAATTCATTAATCATTTCGACAGCTTCTTTAAGTTCATCTTCCGACAGCCAGTTGCCGAGATGCATATCGGCAAGCTGCACAATGCGGAGTCCGTTAAACGATTCCGGCAGATCGGGAATTCTTATTTTTGTTTTGATAATATTAAAATCATACACCCACCTGAACATCCCTGTCAGCAATGTTCCGAACAATAATCCACCGGTAACGAGACCGACTTTTTTAATAAATGCACCCCTTGTAATTGTCTCACCGACATGCTCCTCAGACTCCTCTTTTCTCTTCTTTAAAAGCAAGCTTGCATACTTTATAAGGTCGGAAATAATAAAAAAAGTTGCAACCACCATCTTCGAGGTGTAGCTTATTATCACAAATCCCATCATATAAGCTCTTACACTCTTATTCCACTCCGAATACGGAAGAAAAAGATTTGAAAAGATAAAAGAAGCCAAAACCAACAATGGTGACCAGTAAGCAACCCATAGAAGCCGTCTTTTCCAGGTATGACAGGTCTTCACTTTATGTTTAAGAGCAACAAAAAGGTAAATATCAAGCAGGAACAGAACTACAAATACCGGAAATCTGCCCGTAGCCTTTGGGTAAATGCCGGCAACAACAAAATAGGAAATCACAATAAGAATTACCGGCAATATTATGTACAGAATTTTTTTCATTAAGACAAATAACTAACTTTTTGAATATTTGTTTCAAGAAGTTAAAAAATATTTTGAACAACAGACAGTTGAGAATTCAAAAAAGTTGGCAGATAAATAATGCGGGAAAAAGGAATAAACCATTTTGAAGGAAACGGGAGCACGTGTTCTCCGGGTTATTATCAACTCCTGAAAGCCATAGCTCAACAAACACAGGAAAAACCGGTGTTAAAAATTAGCATCTCCGGTGAACTTTCCTTAATAAAATTTGTTATTTTAATGATAAGTTCACACCAAAACAGAATAATTTTATTCTGTTTTAAAATACCTGGGTTTCCGGTTTTTTCTAAATACTGAGGTTTGCATTATGAAGTCTGTTATTCAATATTTGCTGTTTTTTCGGAAAAAAAATAAAAGTATTCCTCCCGGACTTCTTGATAAGGAGATGAAAAATGCAAAAATCGAGATATCACATTTAATTCGCGATATCTTCCTGATTTTGCTGGGAATACTTTCGGCAGGTTTCGGACTAAAAGGTTTTTTGTTACCGAATATGTTTATTGACGGTGGCGTTATGGGTATCTCGCTTATAATAGCAGAACTGACTAAAATACCGTTGTCCATTCTGATATTTATTGTCAATCTGCCTTTTTTGATTATGGGAATATCAACAATAAACCGTCAGTTTGCACTGAAAAGCATTCTTGCAATTTCATTACTTGCTGTTACCGTTCATTTTATGCCTTTTCCGGTAATAACCAATGACAAACTGTTAATTGCGGTTTTCGGCGGTTTTTTTCTGGGACTTGGTATCGGACTGGCTATCCGCGGCGGCTCTGTTATTGACGGTACGGAAGTGCTGGCAGTGTTTCTAAGCCGGAAAATTTCACTGACAATAGGAGATGTAATTCTAATACTAAATATCGTAATTTTCGGATTTGCAGCCTATGTGTTTTCAATTGAAATTTCGCTGTACGCAATGCTGACATACCTCGCAGCTTCAAAAACAGTTGATTTCGTTGTCTCGGGAATAGAGGAATATGTTGGAGTTACAATAATTTCGTACAAAACGGATGAAATCAGGCTGGCAATAATAGAAAAACTCGGAAGAAGCTGCACTATCTATTCGGGAAAAAGAGGACAATCACTGGAACAAACAGATATAGTTTATACTTTGTTAACAAGACTGGAACTGGCAAAACTGCACACCGAAATAGATAAAATAGATAAAGACGCATTTATAATTATGCACAGTATAAAAGATGCCAAAGGCGGTATGATTAAAAAAAGACCGTTAAAATAGGTTTT
>CAYOZZ010000078.1:0-3980 GCA_964408535.1 uncultured Bacteroidales bacterium | reverse complement strand
AATGAAAAAGATAAATCATTCCTTTATAGTTACTGAATACGGGAGTCGTGAAGAACTTGGAGATGAGGATAATAAGTTACTTCAAAAAGCTATTGATGCTGTGGGGAAATCTTATGCTCCTTACTCAACATTTCATGTCGGTGCTGCCGTATTACTTGAAAACGGTGAAATCGTAACGGGAAATAATCAGGAGAATGCTGCTTATCCTTCGGGATTATGTGCCGAGAGAGTTGCTCTTTTTTATGCATCTTCGGTCTATCCCGATGTTCCGGTTAAAGCAATTGCCATAACGGCAAAAGCCGAGAATTTCACAATTGAAGAACCTGTTGCGCCTTGTGGTGCCTGCCGGCAGGTAATGGCTGAAACGGAAAACCGTTTTAAAAGCAAACTCAGGGTGATAATGATGGGTGAAAAAGGAGTTATTCAGGTTGTTGACGGAATGGAAAGTTTGTTACCATCGGCTTTTCACGCTGAAGAATTAAAAAAGGAGAAAAAATAGGTTAATCCGCAACTCCAAACAATAAACGCCGGGTGTGGAAGTAAGGAACTACGGCGAGTAGCAACAATAAATAACAGCAAAGCAAATGACTACTTAAAGTCTAAAATATGGAACTTATATCAACAAAAATATGCAAGACGAGTGATATCGGTGTTAACGAAAACCTCTTCGGCGGGACTTTGATGGCCTGGATGGATGAGGCAGGAGGCAGTTTTGCTGCTGTAAAATGTTGTACTCCGAACCTTGTTACGGTAAAAATAAATGAGGTGCTGTTTAAAAAACCCGTTAAAGTTAAAGAACACATAAGAATTTACGGGAAGGTTCTTAAAGTTGGTAAAAGTTCTGTCACCATTTCGGTTGAAGCACGAAAGGTTATGTTTTCCGATGCCGTTGAAGACAGCGTTTGTTCAACGGAGATGGTTTTTGTAAAAATTGATAAAGACGGCAAAGCCTCACCGATCAAAAAAGAGGTAAGAGAGAAACTTATTAATGAACTAAAAAATAATTAAGATGAAGAGAGGAATTTTATTATTTTCAATTTTTGTGATTTTCGTTGCAATGAAGAGCGACAAAAAAGCTTTTGAACTTTATGATGCAAACGGCAAGGATGTTAAATATGCAAAAATGATAAAAGAGTTGTCGAAAGCCGATATCGTTTTCTTTGGTGAACTTCATAATAACCCCATCAGCCACTGGTTTGAGCTACAGGTTACAAAAGATTTGTTTGCCGTTAAAAAAGAGAACCTGATTCTTGGAGCAGAGATGTTTGAGTCGGACAACCAATTGCTCGTTGATGAATATTTGTCGGGAACTATAAAGACTAAAAACTTTGAAGCTGAGGCAAAGCTGTGGCCTAACTATTCAACGGACTACAAACCGTTGTTGGAATTTGCCAAAGAGAATAATCTGAGATTTATTGCCACTAATATTCCCCGTCGCTATGCCGCCCTTGTAAATAAAAAAGGATTTGAGGGACTTGACAGTCTGAGCAGTGAGGCCAAAAAACTGATTGCCCCGTTACCGGTCAATTATGACCCTGAGGTTAACTGCTACAAATCAATGATAGAGATGATGGGCGGAATGGGCGGACATGTTACTGCCAATATCCCCAAAGCTCAGGCAATAAAAGATGCGACAATGGCATATTTTATTTTACAAAACCTGGAAAAGGGAAAATTATTCCTTCATTATGACGGCTCATATCATTCCGATAATTATGAAGGTATTGTGTGGTGGATAAAGCAGGCTAAACCGAAGTTAAAAATTAAAACAATCACTACGGTAGAACAGGATACAATTAATCCGATGTCGGATGATTTTAAGAATACTGCCGATTATATTATTGTAGTGCCGTCTGATATGACGAAGACATATTAATAGCCTGCGGGTAAAGGGGTTTGTTTAACCCGCCTGGTTCATTAGTTCGTGAAACTCAAAGTGCAAAAGGCGGGTTTAAGAAGCCGGAATGCTATACGATTAGTGTCCGGTGAAAAGCATCCCATCTACGCTTGTCGCTTGTCAAATTTAATTAAAAACGGTTACCTGCTAAAGACATCCTGGATGATATCGCCATGGGTTTGCCCGAATTTTATTACACACCACGAGCGGAGTATGAAAATTTCTTCTTTTTTCAACCAGCGTAATGATTTTTTCAGCTCAGCCTTAAAAAGGTCTCTGTTAAAACTTACTTTTTCTAATATTATCTCCGTATATCTAAGCATAATTTTAAAAATTGGTTAACAAATCAAATTAACTTTGATTCCGGTCGGTTAACCGTTAATCCGTAATGTAATTATTGTGCCAATTTTGTAATAAACTGAGTATTAATTGGTAAATACCGTTTGTTTAACTTGTGTCATGTCTCAAATTCGGAAAAAAATCTTTAAGAAGTAGCAGTTTGGCACTAATAATCTGACAAAAGATTGTATTTTTTACCTGAGATGATTTATGCTTCCTGTAATTTTGTAAACCCGGATTTTAATTTAACTTTGCAGCCTAAAAATAAATTCTATGAATCGGAAAACTTTACTTTTTGTTTTACTGCTTGCTGTTTCTTTCGGACTTACAGCACAAATACCTCCGGGGTATTACGATGATGCACAAGGACTTAACGGGTCTGCGCTGAAATCGGCTTTACACAATATTATTAAAGGACATACGGAATATTCATATAATGATTTGCGCGACTTTATTCTGAAAGATACCGACGAAGACCCGGATAACCCGAATAACGTGATTCTTCTTTATACGGGAAGGTCACAAAGTAAGAATTCTTTTGGCGGAGGTGCCAATGACTGGAACCGGGAGCATGTCTGGGCAAAATCGCATGGCGATTTTGGTAATTCACCTCCTTGCGGAACCGATGCTCATCATATCCGGCCGGCCGATGCTTCTGTCAACAGTTCGCGCGGACACAAGGATTTTGCTATGGGCGGACAGCAGCATCCTGAGGCTACGGGCTGCTATTATACCGAATATACCTGGGAACCGCGTGATGAGGTTAAAGGTGATGTAGCCCGTATGATCTTCTATATGGCTGTTAGGTATGAAGGTGGCAACGGTGAGCCTGACCTCGAAGTGGTTGATCAGATAAATACTTATCCGCAACCGAAACATGGCAAACTTTCAGACCTGCTGCAGTGGAATATTCAAGACCCTCCCGATGATTTTGAAATACACCGTAACAATGTGATATACGGATACCAGAACAACAGAAATCCGTTTATTGACCATCCCGAATATGTTAACGCAATCTGGAATCCCTCATCAAGTAGCAGTAGCCTGGAATATAGTTATAACGTCACAATATTTCCACAACCTGCTACCGATAAAATTTCGATAAGATCGGACGATTTGGTAAAGGATTATTATGATATTACGATCTATAATCTTTTCGGTCAGGAGGTTTATACTTCCGATGATACCTATTGTAACGGAAATGTAATGACACTGGAACTTCCCGATTTGAAACCGGCACTTTATATTGTTCTGATTTCAGGCAATGAGGTAAGTTTATCGACAAAACTTACGGTTCAGTAAGGAAAAAAGAGGTTTTGTTTTTGCAGTCAACTTCTGTATAATCAAAAAAGTGATAACAAATTCCGGAAGGGTTAACACAAAACTTTGATTTTACCGGCTTACTCACTAATTCAACAATTTATAAAATTATAAAACTCATAGTGCAGGATAATTCGCTTTTTCCTTGCATATCTCATTTTTTTTCCTTTTTTTCGCAAGTGTTTTTAATTCAATCAAGTAATAACCGACAAATTTTAATGTTATAAAAAGGAAAACGATTATGTTACGGACTTTCATAGTATTTGCCGGATTATTATTTTTTTATTAAATTTGTAAAAAAAAGAAAATGAATGTATGAATCCAACTGCTATGCAAGATGATTTGGACGGAGCGTGGTATGTTATTAATGATAATGCTCCTGCTCAAAAGGATTATATAAGTTGTTATTTTTGTTGGGATATTA
>CAYOZZ010000077.1:0-2513 GCA_964408535.1 uncultured Bacteroidales bacterium | reverse complement strand
GGGATTCCCGGCAAGCAGAGTATCGCTTATAAAATCGGTAATAGTAATCGTGTCGTTCAACAACGGCAAAAGCATGTCCGTATTCCACGACGGTTTCGGACGCTCCTTATTGCAGGAACCGAAAAAGAATAACAGAATAATTGTAAAGAATAATAACCTCCTCATTGTAAAGAAATAAATTTGTGCCGCAAAATACAATTTTTTCTTGTACTGTTGGATAAGGAAAAAAGTTACTTTTTAAGAAATTTCGTATATTTGCCCTGTCCGAAACAGAAACTTTTGACTGCAAAACCGGAAATATTGTTGAGCAAAGAAGTCCGAAAAGGAACCGGTTTTGCAAGATTTAAGATTCCGTTGGATGACATTTACGATGACAGTAGTTAATAATAGTTACACTTATTCTGCCATATTAGAGGAATAAGTGTAATTTTACCCGAATTATGCAATGGCATATTTAAAAACAGTGAAACTAAGCTATTAACATTAGCTCGTGAAACTTATAATGCATAAGGCGGGTTTAACCAGAGTAATGAAAAAATAAGTGTAATTACATATTTACACACGTTGAACTAAACCGCTTTGCGGTAATTCCTAAAAAACAGATAATTTTAAGGATTTAACTTTTAAAATTATCTGATATGAAAAAGACAAATTCAAACATTATCGAGCGTGTTGCACAAGAGATGCAACTTCAAAATTACAGTCAAAGGACAATAGACAGCTATATAGCAAGTCTGACGAAACTGGAGGCCTATACCAAAAAGCCGTTGAAGATATTAAGCATTGAAGAATTCAAAGAGTTTTTGTATTACCGGCTCAAGGTTGACGAGATATCGGTTTCGACGTTAAATCAGAGTATAAGTGCTTTTAAGATTTTACGGCAGTCTGTGTTGGGACTTAAATGGGAGTCTTTCAGGATAAAACGCCCACGCAGAGAGAAAAAGTTGCCTGAAGTATTATCGAAAAAGGAGATAGAGAATATTATACTATACACAACAAACATAAAGCACAAAGCACTTATATCCTTGGCATATTCATCGGGAATGAGACGAGAGGAGGTTCGTAATCTTCTGATTACCGATATAGATTCGGAAACAATGCGCATAAAAGTAAAACGGGGAAAAGGCAAGAAAGACCGTTATACAATACTTTCGCAAACGACACTTGAGCTGTTACGTTTATATTACAGAGAATATCTTCCGGGACATTATTTGTTTGAGCCCGCAGGTGTTAAAGGCAGGAGATATGGAGCCGGAACACTTAATACGATAGTTAAGGGTGCTGCCGAAAGAGCAGGTGTCGGGAAGAATATTTCATTTCATACATTACGTCACAGTTTTGCCACACATCTGCTTGAGAACGGGATTAATATAATGCTCATAAAAAAACTAATGGGACATAATTCGGTAAAGACAACCAGCATTTATCTTCATCTGGCCAATATTGACCGGGCCAAAATAGTTTCGCCGCTTGACAATATGAAAATTATGTAATAATTATGGACAATCTCAATCAGAGACAAGAGATAGAGTTGTCGGATATATTTTTACGATACAAAGAAGAATATTTAGAGCAAAACAAGCTGTGTCCCACACAGCAAAAAGCCTTCACCGACATACTAAGTTGCAGAACATCAACTCTTGGCGGACATATTGACAAATGTGAAAAATGCGGTTATGAGAAACCCGCATATAATTCCTGTCGTAACAGACACTGTCCGAAATGCCAATATACGCGACAAATACAATGGGTTGATAAGCTAAAGAGCAATCTTCTGCCTAAAAGGCATTTTCATATCGTTTTCACAATTCCGGGATGTTTACATAAATTATTCTACATTAATCAAAAACAGGCATACTCGTTGTTATTCAAAGCCTCAAACCAGGCGTTAAAAGTGTGTGCGTCAAATCCGAAATATCTCGGAGCACAGACAGGAGCGGTATCGGTTTTACATACCTGGGGACAAACCCTGACCTATCACCCGCATATTCATATGATAGTACCTGCTGGCGGACTGTCAGAAGACGGAATGGAGTGGATAAATACGAGTAAAAAATTCTTTCTTCCGGTAAAGGTTTTAAGTGCACTGTTCAGAGGTATATTAAGCAGACTTCTTGAAGAAAGTATTTGCAAAGAAGAAATTAAACTTCCCGAAGATATTGAAAGTTATGAATATCTCAAAAAGCAAATATATGCAAAAAAATGGGTTGTTTATGCCAAGAGTCCCTTTGCAAGTCCGCAACGTGTAATTGAATACTTGGGAAACTATACACACAGGGTTGCCATATCGAATCACAGGATTATTTCCGTAAAAAACCATAAAGTAACATTCAGGTATAAAAATTACCGTACCGGAAATATGAGCGGTATTATCAGTTTGGATGTAATGGAGTTTATAAAGCGTTTTATGCAGCATATTCTTCCGTCGGGATTTTGCAAAATCAGATATTTCGGTATCCTTTCACAGAGAAATTTAAAGTCAAGGCTGCAGGATTGCTTTTCGCTATTTGATA
>CAYOZZ010000076.1:0-6051 GCA_964408535.1 uncultured Bacteroidales bacterium | reverse complement strand
CCGATATGGCCTGCAATAATGCTGAGATTCATTCGTTAACAAATTTTGTGAGAATAAATTATTATTTCTGACAAAAAAAACGGAATTTTGCACCCTCAAAAAAATAGTATTAATAAGATAATCATAATATGTTAGGCCTTTTCTTTTTGTTGCCGGTTTCTTTCACAATAGTTGCCGTATTTGCGTGGGGGATTTTTGAAAAAGCGGGAGAGCCGGGCTGGAAAACACTGGTTCCGTTCTACAATCTGTATGTTTGGTTACAGATAATTGAAAAACCGTTATGGTGGTATATTTTCCTGCTTGTACCGTTTCTGAATGTTTTTATGGTAATGCTGATGATAGTTGAGCTTGCAAAGGGATTTGAGAAGAATGCCTTGTGGGAACAGGGTGTTGCTGTTATTTTTCCTTTTGTTTATTTACCCTATCTCGGATTTTCGCATAAAGAAAAATTTATTCCGGTTGCCGACCGTAAGAAAGTTAAAAAGAGTACTGCCAGGGAATGGACTGATGCCATAATCTTTGCAGTTATTGCAGCTACAATTATCCGTACTTTTCTGATAGAAGCCTACACAATCCCGACATCCTCAATGGAAAAGACTCTTTTGCGGGGTGACTTCCTGTTTGTCAGTAAAATTGCATACGGACCGCGTATCCCGAATACACCATTGTCACTTCCTTTTGTTCATCACACTATGCCACTGTCAACAAGTACAAAGTCATTCGTGGAGTGGATACATTTGCCGTATTACCGTTTCCCGGGTTTTGAAAAGATAAAAAACAACGATGTGGTTGTTTTTAATTATCCGGAGGGAGATACCGTTTCTACCGTATTTCAGAGCAATATAAGCTATTACAGATTAGTGAAAGAGGTTGGGCGGAACAATCTGTGGAAAAATAAGAGAAGATACGGCGATATTGTTTACCGTCCGGTTGACAAGCGCGAGAACTATATTAAAAGGTGTATTGCCATTGCCGGCGATACGCTTGAAATAAAAAAGCAGGTTGTTTATATAAACGGAAAGGTCAATCCGCTTGCACCTGACGGACAATTCAAGTATTTTGTTGATGCACCGAAGGGTATAAATAAGAAATTCAGGGATAAAATTGATATTTCGGACGAAGATTATAACCTCTGGCGCAGAGACCCGATGCACAAACTTCCATTGACAGAAGAGGCTGCTGCTCTGCTCAGAGAAAGACCTTCGGTCAGAAAAGTGGAAAAAGTGATTGAAAAGCCCGGAGTATGGAACCCCGACTTGTTTCCCTTCGATTCTTTGTATAAGTGGAATATTGATAACTACGGACCCATCTATATTCCCGAAAAAGGGAGGACGATAAAACTTGATATGAGCAATATCAGTCTTTACAAGCGTTTGATTAAAGTTTACGAAGGTAATGATCTGAAAATCAAGGATGGGAAGATTTATATTAACGGTGAGGTTGCCGACACATATACTTTTAAGATGAACTATTACTGGATGATGGGTGATAACCGTCATAACTCGGCCGACTCAAGATACTGGGGTTTTGTTCCCGAAGATCATGTCGTCGGGAAAGCTTCATTTGTATGGCTGTCGCTTGATCCCGAGAAACCGTTGTTCGGAGGTAAAATCAGATGGAATAAACTATTCAGATTTGTGAACTGATAAAACCTGTAAGTTTTTATGGTGGCCTGTGATTATGTGAACCTTGCAGGTCTATCCGTATAGAAATGGAAATTAATCGTTTAAATTTAAAACAGAATAAAAAGATGAAAAAAGCGGAAATACATACCGAAAAAGGAACAATGCTGGTTGAGTTTTTTGAGAAAGATGCTCCCGGGACAGTTGCCAATTTTATTGACCTCTCTAAAAAAGGATTTTACGACGGACTTACGTTTCACAGGGTGATTCCCGGATTTGTAATACAGGGTGGTTGTCCCAACGGCGACGGTACAGGCGGACCGGGTTATACAATCAAATGCGAAACCGATGGAGGAAACCAGTACCACGACCGTGGTGTTTTATCAATGGCACACGCCGGAAGAGACACAGGAGGTTCACAGTTTTTTATATGTCATAACCGCGAAAACACTCAACATCTTGACGGAGTTCATACTGTCTTCGGTAAGGTTGTTGAAAATGTTGATGTTGTTGATGATATTGAAGCCGGCGACCGTATTGAAAAAATTGTTATTATTGAAGATTAGTTTTAATGATTAATAAAATTTGTATTTATGAAGACACAATCTAAATTTTTATTATTCTTTCTCCTTCCGGTTTTTATTTTTGCCGGATACGGGAAAGCTGAAGCAAAAGACTTTACCGGAGTTATTATTTACAACATAACTTACGAAGGTGATGATTTTGATTCGCAGACATCGGCAATGCTGCCCAAAACAATGAAAATTTTTATAAAAGGAAATAAGTCGAGAATGGAGATGAATACGGGAATGGGGACTACTGTGGTTATTTTCGATGCCGACAAAAAGGATGCCGTTACATTTATGGATATGATGGGGCAGAAGTTTGCTATGACTATGACGGCAGAAGAAATTGAATCGGAAGTTTCAAATGCTCCGGAAGTTGATGTTGAGGTCACCGGCGAAACAAAGGAGATAGCAGGATACACTTGCAAAAAAGCAATTGTAAAAGAAAAAGGAGAAAACGGCACAGAACATATTGTTTATTTTACCGATGAGTTAGGCTCAGGAGTTTTGAATTATAACAATCCGGTTTATAAAGATATAAATGGAGTAATGCTTGAGTATTCTTCGGCACAGGAGGGTATGACAATGAATTTTTCTGCCATAAAGGTTGAGAAAAAGAAGTTGTCGGACAAGGATTTTGAGATACCGGAAGGCTACAAAGTTATGACAATGGATGAGTTTAATAATATGTTTGGAGGTTAATAATTAATGGCAGGGAAATCGAAAAGCACAAAATCGGGTTCAAAGAAAAAAAATTCAGCCGGAGCAAAAAGGAAAAACGGAGGTTTCTTTAAGAAAGCGGGTTCTTTTTTGAAGAACGAAAAGTTTCATAAGCTGGTCGGGCTGTTTTTGGTTTTGTTTTCCATAGCTCTGTTTATTGCACTCACATCTTACTTTTTTACCTGGCAGTCCGATGCTTCAATCCCGTCGGGTGAAGCCCGTAACTGGATTGGGAAGTTCGGAAGGAACCTCTCCAAATGGGCAATTGAGGACTGGTTTGGAATAGGTGCCTATATTTTCCCTTTTCTGCTGTTTATTTACGGCTTTCATATTCTTTTCAAGAAGGCGGTTTTGCCTGTTTGGAAGACTACACGCCTGTCTGTTCTGATAATGTTATGGGTTTCCGTTACGCTGGGATTCCTGTTTGGAAATAATGACACACTTGCGATTCTCGGCGGTTCTTTCGGAATTCAGCTTGCCGACTGGATCAGGCTTGCACTTGGTAATCTCGGAACGGGCTTGCTTCTGCTGTTTTTGTTACTAAGTTTTCTGATAATCAATTTCAATATTAACCTTAAAGCCCCGAAAGTTAACCTGGGTAACAGAAAAAAAAAGGATAAGAAAACACAGGGGACGGGAGAACCTCCTGAAGATATTTATAACACAAGAGAGTTTTCGGTTGATGAAGAAGAAGATGATACTGACTGGAAGGATTCTGTTAACGAAGCAGAGTCCGACAATCAGGTTGTTGATTTAAGCCCGGATGTACCTGAAAAATCAGTTGAGGAAGCGAACAAGGAGGATATTGAGCTTACTATTGAGACTCCGAATGAAGAACCTGTTGACGAAACTGATATGCAACCTGAAAAAGAAGAAGTTGAGCACAAAACCATTGATGAACCTTACGATCCGCGGCTTGATCTTGCAAATTACCAGTTTCCTCCACTTGATTTACTTGCCGAACATGGCAGTGATAAAATTTCGGTGCGTAAAGAGGAACTTGAAAGAAACAAAAACAGAATTGTTGAAACACTTGGGAATTACTCAATAAAGATTCAGAAGATAAAAGCGACAATCGGGCCTACGGTCACGCTTTACGAGATTGTTCCCGCTGCAGGAGTAAGAATATCAAAGATTAAAAACCTTGAGGATGATATTGCGCTGAGTCTTTCTGCTCTCGGAATCAGGATTATAGCTCCTATTCCGGGAAAAGGGACAATCGGGATTGAGGTGCCGAATGAGAATCCGGATATCGTTTCCCTGAAATCGGTTTTAAGCTCCGATAAGTTTCAGCATAAAGATTATGAACTACCGATTGGTCTCGGCAAAACGATTTCCAATGAAAGTTTTGTGGCCGACCTGACGAAAATGCCCCACTTGCTTATGGCCGGTGCCACGGGGCAGGGTAAATCAGTAGGGCTGAATGCTATTATTGTCTCACTGCTTTATAAGCGTCATCCGGCTGAATTGAAGTTCGTTCTCGTTGATCCGAAAAAGGTTGAGCTGACACTCTATTCAAAAATAGAGAGGCACTATCTGGCCAAATTACCCGACTCGGAAGAGGCAATTATTACTGATACAAGAAAGGTCGTTCGTACCCTTAATTCGTTGAGTATTGAAATGGATAACAGGTATGAACTTCTCAAGGATGCCCAGGTGAGAAATATAAAGGAGTACAATGCAAAGTTCAAAATCAGGAAACTGAATCCGCTTCACGGCCACAGATTCCTTCCGTACATTGTGCTTGTAGTGGATGAGTTCGCCGATCTGATAATGACGGCGGGAAAGGAAATCGAAGCACCCATTACGAGACTTGCACAGTTGGCGAGGGCGGTCGGTATTCATCTTATTATTGCAACACAAAGACCTTCGGTAAATATAATTACGGGTTCAATAAAAGCAAATTTCCCTGCAAGGGTTGCTTTCCGGGTAATTTCAAAAATTGATTCCAGAACAATTCTTGACAGCGGAGGTGCCGACCAGCTAATCGGACGGGGTGATATGCTGATGGCAACCGGAAGCGATATGATAAGGTTACAGTGTGCCTTTGTTGACACTCCGGAGATTGAAAAGATAACCGATTTTATCGGTTCGCAGCGTGCTTACCCCGATGCATTTCATTTGCCCGAATATGCCGATGAGGAAGACACAGGTCCGGCTGAATATGACCCTTCCGAAAGAGACAGCCTGTTTGAGGATGCCGCCAGAATAATTGTTCAAACACAACAGGGCTCAACTTCATTACTCCAGCGTAAACTTAAGCTCGGATACAACAGGGCAGGCCGTATTATTGACCAGCTTGAAGCTGCAGGAATAGTAGGTCCGTTTGAAGGCAGCAAGGCAAGAGAAGTGAAAATCGCCAATGAAATGGCTTTGGAACAATATTTGAAGGATTTGGATGAAAAAAATCTTTAATATGAAAAAATTATTAGCAATAGCACTTACAATAGCTTTTATCCCGGCACTATTTGCCCAGGATGCGGAAAAAGGGGATAAAAAGTCAAGAGAGATACTTGATAAGGTTTCGCAAAAGACAGAGTCATACAAATCGTTCAAAGCCGAGTTTACGTACAAAATGCAAAACAAAGAAGCCGGAATTGACGAAAGCAAAGAGGGCGTTTTGATTGTTTCGGGTGATAAATATAATCTGAAAATTGCCGGGCAGGAAATAATATGTGACGGAACAACCGTGTGGACATATATTGAAGATGCCGGGGAGGTTCAGGTGAATTCGGTTGAAGATAATGATGAAACGATAACCCCAAATAATCTTTTCTCCTCATATCAAAAGGATTATAAGTCGAAATTTGTAAGAGAAACATTCCAGTACGGGACAGATGTTTACGTTATTGATATGACACCTGTTGAGGGTAAGAATTTTTCAAAAGTCAGGATAATTATTGATAAAGATAAACTTGAGATACTTGACTTTACAATTTTCGATAACAGTGGAAGCAGCTATTCATACGTAATAAATAAATTCACACCTGATGTTGAGGTTTCGGATTCCGATTTCTCATTTAATCCTGCCGACTATCCCGATGTTGAGGTTGTGGATATGAGATAGTTATGACTAAATACAACTATTGCTATTACCTGTTATTCGTATAAATTCAAAGATTTCAGGTTGGTTATTCTCTTAA
>CAYOZZ010000075.1:0-6864 GCA_964408535.1 uncultured Bacteroidales bacterium | reverse complement strand
TCCTTTACAATCCCAGCAACTCGATAACCGGATCATTTCCGCCGAACAGCATTTTTGCCGGGTTCTCAAGCATCTCTTTTACTTTGACAAGAAATGTAACCGACTCTTTTCCGTCAATTATTCTGTGATCGTACGAAAGTGCGACATACATAACCGGATGTATTTCAACCTTACCGTTTACGGCAACAGGTCGCTCAACAATATTATGCATTCCGAGAATGGCACTTTGCGGCGGATTGATAATGGGAGTTGACAGCATTGAGCCGAAAACTCCTCCGTTTGTGATTGTGAATGTCCCGCCGGTCATCTCATCAATTGTAATTTTGTTGTTACGGGCTTTGCCTGCAAGCTCTTTGATGTTGGCTTCTATTTCGGCAAGACTCATTGTTTCGGCATTTCGCAATACCGGAACCATCAGTCCTTTGGGTGAACTGACTGCTATACCTATGTCGGCATAGTCGTAATAAACTATCTCATCACCGTCAATCATAGCATTAACCTGCGGAACATGCTTTAGTGCTTCGGTAACGGCTTTTGTGAAAAACGACATAAATCCGAGTGAAACACCGTATTTTTCTTTGAAAGCCTCTTTGTACTTTTTGCGGATTTCCATTACGGGTGTCATATTCACCTCGTTAAATGTTGTGAGCATTGCAGTTTCATTCTTTACGGAAACCAGTCTTTCCGCCAGCTTTTTTCTGAGCATTGACATTTTTTTCCGTTCAGTGTCTCTTTTTCCGCTCCAGGATGAGGTTGCCGGTTTTTTCGTTGTTTTAATTTCATCTTTTTTTGATAGAAACTCTTCTATATCTCTTTTCCCGAACCGCAAACTTTTAAGAAATTCAATAAATCCGGCTTCCGAAACATTTTTTTCCAGCATTAGTTTTTTAGCAAGGGGAGAGATGTGAAGCTCTGTCTGCAAAACATCTTTTGCCGGTTCAATTTTCTTTTCGACAGGTTCTTTATGCTTTTCTTCCTTCTTTTCCGGTTTCCCGGGAGTGCTTTCGGGTTTCAGTTTCTTTGCCTCACCTTTTACAGAGGTATCAATAGTTGCGACGGTGCTGCCCACCTCAATGGTATCGCCTTCACCGGCAAGAAGTTTAATCTTTCCCTCTTCGGTTGCACTTATGGTCAGTGTTGCTTTGTCCGAATCTATTTCTGCAACTTCCTGGTCTCTTTCCACATAATCGCCGTCACCAACCAGCCAGTTTGCCAACTGAACTTCCGATATTGATTCTCCCGGACTGGGTACTTTTATTTCTATTATTGACATTTTATTTGATATTTTTATATGTTCTGAATTTTTCTAAGAATCCTGATGGTGTTACAATGTTTGTTTTGTTAAACACTGGAATTTTGAAATCCTTAATGTTTCCGGTAACTAAATAATTCGCATTTGAACATAATGCTAATTCCAGGAATTTATTATCATCTTTATCAGTCAAAACATCGACTTTTTCGTTAGGGTTATATTTAACGGCAATTTCATCTATTCTGTTCAAAACAATGCTTGCTTTTGAAATAAAATCAGTAAAATGAGAAAATTTATCTCTATTAATTACAGCAACGTATTCTTCAAATATATCATCTGAAATAAATAATATTACCTTTTTTGTTAGTATCAATTCCAATATTTTATAGGGAGAACTTTTGCCAATTAATCCGGATATAACAACATTTGTATCAAGAATCAGACTTAACATTCCTTGCTGCTTTTATTTCTTTATTTATATCATCCAAAGTTAGTTTTAACAGGCCCGCTTTTTCGGAAATCGTTTTACATTTATGTAAAGCCTCAATTGAAAGTTCAGTTTTAATTTTTTCAACCAAATCATCCCAGTTGATAAACGGAGAGTCAAAACCTAACTTTTTAAAATCATTTTCATTTATTTGAATGCTCAAGTTCATTTTCTGAATTTTATTATTAAACTCTTATGCAAATATAATCATTATTTAATAAACTGAAGATAAAACATAATTATTTTAATTGCTTTACTCCCGATATTGATTTACTGTCAATCATTTCAATATTTAGATTTTCAAGTTCCTTTTCAAATGATTTCCAGCGGTTGCCGATACACACCATTTTACATTCGTAAGGCACGTAAGGACAAATACACTCTTCAAAGGTCTTTTCAATTATCTTCCTTTGCCTTATAAAATGGAATTTGCTTGAGCCTGTAGCCGGACTGCCACTCGGTGGACGGGCAATTGCCTTAAGCTCAACATCTTTAAATTCCATGTGGATATAAGGCCAGGCTCCCATATTGTACGGTTCTTCCTGTGTCCAAAGCCAGGTTACGGCATTTTTATATTTTGCAATAATCTCCTTTAATTGTGTTTTCGGTAAAGGAAATAACTGTTCAAGCCTTACGATTGCGACAGTGTCGTTCTTTAGTTTTTCCTTTTCCTCAAGCAATTCGTAGTAAATCTTTCCCGAACAAAAGACTACCTTGGTAATCTTAGCAGGATTAGCCTTTTCATCGTCAATAACTTCCCGGAACCCGCCTTTGGTAAAATCTTCAATAGGAGAAACACAAGCAGGATGCCTGAGCAGGCTCTTCGGTGTGAAAATAATCAGCGGTTTACGGAATGGCCTGTAAAACTGCCTTCTTAAAACATGAAAGAAGTTTGCAGGTGTTGTTGCATTTATGATTTGCATATTGTATTCGGCACTCAACGTCAGAAACCTCTCAAGTCTGCCGCTGGAATGCTCGGGTCCCTGCCCTTCATAGCCGTGCGGCAGGTAAATAACAAGGTCGTTCATCACATTCCACTTGTCTTCGGCACTGCTGATATACTGGTCGAAGATTATTTGCGCACCGTTGTTAAAATCACCGAATTGTGCCTCCCAGATTGTGAGGCTGTTGGGAGTCATAACCGAATAACCGTATTCAAACCCCAAAACACCGTATTCAGACAACAGTGAATTGTAAACTTCAAACTTTTCCTGTTTGTCACTAAGGTTATTAAGCGGAACATATTCCTCTTCCGAATCTTCAATTTTCAGGACGGAATGGCGGTGTGAGAATGTTCCGCGAGCCACATCCTGTCCGCTAAGCCGTACAGCAACGCCTTCTTCGAGAAGTGTTCCGTAAGCAAGCAATTCGCCCATTGCCCAGTCAAGCATACCTGTTTTTTCAATCATATCCCTGCGGGCATTCTGCAATCTGACAATTTTCCTGAAAAGATTGAGTCCTTCGGGTACTGCTGATATCTTTCTGCCGATTTCAAGAATTTTTTTCTTCGGAACACCGGTAACGGGTGATGTGTCGAAGTCTTCCGGCTCGGCCTTTTTAATATCGTGCCATTTTTCCTGAACAAATGTCACATCCACTGTTTTATCCTTCTTTGACAGAGCAAGGTTTGTTTCAAATGTGTCGTTTATTTTTGAAATTATCTCCTTTGCCTCTTTTTCGTCAAGCACACCGAGCTCAATCAGTTTCTCCTTGTAGATTTGCATTGGGTCGGGATGTTTCTCGATTGCCTTGTAAAGTACCGGTTGTGTAAACCTTGGTTCGTCTCCTTCGTTATGACCGTATTTGCGGTAACAAAGAAGGTCAATAAAGACGTCGTTGTTAAACTTCTCGCGATATTGCATAGCAAGCTGAATGGTGTATGCCAGAGCTTCCATATCGTCGCCGTTTACGTGGAAAACGGGAGCCAGAACCGTTTTTGCCACATCCGTACAATAGGTGCTTGTCCTTGCATCAAGATAGTTTGTAGTAAATCCAACCTGGTTATTCACTACAAGATGGACTGTGCCTCCGGTTTTATAACCCGAAAGACCCGACATCTGCACAACTTCATAAACCACACCCTGCCCGGCAATTGAAGCATCGCCGTGTATAAGAATGGGGCAAACTTTGTCGAAATCTTTATTATAATCTTTGTCAATCTTTGCACGTGCCATCCCTTCCGCAACTGCATCAACCGCCTCAAGGTGTGAAGGATTTGGAGCCAGAGTGAGCTTAACCTTATTCCCGTTGGTTGTAACTCTGTCAGTTACATATCCGAGATGGTATTTTACGTCACCGAGAATAGATTCATCCTCATACTCCTTGCCTTCAAATTCACTGAAAATATCGTGAAAAGGTTTTTTCATAATATTTGCAAGAACATTAAGGCGTCCGCGGTGCGGCATTCCGATAACAAACTCACGGGTACCGAGCAGAGCACCTTTTTCGATTATGGCATCAAGGGCGGGAACCATAGTTTCGGCACCTTCAAGAGAGAAGCGTTTTTGTCCGGGGAATTTTTTATGTATGAATTTCTCGAACAGAACAGCACGGCTAAGATGTCTGAACATATATTTTCGCTCTTCGTCAGAAAACCGATAGGAGTTTTTTGAGCCTTCCATCTTTTTCTGTAGCCACTCAATAACCTCCGGCTTGCGACTGTACAAATATTCAACACCTACAGAGCCGCAATAGGTTGCATCAAGATGTGAAATGATATCGCGCAGCTTGGCTTTTCCCAGCCCTATTTCGTTTCCCGCCTCAAACTCTTTGTCAAGGTCATCTTTTGTAAGTCCGAAATTTTCAATGTCAAGCGTGGGAGAGTACTTTCGTCTTGTCCTTACCGGATTGGTTTTTGTAAAAAGGTGGCCGCGCTGTCTGTAACCTTTTATCAGGTTAAGAACCTTAAATTCATCGGGATACTGTTGACTGCCGCCTCCCGGTTTGGAATAGTCGGTACGGGCAAACTCAAAACCCTCAAAAAACTTTCTCCAGCTCTCTTCAACGGATTCAGGGTTGTTCTTGAAACTCTCGTAAAGAGCTTCTACCTGTTCGGGGTCAATACCGTTTAACCAGGAAAATCTATCCATAATAATTAATTTGGTAAAATTTCAGCAAAGTTATCAAATTATATGTTTCTTTGCATCAAATATCAGGTATGAAAATTCTCAGGTCATTTCTCCTGGTAATTGGATTTTTCGTATTAATATTTTTTTCAACGACCGGACAAGGTATTGCCCAGGACTCGTTGAAGATTATGTATTACAATGTTCTGAATTACCCGGGCAGTACTCCCGGAAGGGTTTCTTATTTCAGAACGACGAACCAATATGTCGGGGCGGATATTATTCTTATCACTGAATTAATAAGTGATGCAGGAGCAGAAACACTTTTGCAGGACGGGCTTAATGTGTTTGGTGAAACGAAATACAATAAAGCTGTCTTTACTGACGGTTATGACACTGACAATATGCTTTTCTACAATAGCGATAAACTGGTTTTATATTCCCAGGATACAATTAACACCGCATTAAGGCAAATAAACGAATATGTTTTGTACTACAAATCATGGGATATTGAGACTACTGAGGACACTATATTTTTCTATTTTTACTCTGCTCACCTGAAAGCAAGTTCAGGCTCGACTAATGAAAACAAAAGACTTGCCGAGATATTGGAATTTAAAAATCATCTAAACTCCTTACCCAATGCAGAGAATATTTTTTTTGGCGGAGACTTGAATCTCTACAAAAGTTATGAACCTGCATATAGTGAGATAATTAATCCGGGAAGTTACACTTTAAATGATCCCCTGCCTGCAGGATATTGGCATAATAATGAGTCTTTCTCATCATTACATACACAGAGCACAAGAACTTCCCAGTTCGGAGGAGGTGCATCGGGAGGACTTGATGACAGGTTCGATTTTATTTTCTTTTCGGATGATGTTGTCACAGGAACAAATAAAGTATCGTATATACCCGGTAGTTGTATTGCATTTGGAAACGATGGGAGTCATTTTAATAAGGCATTAATTGATACTCCTGTGAACCCATCAGTACCCGATTCGGTTACAGAGGCACTTTATTATATGTCTGATCATCTTCCTGTTTTGTGCGATATTGCGGTTGAGTCGTCAACTGTGCCATTGTCAAGGGAACTTGCTGTTAAAGTTTGCCTTGAGGGTGCTTTTAACGGTAGTGATATGAATACTGACATTATCCAGTTGATTCCGTTGGATCAACCGTTCAATACGGCTCCTTGGAATTATGAAGGGACCGAAAAAGTTACAAGTATTCCTGACAATGTTGTTGACTGGATTTTGATTGACCTGAGAGATGCACCGGACGCAGATTCAGCTTCATCCTTAACAACATTTGAAAAAAAGGCGGCATTTTTATTAAATGACGGCAGGATTGTAGATGTTGACGGCTCTTCCGATCCTTTATTCACTCATTCATTTATTCATTCGTTGTATGTTGTGTTATGGCACCGGAATCATCTTGGAATTATGTCGGCAACCTCCCTTTCGGATATCTCGGGAGTTTATTCGTTTGACTTTACAACAAGCAATTTGCAGGCATATGGTAATAATGCACAGAAAAATCTGGGAAACGGTATTTTCGGAATGATTGCCGGAGATGCAAACTCAGACGGAACTGTTGATGTTACCGATAAAACACTCTGGCAAACCTTTGCGGGAAAACCGGGCTTTTATTCGGCCGATTTTAGTTTGGACGGACAGGTAAATAACAGTGACAAAAATGACTGCTGGATACAAAATGAAGATGAGGAAAGCCAGGTTCCCGATTAAGAAGTTGTAAATTTGCCGGAGAAAACCGTAGTGTTTTTCAGTAATTTGTCATATTACTTAGAATAGGCTTGAACCGGAAAATAATTCGCTATATGTATCTATCTATCGTAATAGATTGTATCATTGTTTTTTGCTGATAAAAGGAAAGAAAGATAAACGCCTGTCCTGATGTAGAAGATTTGATTTTTGAACATCCCGAATTATAAGTTCCGTTAACATTTGACAGATTCATTCCACCGAAAAAACCGATTGAAGAGTTTTGTCCGTGTACTGAAAAAACCGTAACAAAAAGACTGAAAACAAAAGGGAATG
>CAYOZZ010000074.1:0-4953 GCA_964408535.1 uncultured Bacteroidales bacterium | reverse complement strand
CTGGATTCGGTTCTCTATTATTACGACCTTGCATTTAACGACTACTCTCCGTTGTGGTCACGATATAACATTATTGTCGTTACATTTTCCGGTCCGTTTATCTCACTCGTTGTAGGTTTTGTTTTTTATAAATGGATTGCCGAAAGACCTAAGGTTAAAGGCTTTATAAAATTGTTTATTTTATGGGTTGGATTTCATGGATTTAATCTTTTCCTCGGAGCTTTTGTGTCAGGTGTCTCTTTTGATGAAGGATTCGGTTATGTTGCAAACTGGCTTTACCTGAACGTATTTTGGAAATTTTTACTTTCATTGATATTTTTATCTATATTAGCGATAACAGGATATTTTTCGGCACAAAAGTTTCTTGAAACATCCAATTCGATATTACGGGTAAAAAAAAGATATAGAACAAGATTCCTTTTTCATCAGGTAGTACTGCCCTGGTTTGTAGGAAGTATAATAATTTTTTTGGTAAAAATCCCAAATAATATGCCATATGAAACCGGTACTCTCGTGACAATGATGTTTGCTGTGGTTCCAATATTGTTTAATCTTAAGGCCGAGCCTAGACCGAATACTATTGAAAAGCATAAACCTACAAGAGTATTATGGAGCTATATTGTTATTTTAGTTCTTGTTCTTTTATTATACCGTGCAGGACTTGATACCGGTTACCATATTGTGCTGAAATACAAATTGTCGCTTAGTATTAATCCGGTATAATTAACTGACAAGTGCAAAATCCATCTGTTTTTTCGCAAGATCAATTTTCCTGACAATTATTCTTACGGGGTCACCGAGTTTATACTCTTTTCCGCTTTGATGGCCGACGACCCGGTAGTTATCTTCATCAAGATAATAGAAATCATCATCCATATATTTTAACGAGACCATCCCCTCACATTTGCAGGTGTCAATCTCCACAAATATTCCCCATTTGCTAACTCCTGATATTAATCCCTGAAACTCCTGTCCAACCTTATCCAAAAGATATTCAGCCTGCTTGTACTTGATTGATGTTCTTTCAGCCTGTTGTGCATTTCGTTCCATAATAGAGGAATGTTGACACTTTTCTTCCAGTTCCGTTTGGTTTACCGACTGACTGCCGTCAAGATATTTCTGAAGAAGGCGGTGAACCATAAGGTCGGGATAGCGGCGAATAGGTGAAGTGAAATGTGTGTAGTATTTGAAGGCCAGTCCGTAGTGCCCGATGTTTTTCGTTGAATACTCCGCCTTAGCCATTGTCCTGACGGCAATAGATTCAATCATATTTTCTTCGCCCTTTCCTTTAATCTGTTCGAAAAGATTATTCAGGGAAGACGAAATCGCTTTTCGAGAGCCGGTTTGAATCTTGTAACCCAGTTTTCCGACGAACTCGGCAAAGGTTTGAAACTTTTCAGGATTGGGTACATCGTGAACCCTGTAAACAAATGCCCTTGGTTCCTGCCTGCCCCTTTTGATACCGATACGTTCGGCGACCTTCCTGTTGGCCAGCAGCATAAAGTCCTCAACAAGCCGGTTTGAATCGGTCTGCTCTTTTATATAGGCACCCGTGGGTTTCCCGTTTTCATCAAGGATAAACTTAACCTCCTGCGACGAAAAAGCAATCGCTCCCTTCTCAAACCTTATTTTCCTCAGTTTTGATGCAAGATTATGCAAAGTTAGCATCTCCTCTTTATATTTGTCGTCGCTACCCTCAATTATTTTCTGAACCTCATCGTAATTGTAACGGCGGTCGGAATTGATAACTGTTTTACCAAACCATTCGTGAATCACTTTGGCTCTTTCGTCCATTTGAAAAACAGCCGAAAAACAAAGTTTGTCAACATGCGGATTTAGTGAACATACATTATTTGAAAGTTTTTCGGGTAACATCGGTATCACCCTGTCAACAAGATAGATGGAAGTGCCTCTTTCATAAGCTTCCTTATCAATCCCCGAGCCTTCCGGAACATAATGTGATACATCGGCAATATGAATACCGACTTCCCAAAGACCGTTATCAAGTTTTCTTAAGGAAAGTGCATCATCAAAATCTTTTGCATCCTCCGGGTCTATTGTGCAGGTAAAAATCTTCCTGAAATCCCTTCTTTTTGAAATCTCCTTTTCCGGTATTTTAATTCCGATTCTATCCGCCTCTTTTTCCACCTCTTTCGGAAATCCCAACGGGAATCCGAAGTTCATAAGAATCGAATGCATCTCCACATTATTGTCGCCGGGTTTCCCAAGTACTTCAATTATTTCTCCAAACGGATTTTTTGAATGCTCGGGCCAGTCGGTAATTGTCGCAACAACCTTTTCCCCGTTTTTGGCACCTTTCAGGTTTGATAAGGGTATGTATATATCAACAGGAACGGACACATCATCGGGAATAAGAAAAGCATATTTCTTACTGACCTCAATAATTCCAACAAACTGTTTCTTCGCTCGTTCAATAATTTCGATTATACGGCCTTCTGTCTTCCTTCCCTTTCTTTTCGGAAACAGTCTGACTTTAACCTTATCGCCGTTTAATGCATGATAGGTATTATTTGCGGCAATAAACACATCCTCATCAAGCTCTTCGGTTATCAGGTATGCTTTACCTGTCTGTTTCATATCAACTATACCCGTTACAATGCTGTGATTTGCAAGTGATGAAAGTTTTGAAGGGTTCAGTTTATATTTTCCGCGTTTCAGTTCAACAATCTCTTCATTCGCAGTCAGGTCAATCAGTATTTCCTTAACAAGCTGTTTGCTTGCCTTGTCGGTTATACCAAGTGCAAATGCAATTTGGCGGAAGTTGAAACTTTTAAAAGGGTCTTTCTTAAAAGCATCCAAAACGACATTATAAAATGAGTGTCTTTGGATTTTTTTGTTTTTTCTTTTTTTACGAGCCATTGTTTTCTTATAATTATTTTTCAAAAGTACATTTTTTCTTGCCACGATTCCAAAAGTTTAGGAGTAAAACCGGAAGATTTACAAAGTTTATGTTGTAATATTTATTATTTTTGGGATATTGATTATAACTGAGTCCTGTTTTTTTGATTAGAGTGATTTATTCCGCCCCTTGTATCAGGATAGCGGAAGAAAATTTATTAGAATGACTTTGATTGATGATTTCATAGCGCTGTTTTATCCGCGAACCTGTATGGCTTGCGGAAACACCTTGTTTCATAATGAAGAGGTTGTTTGTACTTCCTGTCTTTTGCATCTGCCCCGCACAGGATTTCATAAGATAAAAGACAATCCTGTAGCAAAGGTTTTTTGGGGAAGAGTAAATTTGGAATCGGCAGCAGCCTTGTATTATTATCGTAAAGGAGGCAAAGTGCAACATCTGATCCATCAGATGAAGTATTCCGGTCATAAGGAGATAGGTGTTTTTCTCGGTGAACTCTATGGTGGCAGTTTAAGAAAATCACAATATTTTGAGACGGTAGAGACGGTCATTCCGATTCCATTACACAAAAATAAATTAAAGAAGCGCGGTTTCAATCAGGCAGAGATGTTTGCAAGAGGAATTGCAGCTACTATGGATATAGAGATTGATACGGATACGGTTTACCGTGACGTTGAAACCTCGACACAGACAAAAAAGAGCAGGTATAAGAGATGGGAAAATGTTAGTGATATTTTCAAACTCCGGGATTCGGACAGGTTATCCGAAAAGCATGTTCTTGTGGTTGATGATGTAATAACAACAGGCTCCACAATGGAAGCCTGCGTCAATACATTACAAAAAGTTCCCGGAATCAGGATAAGCGTGGTATCCATAGGATTTCCGGTGCACTAAAACCTAACAGGTTTTCAAAACCTCTTAGGTTTGATGCAAAATTCCCTGATTTTTATTTCCAGGCTTTCAATACTTTCTTTGATCCATAGGCAGCACCCATCACCATCATAATAATCAGTCCGCCACCAATGGGAGCACCACCTCCAACAGGAGTATTTCCGCTTCCAGGGCCTCCACCGCCATTCGGGTGAGGAGGAGTTTGTGCTAATGATAATAATGGTAATGCAAGGAAAAGTCCTGCTACTGCGAGTGTTTTAACTACTTTTTTCATTTCGGTTATTTTTAAAACCTAACAGGTCTTCAAGACCTGTTAGGTTTGGTTTAACAATTTATTTAATATATACTTTTTGAGCTTCAACACCATCATTTGTTGTCAGAGTAACAATATAGAACCCTTTAAGGCTGCTGTCTTTTATTAATCCCGATGTAGTTTCATTTATCTCTTTTTGCATAACTATTTTTCCGGTAAGGTCATAAACTCTAACAATTCCCGAAACATTTTCATTTGAAAACAGATAGATTGTTTTGTCATAAGAGTAAATAGAAACATTAGTCAGCATCGAAGTTCCGCCGCTAACAGGAGGAGTTTCAACATCAGAGAAGTGAAGCAGGAATCTGTTTTCGGCATCATCTGCCGAAGCTTTGAAGTTGTAAACAAAATCATTTGTTATTTCGGATATTGTACCCAACTGTAAATCTTCGAGATAGAGTGGAGTATTGTCAAATCCTTCGATATCATTCAGTGTAATTGTAAATTCTCCGTCAATACCTGCTTTGAAGTTCATTGGGATTGTCAGGTTGCTTGTTGCCAATGCAGGAATTGAGTTGACTGAAAGCTCTTCACCATCGGAAGATATCGTATAAAGTTGAGGGGCATCTGCTTTACCGTACAACTTTAATCCGTCATTTATATCAAAATTATAAGAAGAGTTGTAATTTTGACTTACCATAATTTCATCACTATATCCGTTACCTTCGACTTTAAGCAGCAGATACTGACCGTTAGATGATTTGCCGTTTTTCAAAATATCCTTTGAAAAGTGGACTCTTGCAGCATTATCAACAGAAAGTGAACCGCCGCTTGTACTGTTGCAGTGAACCATAAATCCCTGTTGTGGAGCCAGGATACTGTCAACATCATTAGTTCCGGAAGCAGCATCTTTAACGTAAGAGCCATAATT
>CAYOZZ010000073.1:0-4852 GCA_964408535.1 uncultured Bacteroidales bacterium | reverse complement strand
GGCTATGGCAAGGAAGCCGGTATGGGATATCGTTTACGGTCAGGCTCGTCATCCTCCACAAACCTAACCTAACAACCATACCGGCTTCATAAACTTAGACACAGACAAAAACCCGGCGCGCAATCTCCGGATGACTGCTCTCTGCTGACAAAAGGAAAAATCGAATTGGTATCCGGCTGACTGCACCGGAGTCATCAGGAGATTCTCCACGAATATGTCCGACCGGAAAATCTATTGCTCAAGAAATTCCTTTATCTCCTTCCACTCCTCCTCAAGACTATGAGACGGCATTCTCTTGTTGGCACGAGAATACCAATAACCTGCATTCGCAAGGTCTCCCTCTTTACGGTGCAGATATGCGTGTATCCAGCAGGCCTCCGGCGAACTGTATTGCTGAACGATGCGGTGAGCTGTATCCCAGTCACCCTTTGCATCAATCTCCAGCGCTTTTATTAAATTATGCATATTCCCCAATTCTTATTCTATAAATCTTGGCTCTCATTTTATTGCTTCTCAACGTCTTGCTTCTCTTGGTCTTGCTTCACAGTTTTAACCAACTTCCCTTTCTCATAAATCTCTTTCTTTATCAGCTTTCCGTCCTCATCATAATAGAACCACTCTCCTATTCTCATAGAAGAGTCATAATGACCTGAAAGTTCCAGTTTTCCTGATGGATAGTAATACTTCGCTGTTCCGTTTCGTTCTCCGTTCAAATGCGTGGCTTCCAGTTTAAGAGTTCCGTCAGGATAATAAGTTTTCCAGGGACCGTTTTTTTTATCCGATTTATATGTCATTTCCTCGGCAACCTGTCCGTTATCATAATAGGTCTTCCAGACACCCTCTTTCATATTGTTCCTGTAAAACTCCACCTTCAGGATTGCCCCCGAATTATCGTAATAACTCCACAGACTATCCTTCTTTTTATCAAGGTAATATCCGTCCGACATAACTTTACCGGAGTGATGATAAGTTATTGTGTGCGTTGATCTTCCATTATTTGAAAACTCAGACCTTGCTTTTGTAATGCCGTCAGGATAAAAATAGGTAAATTCCCCTACGGGAATGCCATGATCGAATTGTCCCGTGTATTTCAGCATTCCTTTCTCATTTACTTTCCTCCAGTATCCGTGTTTTAAACCGTTTTTATCAACCCGGTTAACAGTATCGTTTCCCGTCTGGGCAACCGTAACAGTAGCAATAACAAGCAAAATGGAGGCCGTAAATATTCTTCTAAACATTATCCTAAAATCTATTTTTATTTTCAAAAACGTAAAACTAAACATTTTATTTATATCCCAACACTTTTTAGACTAATTTTGTTCTTTAAAATTGAAAACAACAAATGAATTCATACTCTTCAAAACTTGTTGAAAATGCTGTAAATGAACTGGCAAGGCTTCCCGGCATCGGTCGCAAGACGGCTTTGCGGCTGACCCTGCACATCTTAAAAAAAGATACTTCACAGGCCGAAGCACTCGGTAATGCAATAATTAAAATGAAAAATGAAATAATGTATTGCTCGGTCTGTCATAATATATCCGATACCGAAGTTTGCGAAATTTGCAGCAACCCGAAAAGAGATAAACATACAGTCTGTGTTGTGGAAGACATCAGGGATATGATGGCTATTGAAAATACAGGTCAATATACGGGTGTCTATCACGTTTTGGGTGGAATAATTTCACCTATGGACGGAATAGGTCCCGGTGATCTGAATATCGAATCGCTCGTCAACAGAATCTCTTCAGGTGAGGTGAAAGAGGTGATAATGGCACTTTCAACAACAATTGAAGGTGATACAACAAACTTCTATATCTTTAAAAGGCTCAAAGAATTTAACATTGAAATAACGACAATTGCACGCGGAATTGCAATCGGCGATGAGCTTGAATATGCCGATGAGATAACCCTGGGAAGGTCAATACTTAACAGGATGCCCTATGAGAATACGCTTGATAAATAAAAAAACCCGCTCCAAATTCTTCGACGAAAATGTTGAGCGGGTGCAATGCCTGTGGTTAATCTGAGCGGCAAATGGGACTCGAACCCACGACCCTCAGCTTGGGAAGCTGATGCTCTACCACCTGAGCTACTGCCGCATAAATATTATATTCCAAAAATATCAAATCAAAGAACTGATGCTCTACCAATCCCGAAAAACCGAAAATCTATGATTTTATTGTTTTTCGGGGATGCTCGTCAAGCGTTCGGCTTGACGGCACTGAGCTACTGCCGCATAAATTATTATATTCCAAAATATCAAATCAAAGAACTGATGCTCTACTAATCCCGAAAAACCGGAAATCTCTGATTTTATTGTTTTTCGGGGATGCTCGTCAAGCGTTCGGCTTGACGGCACTGAGCTACTGCCGTTTTTGCAATTGCAAAAATAGAAATTTTCTTTACTCAGTATTAAAAATTTTCAGATATTTGCATTTCCCTGTTCAAATGAAAACTTTAACACTTTTTTTATGATTAAAATCAAAGATTATCCTACCCTTATCCAGGACTGGGACAAAAAAAAGAAAAAGAGCCTTAAAAACACTCTGAAAGAGATAGGTGCACTGCAATACAAGATGCTTGCCGAAAGAAAAAACAGTCTGCTGATTGTTTTTCAGGGACTGGATGCATCAGGTAAAGACGGACTTACGAACCGGCTTCTCAAATATTGCAATCCGGTCGGAATAGCGGTGAAAAGTTTCAAAAAACCAACCGACGAAGAGTTTGCCCACGACTTTTTATGGCGTGTTCACAAACACACTCCGGGTAAGGGAAACGTTCAGATTTTCATTCGCTCACATTATGAAGATATTCTTGTCCCCACGGTTGAGGGTTATTATACTCCTGAAATGATTGATGAAAGATACGGGTTGATAAATGACTTTGAACGGTTAATAAAGCATAACGGAACCACCATACTCAAGTTCTTTCTGAATGTGTCGAAAGAAGAGCAGGAAAAAAGACTTCGCGAAAGGCTTGTAAATCCCGAAAAATACTGGAAACACAATGACGGGGACTGGGAGACACGAAAAAAGTTTGACCGCTATATGGAAGTTTATGAGGAGATAATAAACAGATGTAATGAAGTACCCTGGCATATTGTCCCGGCTGACAAAAACAGTCACAAGCTTTATTATGTAAGCAATGTCGTGCTGGATGCATTGCAAAATATGAATTTACAGTGGCCGCGTCTAAAAACCGAAATGAAATTTTAAACACTTATAAAAATAAGTTATGAAAAAGGTTAATATAATTTTATTGGCACTGATTGTGACTGCCGGCATGTCTTGTTCCGGTGATAAAAATAAAAAACAATCGAAAAAGAGAGAAGGCTCTTTTGATAAGGTTTATTCCGTTACAGGAGAAGAAATATTAAATGAAGAATATAATATTGCGTTTTTCGATTTTGTTGACAAATATTTATTAGCGAATTTAAGGAACACCGATGATTATTATTTTACATTGTATGAAACGGGAACAAATAAAAAAGTAATGGGTCTTTTCCCTCATGGAAAGGGGCCGGGTGAGTTTTCTGGCGGATTTTCTTATCAGTATTGTGAAAAAGAAAACGGCCGGCTATATGTTTGGATACTGGATTATCAAAAATCGCTTTTATACAAAACAGACATTACAAAAAGTGTCGAGGAAAACAAAACCGTTGTTGACAAAGTGATTAAGGTCGGTACGAAAGAAGGTTTTTATGTTGATATGGACTTCTATTCTGTTTTTTATATTGATTCGACTAAACTTGTGGGAAGCACATCAAATATGAGTTTAAAAATGAAACGGTTTGTTATATATAATCCGGTTGAAGGGAAATTTGTAAAAACCGTACCACTTTTCCCAAAAGTTGAAAATAATAATGATGACGTTGGTTTTATATGGTACAGGTATAATTTCCTATACCTTGCAGGATTCAAAATGAAGCCGGACAAAACTAAATTCGCTTCTGCAATGTCTATGTTCAACAGAGTTGATATTTTTGATGTGGACGGGAATGTTTTAAATTCATATATTGATAAGGATAACATAACCGAAAGCCTGATAAAGGAGTTCCTGGCTGTAAAAGAAGAAAATGTTAAAAAAGTCCCTGTTAAGAATTATTATGCAGGGCTATACGTTACCGATTCGTATATTTATGCGCTTTATCACAACAAATTGAGTTCCGACTACAAAACTTCAATTCCGGTTCAAATAAGAATTTTAACCTGGGATGCCGAGCCGGTATGCACTGTAAAAGTCCCTGATTACCTGCAATATATAACAATTGATGAAAAAAACGGTATTTTATACGGATGTGCAATTAACGATGAAAAGATACTTAAGTATGACATTAAGGGAATAATAGATAAAATCAGTAAATAAACCGGGAATAAACGGGTTTTAAGGGTGCTCTACGGATTGTACTTTTCGTACCTGCGTCCGCAACTTATTATTTTCAACCCGAATTAGGGTTAACACTTCAGGAATTTGTATCATTTGTAAAAAGCTTAGTTGCACTTTTTCGATTATGCATTGCATAATCCTGGTTCAATATACTCAGCAGTTTACAACACAATTTCAAAATGAAGGACTGTAGAATATTGGCTGTATATACTTCTGTTTCAGCAATATAGTCTATTATTTACCTTATAACATAACCGCTAACCTCATAGCGATTCACCTCATAACGCCAAACTTTGCAACTCTGTAAACTATCTTCAAATTCTCAATCCCTAACCGCCCGAAAACCCCTGTATGCCGGCCCGTTGTTTTTATATTTCGGCCAAATTTTACCGTCATAGACTATGATATAGGCCTTGGTTGAATCAACCTCCGTTGATGTCCACCAGTAAATAACCATTGAATTAGG
>CAYOZZ010000072.1:0-21939 GCA_964408535.1 uncultured Bacteroidales bacterium | reverse complement strand
TTTTGAATAGGATACTGCGATATTAGCTTTATCATCCATAACTTTAAAAGATTCCAAAGCTTTTACGGCAAATTTTTCAGCTTCGGGCAGATTACCCAAATCTTTGAATATGTCGGATGATTTACCTGTCAGTGCGGCAATATTATAATTGTCGGCCAAGATATAACGTGTTAAACTCAGAATAAAAGGGAGAAACATTTTTGCTGTTGAAGTATTCGCTTTATCAATTACATAATCTAAAGAACTAATTAAGGTTTCACAGTTTTTACTGTCGGGTTTCAGTTTTTCCCTGACAATCTCCTGTATCAACGGATGCATTTTGTAAGATATTTCCGGCTTTTCTCCTTCAGCCTCAGTGTTTTGTTCAATCCATCCGTTTTTCTGTAATTCATCCAATGTTTCTTCAAAACCATCAATATCATCCATATCCTGAATGATAAAAAGAATTCTCAATAAATACACTGGTATAAATTCAGGTGGCAAAACCGAAAAATATCGGAGTATTGTTTTTTGTTCCTCCTCTGTTTTTTCCGGTTCGAAAAGTGTCAGAATATACTCTTTTACTTTTGCCTCTTTCTGCCTGTCGGTCATTTCGGCGTGCAAACCTGTCTCTACAGTTTTGTTTCCTGTCTTTCCAAGCATTTCGTCGGCATTTTTCAGGTCATCAAGCACCCCGGCAACTGACATTCCTCTTTTTCTTGCAGCCTTGGCAATCAGTTCGGTAAGTAATGTGTGGTAATTAATAAACTCCAGCAGGTTATTCAGGTCCGTTTCATTATGCTTGATTTTGAGTTTTCCTCTGCCGATATAATAGTACAAAAACATTTTCTTTGCATAATCCGGTTCCAGTTCGTCAATCTTGATTTTTTCAAATTCATCGGGGTTTGCACGGGTAGTAATAAGTATCTTCCATCCGGTTTTCTTCAATTGAGGTTTTACATCAATCAATTCACTTTTTTCATTGGCATTGTCAATCACCAGCAAATTATTGCCGCTTATTTTTTCAACGGCAAACAAAACCTCTTTAAACTGCTCATCACTTTTTTTGTATTCTGATAAATCAATGTCCAAAACGGCACTTAATCTGCTGATAAGACTTCCGGTTATTTCACCGGTAACGGTAACCCAAATAATCCAATCGTAATTTTTTGAATATTTCTTACTGTTGACATACGCAAGAGCCACAGTTGTTTTTCCAATACCACCCACACCGTTAACAAGTAACAAAGGTTTACCGGTAGTTATCGTTTTGTGTACTTTCTTCAATTTGCTGTCCCTTCCGATGAAAAAAGGCGGATTGGGAGGAATGAATTTGGTTTTTCCTGTTTTGTGTTCGGAGGTATTTTTAATAATTTCATCTAACTTTTTATGGGTTATTTCTTGTTTTTCCTCAAATCGCTTAATTGCTTCCGAAATTTCATAAATCTTATCTCTATAGTTGTTACTTTTTTCAAGTCGTTTCAGTATATCATCTTTATTTACTTTTTCATCAAAAAGCAATAAAAATTCATCAAGATGTTTTTTGTCGTAATAGATTTTAATGCCTTTTGAAATTTCATTTTCTATGGCTGTTTCCACTTCGGCATAATCATATTTTTCATAAAACCTGAATTTCAACAATTCATTCTCCACTATTTGCGATTCGAAAAAGGGGAACGAACCGTCCTTTTTCGATATTAATCCGGGGTGCTCCCCTCTGAATTTGTCTTGTGTTTCAGATATTAAACCTTTAAGATATTTCTCTAAATCTTTTTCGGTTTTGATGGATTTAATACTGTGGTCGGCAAGTTTACCGAGGATATATCCGATTAACCAGTCGTCTATTGCAAAAGGCATTTTAAATGTTTTCGTTAATAATAAAAAAACAAAAATAAAGAAATTTTAAATCATTCCTTATCTTTGTAAAAATTTTTAAAATGACAAACATCTTACAACTTAAAATTACCCTAAAAGGAATAAAGCCTCCGATATGGCGCAGGGTGGAGGTAAAAGACAATATAACATTTTACGAATTGCACCACGTAATCCAAATCGCAATGGGCTGGTGGAATGCCCACCTGTTTGAGTTTAAGGCGGGTGATTACAAAATAGGCATAACCGATGACGGCTGGGATACGGATACGATAGAATCGAAAGATATTAAACTGTCGAAGGTGATTGATACCGAAAAGATGAAGTTCAGGTATATTTACGATTTCGGCGACTGGTGGGACCACGAAATTGTAGTTGAGAAAATATCGCCTGCGGAAAAAAACAAAACCTATCCCACCTGTATCGGAGGAAAAAGAAACTGTCCGCCGGAAGATACGGGAGGTTTTCCCGGATATATGCACCTACTTGAGGTGCTCGGCGACAAGAAAAACCCCGAACGCAAAGAGATACTCGAATGGCTCGGCGAAGAATACGATCCCGAATATTTCGACGCGAATGAGACTAACGATGAATTGCAGTTTATTATTAAAACCAAAAACTGGAACCCGAATTAATAAAAAAAGATAATAAATGGAAATATCAGGAAGAATAATACAGATACTACCCGAAGAAACCGGAGAAGGCAGAAACGGCCCGTGGAAAAAACAAAATTTTATTCTTGAAACGCAAGAACAATACCCTAAAAAAGTTTGCATTACGGTGTGGGGCGACAAAGTTGACCTGAAAAGTTTTGCACCCGATGACGCCGTAACGGCAAGTATAAATATCGAAAGTCGCGAGTATAACGGACGCTGGTACACGGATGTGAAAGCCTGGCGTGTTGTTAAATCATCCGTTTCGTCCGACCTTCCGGGGCTTGAGACACCTCCCCCGGAAACCGCACCACCGGATTATCTTGATACAGACGACTCAGGCAGCGGCGACGATCTGCCTTTCTAAATTATCATTCCGAAAGGATAATCCTCTTTATTACAGTTCGGTCTGCCGCCTGAATTTTACATAAATATACTCCGGGTTTAAGATTTCCGGTTTCTATTATCATACTATGCTCACCGGCCGGCTGTTCGTATCCGGGTTTTGCCGCCAACACCTGTTTGCCAATCATATCAATAACGGAAACTTTAACCGTTGCGGAAACGCCAAGCTCATAATCAATCCTGAACCGGTTTTTAAACGGATTGGGATAGATTATGATATTTGAAACAGGTTCAGACGATTGTAAATCAGGCAATTCTGTAATCAGCGAATGCAGAGTTACCGAAAACTGCGAATTCCAGGTTTCAGAACCGTCTGTTATTTCAAGATTAAAATCCGCAATATGCCCGTTTGCAAAAAACTCACCCACATCAAAAGAGAAAGCGTTGTTCTTTGTTCCGGAAGCTCCCGGGTCTAACGGCGGCCAGGTATTTGTACTATTCAGTAAAAAAATGTTGGTATCGGCAGTTGATAATGTCGCAGTCAGGTTACCGGAAGCGGTATTCCCGAAGTTAAAGAGAGTAACGTTCAGCAAAATATTCTCACCTGCATCGGCTTTGCCATCGTTATTCCCGTTTGAATCGTCAATTTCAAAAGATTGTAACAGTACGAAAACGCCTTGTGCCTCCTCAACCTGAACAGTACCGAAAAAGGGCTGACGATTTTGACCCGTAACCACGACATCGGCAATTCCCGGTTCGGTAAAAGGAGTAAAAATATCAATCTCCGCCACACCGTTTTCATCTGCGGAAGCAGCACCGTGCAATACTCCGTTCATCGAAACGGCAGCATACATATACGGTTCGGTATTTACGGTAAATGTTTCCGTTCCGGGAGAAATCGAAGGTTCGTAAGCAACCGACGGTAATGACGGTTCGGGAACGTAAATCATTACAGAAGGATCACCGAGAAGGTTATAAACTTCCCAATAATAAGTTTCAATACTCGAACCTGCCTGAGTAACCGCAAGATTTCCAGCGACAGGCATCTGTCCTATGGTGATGTACCATTCTTCAACCGGTTCGTTGTTCTGATGTAACCACCGGTCAATTAATCCAAGTGCCTCAGGATCGTAAGGCGGGTTCGACGATATATCTTTAAACCCAACCATCCACCAGTAATCTTCATCCCAGTAAGTACTGTTTGCCGCTCCGATATAAGCTAACGCACCCTTGTTTGCAACCCTGACGATCTCTTCACCAAAACAGGTTGAAAAAAATGAAGCAGATGAGCAACAATTTCCTACCACAAGTGGATATTTGTGTTCATTTGAAAAAGAGGCGATATGACCTATGTTTAAAGGAGGACTCGCAAAACCGAAAGAACTGCAATGACCGGTATAGTTAACAAACGAGACCCCGTTGCTGAATTTCTGTATCATCATATCGGTAAAATTCGTGTCGGGTGAAAACGGAGGCGTATAGATATGAGGAAAAATTCCATTGCTTTGGTTTAAATAATTGTCAGCCATATAATATATCTGGCCGTTGCCCCAAAGTGTATCATATCCCGCTGCTACTCCCGCAACCAGCATAACGGAATCGAGATATGAGGGGTTTGGGAACTGATACTTTTCATATTCAACTGTTTTTGCGATTTGCGGTTCCAGCTCGTCAGGAGAGTTTGCCGAGAAGCGGCCATAGTAACATTCGGGGAAAATATCGCCTGAATACTCCGCATAATAAAGGTCGGTAAGATGAAATCCCTGAACGGTAGAAAACGAAGGAACCTGATCAACATCTCCAACAAAAAGGATAAAACTTTGCGGATTGTATCCTTCCGGCGGATTATTGTACAGATTCTCAAGATATGCCTTTATTGATTCCGTTGTATTACCAACCTCCGGGTCATCGGTATAACCTGTAATCACCCTGAATCCCTTCTGTGTTTTCCATTGAATAAAAGGCTGGAGAGCATCATAAAACATAGGATCGGAGATAATCACATAAGTAACCGGAGAGCTTGTTATAAGTTCGTCGGGAGACAGCGGTTTATAGTTAATCAGTTTTGAATGAATGTTCTCGTAAAAAGGAGAAAAAAGATTTTTCTTTGAACTTTCGGTAAGTGTGATATCTCCATTTTTGAATGTTATATTTATCACCAATTCATCGAATACTCTGATGGTTCTTGTTGTGGGATTATATTGCACAGGTGCAATTTTAAGCCTTCCGATACGGACTCCACGCATAGTTCCCAGTATTTTCGTACTTACCAACTCCTGATTTATAAAACCGTTTACGGTATATGCAGCCGTGTTAACGGTATAATCAATCTGAGGTTCGTCAATATTTTTTGGAACCGGAGCGTGTGCAGGAATAACAATTCCGTCAAAACCCAAATCCACAAGTTTAAAATCCCGGAATGAGGACCGGATAATCTCAATTTCAATCGTTGCCCCGAAAGGCACCTCAATCAGTTTTTTAAGAACAGGCAATTCGGGATTCCCGGCAACAAGCGACTTTCCGTAACCCGGAATTTCAACTTTGATAAAATTTCCGCTAACCGTTTCGACATTCGACAAAGTAAACGAAGAAACCGTATTTATCAGTTGTAATTCCGAAAAGGTATTTTCAGTTACTGTAAAATCGGTTTTATTCCGATTATTAAGTTTAATGTCCTTTGCAGAAGAGTAGAAAAGGCTTGCAAAAAAGAGAAGAATTAGAAAAAACATACGAGTTTTCATGACAAAATAATTTAAACTGTTTTTAAAATAAAGTCTTTTTTAGGCTTGAATTTACAAAAGTAGGAAATTTTTATCTCTTCTGCAAGGAATACATTAAGGAAATTTCAGTATCCTGATGAAATATTCAGTTTTTAGGGAATAAAAAAATCCGGTAACATAAATGCTACCGGATTATCATTCAATTATTTTATCAGTTCAACCTGCGTTACCGACACAGCTTTATGCCTGATATCGGAATTGATAACCGCAAGCTTAAATGCCAGGCCCGAAAGACGCCAGTCGCGGTAAATCTTACTGTTTTTACAAAAATATACAGGTTTAAAGTTTTCCGCCACCGGTACTCCTGCTATCCTGCAGACCGTGATAGCCTTTTCGATAGCCTCATTAATCTCATCAGGGTCGTCAATTCCCAGCACCGTCAGTTCCGAAGCGAGATGTTTCAGTTTTTTTGCAACCAAAATATCTTCAAAATTCTTTATTACTTCCGGTATAGCAATATAATCGTACTCAACTATCGAATTCATAATATTAGTTTTTTCGGTTATAAATTTTTCTTAATTCCTCAAACAGTTCTTTCTCTTTAGAAGTGAGGTGTTCAGGTATTAAAACCTTCACTCTCAACAACATATCGCCGAATGCATCTTTTTTACCATAAACCGGCATTCCTTTTCCTTTAAGTCTTAATACTTTACCGTTCTGGGTTCCGGCCGGAATTTTGACATTAACAGGCCCGGTAAAGGTATAAGCTGTAGCTTTTCCGCCCAAAACAGCCGAATAGAGGTCAACGTTAAGAGTTTGCTCCAGATTGTCACCGTTTCTGACATACAGATGGTGAGGAGCGACGGTGATATGTACATACAGGTCGCCGGCTTCTCCGCCGCCTGCTCCCGGCCCGCCTTTACCTTTTACTCTCAGTTTTTGACCGTTGTAAGCACCCGGCTTGATTTTCATTCGTATCTTCTTCCCGTTCAAATCAAGCATTCTTGTTGCACCGTGATATGCCTCTTCGAGGGTCAGTGTTGTTTCCACCTTATAATCCTGTCCTTTTCGCGGAGCAGACCTTCTGCCGTAAGCCCTGCTACCGGCTCCACCCATTCCTCCGAAAAAGGAGTTGAAAAAGTCGGAAAATCCCGAACCTCCGAAAATATCCGACATATCTCCCTGGTAGTGGAATCCTCCACCGCCAAATCCTCCGCCGAATTGTGAAGGATCGAAACCTCCCTGTTCAAACTGTTTCCAGTTTGCACCGAGGTTATCATATTTTTTTCTTTTTTCAGGATCACCCAGCACTTCGTACGCTTCGTTCAACTCCTTGAATTTTTCCTCACTTACCTTATTCCCCTGATTTTTGTCAGGGTGATATTTGACAGCCAGCTTTCTGTAGGCTTTTTTAATTTCAGCCTGTGAAGCCTTTTTGTCAACACCAAGTATTTTATAATAGTCTTTATATTCCATATTAATTCCGTTTTAAGTTTTTACCCGCATCAATCTCCGTTACTTTTTCATACTATTGCGGGAACTTTCGTTTTCCATCAACTTGTTTGCCGTATGCAATTTAAATGACAAAATGTCGCAAACAAAAAAGGCCGCCTTGCTGAGGCAGCCTTTTATTGATATTTAGATTACTGTGTTTACAATTGAAGGGTCATGCGTTATGAAGAATCAGCCTAATCCTCTTCATTTTGCGAAGCTTCGTATTCTTTAAGCAATTGCTGTTGAACATCATTCGGGACGTTGGAGTACTCGGCGAATTTCATTGAGTACATTGCGCGTCCGCTTGTAAGTGAGCTAAGAGCAGTTGCATATTTATTCATCTCGGCGAGAGGTACCTTGGCATTAATTTTCTGATAATTACCTTCGGCTCCCATTCCCATAATTATTGCTCTTCTTCCCTGCAAATCAGTCATTACATCACCCATTTTATCTTCCGGGACAAGAACTTCAACATCGTAAATAGGTTCCAGAATCTGTGGGCCTGCATTTTTAAATGCTTCCCTGAAAGCATTCCGTCCTGCAAGTTTAAAGGAAATCTCATTTGAATCAACCGGGTGCATTTTACCGTCATAGACATAGAAGACAATGTCACGGGCATAAGAGCCTGTCAGCGGACCTTCTTCCATCTTTTCCATAACCCCTTTTAAGATTGCAGGCAGGAATCGTGCATCAATTGCTCCACCTACAATACAATTTTGCATTATCAGTTTTCCACCCCATTCAAGATCAATCTCTTCAGTACCTCTTATCGGGAACTCTTTGGTATATTCCATACCTTCGGTATAAGGTTCAATCATCATATGGACTTCACCGAATTGTCCGGCACCACCCGATTGTTTTTTATGCCTGTAGGTTGCTTTTGCCGAACGTGTAATAGTTTCACGGTATGGAATTTTCGGAGCATAATATTCCATCGGGATTTTTTCAAGATTTTCAATCTGCCATTTTACAATGTTCAGATGAAGCTCTCCCTGACCACCGAGAATAAGTTGCTTCAATTCTTTTGAATATTCAACCGTCAACGTCTGGTCCATCTTATGCATTGTCTGAAGAATGGCATTAAGTTTTTCTTCATCTCCCTGATTTACGGCTCTAACGGCAACACGATATTTCGGTTCGGGGAACACTATAGGTTCAATAATATCATCCGAAACTTTCGGGCTGTTAAGCGTATTGTTAGTATGTGTATTTTTAAGCTTAACGGCAGCGCCTATATCTCCGGCAGTAATCTTTGAGACCTTCTCCCTGTTTTTTCCTGCCATAACGAACAACTGGCTGATACGCTCTTTTGTGCTGTTATTGGCATTGATCATATCCATACCTTCGGTAATCTCACCATTGTAAACTTTAAAGAAGGAAATCTCACCGAGGTGCGATTCAATCGTTGATTTAAAAACAAGTGCCGATGCAGGTTCATTAACATCATATTTCAGCTCTTTACCCTCGGTTGTCTTTGCAGGAGGCATTTCATCCGGTGCAGGAGCATTATTTGTAATAAACTCCAGTACCCTGCCAACTCCCCAATTCTGTTTTGCATTGATACAAAAGACCGGGAAAAGTTCTCTGTCACGTAAACCGACTTTCAGGGCCTGCTTCATCTCATCTTCAGTCAGCGTTCCGTTTTCAAAGAAAATTTCCATCAGGCTTTCATCACTCGAAGCCAAATCTTCAATCATTGCTGCCTGTAGCTCTTCAGCTTTTGCTTTTTCGCTATCAGGTATATCAACTATTTCAGGTGTGTCATTTCCATCTGTATATTTAAACATTTTCATCTTTAAAAGATCAATAACGGAATTAAATCCGTGACCTGGATTCACAGGATACTGACAAACCGAAAGACTTCCTTTAAATTGTGCTTTTAACTGGCGAATGGTTTCATCAAAGTTTGAATTTTCATGCTCAAGGTGATTGATTGTAAAAATAATCGGAGTATTGTACTTTGCAGCATATCTCCAGGCAATCTCTGTTCCCACTTCAACACCGTTCTGAGCATTTACAACCATTACAGCAGCATCAACAACCCTGAGAGCGGCATCAATCTCACCGACAAAATCGTCAAAACCCGGTGTATCGATTATGTTTATTTTCTTTCCGTTATATTCGGCATATAATACTGTTGAGGAAACCGAATTTTGACGCTCAATTTCAATCGGACGGTAATCCGAGACCGTATTTTTATCATCAATAGTACCTCTTCTGTTAATAACACCACCTTCAAACAGCATATCTTCTGCCAGTGTTGTTTTACCTGATTTAGCACCTCCTACGAGAGCTATGTTCCTGATGTCCTTTGTTTCGTAAATCTTCATCGTTATTTTGTATTAAATAATATTACTGTTACTTCAAAAAGAGGGCAAATGTATAAAAATATAAAGAATTATAAAACAATCTGTTGTAAATAACTAAAATATTTTTTTATTTGGCCTAATTTAAAGTCTGTTAAGCAGTTCCTTTGCTTCAGTCCATTTTTTATTATTCATTTTCGGGCCAACGACCTCAATGGTTTTTGCGGCGAGAATCGAGCCGGCAGCACCACATTTATCAATTGTATATCCCTGAATCAGTCCGTAAATAAAACCCGCAGCATAGGAATCACCCGCACCGGTAGTGTCAATACTGTGAGCTTCTATCGGTTCTATTTTATATGACTTACCATCCTTTTTCACAAGTGACCCCTTTTTCCCGATCTTAACAACCGAAATATCGCAAAGCCCGGAAAATGCATCAAGTGCTTCCTCCGGCTCTTTACCGGTAAATGCTTTAGCCTCTTCTTCATTGGCGAAAACAATGTCAACATATTTTTCAAGGATTTCATTCAAGAATTCCATATTTTCTTCAACAACATTGTAACTGGCCATATCCAGAGTTACTGTAAGACCCTTTGATTTTGCGAGTTCAACAGCTTTTTTTATCAATTTATGATTTTGTACAAGGTACCCTTCAATATGAAAATAATCATACCCGTCAAACTGCTCCGTGCTGATATCATCGGGAGAAAGCTCAACAGCAGCTCCAAGATATGTTGCAAAGGTTCGTTCCGAGTCAGGGGTTACCAGGGCGATAGCTTTTCCGGTTGCCGTAGTGCTTGTAAGAAGCAGGGGGTTAATATGGCTTTTCTCCATATCACTTTGAAAAAACATTCCGAACTCATCGTCGCCGACTTTCCCGATAAAACCAGTCTCAACACCCAGCCTGGCAAGTCCATGAATCGTATTGGCAGCCGAACCACCGGATGCAATTGTCTTTTCAAAACCCTCGGTACCGTTATTAACCTTGTCGCTGTCTTTCAAATCGACCAATTGCATACTTCCCTTTGGCAGGGAAAACAGTTCAAGTGTTTTCTCACTTTCAAGTTTAGTCATTATATCCACAAGGGCATTGCCCATTCCAAGTACTTTAGTCATATTTTAATTTTTATAAAAATTTTTCGCAAAAGTATTGTTTATTTATAAAAAATATATAATTTTGCACTCCTTTTTAAAAGAAAAGTTCTTTTTACAGGAAATGTTCCTCCTTAGCTCAGTCCCGAAAATGTTGAATTTTATAAATTCAAACATTTTCGAGGATCCACGACCCAAAGGGTCGGGATTGGTTAGAGTCCCGCATATGCGGGATTAATCAGAGGGTAAGAAGTATAATATTCCTCCTTAGCTCAGTTGGTTAGAGCATCTGACTGTTAATCAGAGGGTCCTTGGTTCAAGTCCAAGAGGAGGAGCTTAATCAGAGGGTCTCCCGTATGTAAGGGATCCAAGACGAGGAGTTTGAAAGCCCGGTTTTCCGGGCTTTTTTAGTTATTGCTTTTTATATTCTCTCATTCGTTTTGTCGGTTCGATTATAGGATAACCTTTCCATAAATCATCGCTAAAATGATCAATATATATTATCTTCATATTCTCCTTTTGCTTAAAACCGGCAAATTGTTCATCGGTTATCTCTTTCTCGTCAAAAATTAAAACCTCAACTGACTCTTCGGATGTAACTTCGAAATCAATTTTTACTTTTATTTCTTTAAGTTTTTTATCAAAAAGAAAACGTTCTCTTTTCTTCAGCAATGACACTGTTCTGTTTACACTGAAACCGGTACCTGTTTTCTGAGAAAAATATTTCAAATCATATCTATTTCCGTTTTTTTCAAAGAAAACAGAGCCGCTAAAATGATTTACGGTGTATCCGACACCGAAAAGATGAAAATCTCTCCCGACTTTTCCTTCCGCATAACCATAGTCAGCCCTGATTAGTGCGTATGTATTCATTGATATATAAACTCTGCCAATATACTTTCCGCTCTTTTTCGGTACAAAATCAATAATATAAACATCCTCTCCGTTCACTTTAGCTCCGCCGACAAGAGTAAAAACATATCTTCCGGGATGATATAAAAAATCCCACATATCTTTGTCGTCCATTGAACTGTACCCAAGCCTCGACTTAATACTCCGGTTATAATATTCTGTTTTTATGGTGTTTGCCCTGCTTTCAGAAACGGAATCCTTTTTCTGCTCACTATCTTCATCGTCAATATCAAGCTTTTGACTCAAAATTCCACTTTTAACTTTCCAATACTCATTTTCTTCGGTATCATTAAATAATTTTTCGAAAATGCCGGCCATTTGTTCCAATTCGGTTATTTCTTCCTGTTTTAAAGATACCGCTTTAACGGGGTCTATTTTAAGAGTATCGTCAATATTCGACGAAAAATAGAGATCAACTAAAAAATCGGTATATGAAGTATTATGTTTTGGGATTTTACCTGCTGCATATTTCAGTGATTCTTCATCAAGTTCTTTGATGGAATTCTTCTTAAGATACAAATTTATTTTTTGAATATCCGAAGTATTTCTCCAACGGATAAAGGTTTGCGCTATGGCAGTTCTTTTTTTATAGTTAACTTTTTTATTCTCAAGAACCTTCTTAACAATAACTTCGGGGTCGGGAGGGTCGCTAAAAACGAAAGCCTCACTCAAATTAATAATGGCTTCCTTCAAAAAAATAGTATCTACACTGTCTAATTCGCTTATTACAACAACTTTAGTATCATACCCGACATATTGAAAACTTAAAGAATCACTCTTGTCCAGTTCAGAAATATCCAAAGAGAAAAGGCCTTTTTCGTTACTAACGGTTCCTCTGTTTTTATGTAATACCACAATATTTGTGTAAGGAAGCGGTGTATGTTTATCCATATCAACCACCATACCTTTCACAATATCGGTGTTTTGAGCAGATATTTGAAAACTGCCTGCAATGCATAAAAACAGAAAAAATAAAAAATACTTCATCAAATTATATATTTGTATTTCAACCCGCCTCATATATTATGAGTTTTGTGAAATGCCGGAATAACCGATATAATGTTTTGTCAGAAATTATAATTCACAGGTATATTAACTACTTCCAAACAGTTTTATTTTGCAAGTAACTGTTTGGAAGTAGTGTTTTCAACCCGCCTTATGCATCAGGAGTTTCACGAACTAATGGATTAGGCGGGATAACCCCGATTTAGTGCAATTTAGCTTATAATCCGGAATTTGTATCCTTTGTTAACACTTTTTCGATTATGCCATTGCATAATTCGGGTTTAATAATCATTATACCATTATTTGTTCAGAACCTCTTTCTTAAGTCTTTGAATATGACCGCGACCAAGAGCTTTCACCTCACAACCGAGTTTGAAATACTCTCTGATTTTATCATCGGTAAGGATACCGAAGGCATCAATAACGGCAATCGGTCCGCCCGCCCATTTTACAATATCGGCAGGTTTAAGTTTTAAATAGTCGGAATGCGGAACAGCAAGAATAAGTGCTTCAACACCTTTAATTGCTTTCTTTAAATCTTTTTCAATCCTCAGATCTTTAAGGTGTTCCTGATTACGGAAAAAGCGTTTCCAGGAATGTTCGGCGTCTTCGTCCTGCAACTCAAATTCATTCCAGTTGTCAACATAAGGGTCGTGAACTCTCATCTCGGCTCCCATTTCAGTCAGTTTACGGACAACCATTTCGCTTCCGCTATACCGTGTATCACCGACATCCTGGCGATAGCTGGCACCACATATCAACACATCCGAACCGGCTATGTAGCGGCCCATATTACGGAGTCCGTCGCGTGTAAGTTCTGCAACATGAAGACCACGTGTGTCGTTAATATCAATTGCCGTAGGAGTAATTTTGAACACGTTGTCGCCATCTTCAAATCCGAGAATATGACGATATGCCCAGTATCCGAGTCCGCCGTCTTTCGGCAGGCAGTATCCGCCGATACCAGGTCCGGGGAATATCATATTACTGTGTGTCGGACGCTTTTTAATTGCATTCATAACTTTTATCAAGTCAACGCCGTTACGCTCTGCAAAAAGGCTCCACTCGTTCATAAAAGCAAGAATTGTAGCTCTGTATGAATTCTCAACAATCTTCGTTGTTTCCGATTCAATCGGCCTGTCCATCACTGTTAAAGGGAATTTTTCGGTATTCAGCACTTCGTGCAGGAATTTTTCAACACGGTTTCTGGCCTCAAGGTCACAACCCGAGCAAACGCGCCAGAAATCACGGATTGATGAAACATACTCACGCCCTGGCATAACACGTTCAAAGCTGTGAGACAATAATGGCGTCTCCTTTAATCCGCGTTTTGCAAATGCCTTTTTGAGGATTGGCCAGGCAACAAACTCGGTAGTTCCCGGAGCAACCGTAGTCTCAATAAGAACAAGAGCGTGCGGTGGAATATTCTCACCTATTGTTTTCATTGAAGCTTCGAGAGCTGCCATATCCGTTTCACCGGTCTTCATATTACCAAGGTCTTTCTTGGCATAATCGCACTGTACATCCACAACAACCACATCGGCCAGCTTAAGACAATCGCTGTTGAAAGTAGCAACGAAAGTTTTTGCGTCGCGGGTTGTTCTTTCGATAATCTCATCCACTTCAGGGTCTTCGGCTTTTACCGGCGACTCTCCCCTGTTGACCAAAGGTATTTTCCAGTAGCTTCTCACACTCGGTCTTTGATAACCGATAACGAATTTGCTGTAATTGCCGTCTTTGTCTTTTGTATCGGCAACGATTGCAGCCATAACAACACCCACAAATCCGAGCCCCATAACCACAACAACCTCTTTACCTTCGGATTTTGCCTGTTTCGCTAACTTTTCAAGGCGTTTATATTCCGAATCGTACTCCTCTTTTTGAGGAATAACAAACTTCTCACCTGCCGGGGTAATTGACAATAATGCTTTTTTCTCTGCCATAATTATATGTTTTAAGTTAATAAAGTCATTAATATTTAATTAAGAGCACCTTGTTATGATACCGTAAGTTATTCATTATCTTATAGTTGCACTCAATTTATCCTCAAAAACCCTCATCATTTTCTTCATTACCTTGTCTATCACTTTGTCGGTGAGTGTTTTATCATTATCCTGCAAGATAAAACTGACTGCATACGACTTTTTACCATCTTCAATATTCTTGCCCTCATAAACATCAAACAGGTTAACAGACTTCAGCAGTTTACGCTCGGTGTTATAGGCCAGTTTTTCAACCTCGGCAAAGGGTATTGATTTATCGAGCAAAAGTGCAAGGTCGCGTCTTACTTCAGGGAATTTCGATATAGGAGTATATTGAACCCTAACTCTTTTTATCAGTTCGAAAACATAATCCCAGTTAAAGTTTGCAAAAAATACATCCTGCTTTATATCAAACTTCTTCAACAAAGAGGAAGATACCTTCCCGGTTTCAAAAACCTGCTTTTCATTGAAAAAAACATCCAGACCGTAATCGAAATATTGCTTTTCACTTTTTAAATATTCAAATTTAAAAAACGGTATTCCGATACGTCTTAAAAGATTTTGCGACATTGCCTTAATAAAAGTAAAATCCACCTCTTTTTCCGGTGTGTACCAGCTTTCATTATCCTTTTTACCTGTAACGAACAACGCAAGACTGTTAACTTCACTATATTTCCCGGTTACCGGTTTTTCCGGTTCCGCCTCAATGTTTTTAAAATAAACTTTACCAAACTCATACAGTTTTTGATCGGTATTTTTCCTGTTGAGATTATAGGAAATAACTTCAAGGCCTCCAAACAACAGCGACATACGCATTACATTCAGGTCCCGGCTGAGAGGATTCAGTATTTCAACACTTCTTTTTTCGTCGAAAGCTTTGCATTCCTCATAATAGGCTGCTTTTGTAAGCGAGTTGTTCATAATTTCATTAAAACCGTTATCGCTTAAAAAGGCGGCAATAACATTTTTAACCTTTTCAGCATCAGGTTTTTTATTATGAACAACTGCAGAAGTCTGGCGTGAAGGTATTTCAATATTGTTATAACCGTAAATCCTGAGTATCTCCTCAATTACATCGGCTTCCCTTGTAACATCAATTCTGTATGATGGAACTGACAGTTTCATTCCGTCGTCAGTCTCATCCTGAATTTCAAATTCCAGTGAAATCAGGATATTTTTGATTACATCTTTTCCCAGGTTTTTACCGATAAGTCTGTCAATATTTTTCCACGAAACGTCAACTTTGGTATTTTCAAAATGTCCGGAGTAAACATCTTTTATTTCAGATGATATTTTACCACCTGCAATCTCTTTAATAAGCAGTGCCGCTCTTTTCAGAGCATAAATAACCATTTCGGGATCAATACCACGTTCAAATCTGAATGAGGCATCGGTTTGAAGGTCATGGTGCTTTGATGTTTTACGAATATGAACGGAATCAAACCAGGCACTTTCAAGAAAAATGCTTGTAGTTTTTTCCGTAACTCCCGAATGTAAACCACCGAAAACTCCTCCGATACACATTCCTTCTTCCGAATTGCAAATCATCAAATCATTGGCCGTAAGCTCTCTTTCCACTTCATCAAGAGTAATAAACTTTGTTCCATCCGGAAGTTTTTTGACAATAACCTTATTTCCGGTAATTTTACCGGCATCGAATGCGTGCAAAGGCTGTCCTGTTTCGTGAAGAACAAAATTGGTAATATCAACAATATTATTAATCGGTCTGAGACCTATTGCATTCAGCCGGTTTTTAAGCCAGTCAGGAGATTCTTTTACCTCAATACCCGAAATTGTAACACCGGTATATCTCGGACAAGCTTCCGGATTTTCGACAATAACATCAATGTCAAGGTCGTGATTATCAGCAGAAAAATCTTCTACCGGCGGCAGATTTATTTTTCTTTCGGATTTTTTATTATTCAGAAAATCAATATTATCAAGAACAGCCTTTATATCCCTGTCGGTACCTATATGCGACATAGCATCCGTACGGTTTGGTGTCAGTCCGATCTCGAAAATCCAATCCTGTGCAATATTAAAATACTCATTTGCAGGTGTTCCGGTTTTCGCATCATCATCAAGAACCATTATTCCGTCGTGCGAATCACCGAGACCGATTTCATCCTCGGCGCATATCATTCCTTCCGAAACTTCACCTCTCAGTTTAGCTTTTTTAATCTCAAAAGCCTCATCACCGTCATACAGTTTTGTCCCGACCGTAGCAACGACCACTTTTTGTCCGGCAGCAACATTCGGAGCACCGCAAACAATAGGAAGCAGCCTGCCGTCACCAACATCAACAGTCGTAATGCTCAGTTTGTCGGCATTAGGATGTTTTTCGCAGGTAATGACTTTACCAATTACAATTCCTTCCATTCCGCCTTTTACCGATTGCCACTTTTCAAGACCTTCGACCTCAAGGCCACTGTCGGTAAGTAATTCGGAGAGCTTTTCGGGAGAAAGCTCAAAATCGAGATAATCTTTCAGCCAGTTATATGAAATCTTCATTTTAAAAAATTTTGAAACTGCAAATGTAAGATTTATTTGTTTTACCGATTTTAAAATATTGACTAACTTATCCTGCTCCAGTCAATTCTGTTTTTATTCAGATAAGCTAATTGTTTTCTTATTACTCTGTTATCTTCCTTGTTAAGGTGCGGGTCGTTTTTAAGAAGTTTTATTGCTGTTGTTCTTGCATATTGCAGAATTTTTTCATCCCTGATAAGATCGGCTATTTTAAGATCAACTATTCCGCTCTGCTGTGTTCCCATAAGGTCTCCTGGACCTCTTAACCGGAGGTCGGCTTCCGCAATTTTAAATCCGTCTGTTGTACCGACCATTGTTCTAATGCGTTGCATTCCGTCGGGTGTCAGTTTGTCTTTTGTCATCAGGATACAATATGACTGGCTGCCGCCTCTGCCTACCCTGCCGCGCAACTGATGCAACTGTGAAAGTCCGAAACGTTCGGCATTTTCAATTATCATTACGGTAGCATTCGGGACATCCACTCCGACTTCAATAACGGTTGTTGCCACCATAATATCGGTCTCCCCTCTTACAAAGCGTTGCATTTCATAATCTTTGTCCTTGCTGCTTAATTTGCCATGGACAATGCTGATGGCATAATGCGGAAGAGGAAATTCACGGCTTATACTTTCATAGCCGTCCATCAGGTCTTTCAAATCAAGTTTCTCCGATTCTTTTATCAATGGATATACAACATAAATCTGTCTTCCCTCTTTAATCTGTTTTTTCATAAAACCGAAAACGCGCAATCTGTCCTTATCATAAAAATGAACCGTCTTTACAGGTTTTCTTCCGGGAGGCATCTCGTCAATAACGGACACATCAAGGTCGCCATAGAAAGTCATTGCCAGAGTCCTGGGAATGGGTGTGGCGGTCATAACGAGGATATGCGGCGGAATTGTGTTCTTTTTCCAAAGTTTAGCTCTTTGAGCTACGCCAAAACGGTGTTGCTCGTCAATAACAACCAATCCGAGGTTTTTAAATTTTACGGTATCCTCTATTAAAGCATGCGTTCCTACGAGAAGCGGTAATTCTCCGTTTTGTAACTCCTCGTGAATAATTTTGCGCTCTGCCGTTTTGGTGGAACCGGTAAGTAATCTGATATTAATGTCAAGACCTTTAAGAAGTTTTGAAATGGAATTATAGTGTTGTACGGCAAGGATTTCGGTAGGAGCCATCATACAGGCCTGAAAACCGTTATCAACGGCAATAAGCATATTCATAAGAGCCACAAGCGTTTTCCCGCTTCCGACATCACCTTGTAAAAGCCTGTTCATCTGCTTGCCTGAGCCGAGATCGGCCCGTATCTCTTTAATTACCTTTTTCTGTGCGCCCGTCAGTTCAAACGGCAGATTTTTATGGTAAAAGTCATTAAAATGATTTCCTACCCTATTAAAAACGTGTCCTTTGACTTTTTCCGACCGTACTATTTTCAACTCAAGCAATGTGAGCTGAATAAAAAACAGCTCCTCAAATTTAAGTCTTGCCTGCGCTCTTTGCAATATTTTCTGATCTTTCGGAAAATGAATATTAAGTAATGCTTCTTCTCTCGGGATTAATTTAAGGTTATCAATAATTTCAGGGGTGAGTGTTTCGTTAAGATGGTCTCTAACAACAGGTATCAGATTCTTCATTATCTTTCCGATTCCTTTGCTGTCGAGGCCTTTGGATTTCAGTTTTTCGGATGAATAATAAAAGGGTTGAAGTTTTTCGCCAAGGTCAATTTTGTTTACGCCGACTTCTTCAATTTCAGGATGCGGAATATTATATCTTCCTTTGAAATGATTAGGTTTTCCAAAAACCACATATTCTTTTCCTGAAGAAATTTTATTAACTATCCACTTTATCCCTTTAAACCAAACAAGTTCGATATTTCCGGTTTCGTCCCAAAGCGTTGCAACAAGTCGCCGGCTTCTCCCCTGTCCAACCTCGTGCATATCAATAATCCGGCCTTTTATTTGAAAATAGGTAGTATCGTTATTTACTTCACTGACTTTATAGAACTTGCTCCTGTCAACATACCTGAAAGGAAAATAATGCAAAAGGTGATTGAATGTAAATATTTTAAGCTCCTTTTTCAGAATATCCGCTCTTACAGGTCCCACACCTTTGAGATATTCAATCGGAGTATCAAGAATATTTACAGTTTTCATTTATCCGGAATAATTAAAAAGCAAAAGTACGAAAAAGAGGGCAAAAAAAAACTCTCCGAATCGTGGAGAGTTTTTTTTGATTATTTATTTCTTAGTAATCCCAGAGTTCATTTTCAAAATCCGAGATTTCATTCTTAATTCTTTGAGCTTCAAGCAGGGCATCCATTCCCGTTGCATAATCCGATATTGGTCTGCCATAAACATTATCCTCCTGAATAATATAGCTGCTGAACAATCTGTTCATAAAAAGTTCGTCATAAGTACGGTTCATTGCAGTATTTAACCTATTATATACAAGGGCTTTAGCAAAAACCGGCCTTGCTTCCGGGAAATATATCCAGAAAAGGTTAACAAATCCAATGAAGTTTCCTGTTTGTTCATCATTAAGAGTTTGTACAGGGCAAATACCAAGAATACGAACATCCATAATAGACCTTTGCTTATCAAAGAACCAGTCCTCTTTTAACTTAATACGATCTACGGTTGCCGGATCAAAATCCCGTTGTGTCACCTCGTATCTTAAAATAATATCCGGATTATTCGGGTCATAAATAGGAATAGTATCCGTTGTGGTAAGCTTATTTTCAATTTCCTGATATGTCATTGGCACCAGAAACTGATCATCCTGAGGATCATAAGCAGTAATGGTTCCTTCCCTAAGTGCATCCATAATAACAGTCATAAAGTTTTTCATTCCTTTTTGCCTCGTTTCAGGATAGTAGAAGGGTTGATTCATTTTTTGACGCAAATCAATAATACGCCAGATTCTTTTTTTCCAAACCACATCAGCTTCCCTTACGGGGTAATATGGTAAAGGTTTTTTATCCGGCAAATTTATTTCATCAAAAACCCCGTCGCGCGGACTATCAAGAACCTGAGCATCCGAAGTGTATGCCATTCCAAGAAGTAGTCCAAGTAGTATTAAAAAATTAACTTTTGATTTCATATTGCCTCCTATGTAATTTTATTTTATTTCAACGTTTATTGACTCAATTTTCCGGGGGCCTTCAGGTCCCTTTACTTTTATATCTTTAAAAATAATTATATCACCTTTTTTCGCGCCTTTAATCAAACGTTTCATCTTATCCGTAAACATCTGATTTTTGGATTTTTCAGGAGTTACATAACCACCTCCCGAAGGAACAATCATTGTAAAAGATGTCACTTTAAAAGGATATTCAAAGTCAACCCATTCGGGTAACCTACACATTAAAAATGCATTGGCAAGCATTTGATTCTTAGCTATTTTACCACTCTTTGTTCCAGGTACCTTAGCAATAGGGTCAGGTAACCGTTTTACCCTGAATTCCTGCTCACCCATAAACTTTTTACCACCGGCATCATCAGCATAAACTTTAATGGTAACCTTATTGGCATTATTAGGAATATTCTTAACAATCCAACCACCTTCACTGCTACGTGTAAGGCTTCCCGCAGTAATTGACGGTTGTAACTGAGCATCGGATTTTCCTGAAGCCGAAATAGCAACCGGATTATCAACACCCCTGTAAAATACGTTCATTTTTGTGGGTGATATTGTTGCCGAAGGTTTTGCAACTATATAATCACTCTTAAAGCCGAAATATCTCGGAACACCCATTGGTGTCATCAATTTAATAAGTCCGGCATATTTTTTCTCACCAAGCGAATTTGCAGGAAGTTCCAGTTTAACAACACCTGCTTTTCCTATATATTTCTTGGCCCTGTCAATATTAGCAACTGTAAGCGTATCGGCACCATCAAGGATATAAACTTCCGGATTCTGTGTGTTGTCAACAGCTGCAACAAGTATTTCGGCGGTATAGTCGTCACCCTGAAATACATATTTACTTTCGGGAATAACTTTGGCCTCAACATCGGCAACTTTAAAGTCCTTGGCGGAAATAGATGAAAATAAATAGTTAACAATATCTGATTCTGCATTATAGACTTCAGCTTTTAGTTCATTCAATAATACAACATCTGCCGCCAGAATCGTATGATAAAAATTATGCTCCTCCCAGCTTTGCTTTTGCTTGTCGGCATCCCTGAAATCTCCTTCGGTAACCAGACCGATTTTTTTTGCAAATGTAGGTCTGTCCTCCTCATTTATAAAGCTAAGTATTCTTTCACGAAAAGCACTAATACTGTCTTTTAAATCATAGGCAATTCCCTTTTTCATATCCGTTCCCATAAAATAATGGGTAGGCATATCAAAATTATCTTTATTTTTTATATCAACAAGCTTAATTGTATCAGCAACACTGTGAGGAATTTTTTCGGTTTTAGCAATAACCGTTACCTTTAAAGAATCAATATAATCATTTATGCTTTTTGATAATATTTGCACCTTTTTAGCCTTTTCCCAATATTTCCCGACTTTTTCGGGATTTAACTCATACTGATCTTTAAATTTTGTATATGTCTGATTGATCTTTTGCGAAAAATTTTCATTTGTCGCCTCCATACTTTCATTTACCACGACAAATGCATCAAGAATCTGCTTTGCCACGTTGAGTGCCAAAAGTGCCGTAAGCACCAGATACATCATACTAATCATTTTCTGCCGCGGTGTTTCCTTATATCCTGCCATTAGATGATCTAATTATTGGTTTATTAATTCAGGGTTTATAAAATTAATATTACGATTTAACATTCATTGCTGAAAGCATATTACCATAAACGGTATTTAAGGCAGCAACTTTATTGGCAAGATTGTCCAATTCTTCATTATATTTAACAGTCTTATTAGCCGATTCATTCAGTTTTTCCAGGAATGCATCAAGAGTTTCCTTTAATTTTTCTGTTGTGGCAACCTGATCGGAAGTACCTTTCATCTGATTCTCAAACATAGTATTCAGTGCAGAAAGATTTTCCTGATATTTTGCAGTATTACTTACCGAGTTGTTCATATT
>CAYOZZ010000071.1:0-3135 GCA_964408535.1 uncultured Bacteroidales bacterium | reverse complement strand
TTGATCCCGGCATATACCAAAACTGGCAAAAAGGGTTCAATATTTATAATGCAACGCTGACTTACCTCTGGTCTTTAAAAAAAATAAAAGGTGAGGCAAGCTTTTCAGCACGAAACTTTACAGGTCAAACCTATATGGCATTTACGGAGCCCGATCCTGACGGCAACTCATATCACCCGGCTCCAAAGCAGGAATTTTTCATAAATTTAAGGTTCCGTTTTTAACATTATTTAACCTGGCAGATTCCCTTGTCTGCCGGGTTATTTTTACTTTAGCATTCTCAAATAATCGAATAATGAAATCACTCTTAACAATCGGGCTTTTAATATTGTCGAATACATTTATGACAATTGCCTGGTACGGTCATTTAAAATTTGCCGAATGGAAATGGTTCAATAAACTCGGAATTGCAGCAATAATTCTGATTAGCTGGTCAATAGCACTGTTCGAATATATGTTTCAGGTTCCGGCTAACAGAATTGGGTTTAAGGAAAACGGAGGCCCTTTCACATTGGTACAGTTAAAAGTTATTCAGGAAGTTATAACATTGATTGTTTTCACCCTATTCACACTGCTGGTTTTTAAAAATCAAACCATAAGGATAAATCATCTTATCGGATTTGTTTTTTTAGTGCTTGCCGTCTATTTCATCTTTAAAGGATAATACGCTTTCTTAAATCCGGCATAGTGATTTATCTCTTTAATGAATTAAAAAATTACACTATTTGTTTTTTTTATATCTTTGTATTTAATCGTGATTCTGTTGTTTTTTAACAACCTGAATCCGTACATCAATTTAAAAGCAAACCGATATGAAAAAAATTCTTTACACCGTTGTGATTACGACTATTTCGTTAAGTTTATCTGCTCAACTAAAGATAAACACCCCGCTTCCGGTAGCACCGGAAAATAATGCCATCAATCAGATGCCGGATGTTACGCTTGACTGGAATGCAGTATGTGGTACCGGACAGGTATCGTATAAACTTCAGATTGATAAAAACGACACCTTTACAAATCCTTTGGAATATGATATAAACGTAACGTCTGTTTCAGCGGAAAACCTGCTCTTCGGAGAAAAATATTATTGGAGGGTAAAAGCATACGATCAAACGGGTGAATCGGAATGGTCGGAAACATTCAGCTTCAATGTTCTTAACAGGCTCATAACAAATTACATCTCCGGAGGAGACGACAATCTAAATCCTGAGGTAATAATGGAATGGAAAAGAAAAATTAACGGTAATTATCTCTCCGGTTTCACGTATGTAGATTGCCAGACAGATACAACATATTACTGGAAAGTTGATAACGGAATTCCTGTTACGGAAGACCTTAACGGGATATATTTTATTGACTCCGAAAACGGTTTTGCCGTCGGTGATGAGGGTAAAATGATTCAATATGACGGTAACACCTGGGAAGAAGTGGAAATACCCATCTACTCAAACCTGAATGATATCTATATGTTTGATGTTGATAACGGCCTGGCAGCAGGAAGATACGGTAAGATTATCAAGGCTGAAAACGGCACCTGGACAATTCAAAACAATACTCTGACCGATAAAGAACTGTTAGAGATAACAGCACTTGATGAAAATCATATATGGATAGTAGGAAAATCGGGAACTATCATTTTCATTGATGCCAACGGTATGGTACTTCAGAACAGTCAGACCGGCAGCAATCTGTATTCCGTTTGTGCGATAGATACAAACGATGTTTGGGCAGTGGGAAATTCAGGGAAAATACTACATTTTGACGGTTCCGTATGGTCACAGGTAAATTCACCTACAAGCAATACTCTGTACGGGATTTCTTTTGTAAGTCCATCCAACGGTTGGATAATCGGGAAAAATGGACCAATACTTCATTACGACGGTTCTGAGTGGACCGAATTTGAAAACCCTGAAAGTTTTCAACTGAATTCGATAAAAATGATAAATGAAAACCTGGGAATAGCAGTAGGAAATTTCGGTGAATTAGCTGTTTTCGATGGAATATCCTGGACTTCCAATATAACCGGAGCCCACAAAAACCTTTATTCAATTACAGTAGTTGACGAACAAAATATCTGGCTTGCAGGTAAAGACGGTACCATTGTCTTTTATAACACAAACAATCCTTTCGGCAGTCCTGCATCAATAACCAAAACGGCAACTATTAATCAAAATTATGTACAAATGTCACAACTTTATTTCGGCTCAAAATATTTCTGGAGGGTTCGTGCAAGACATAACACAGATACATCTGAATGGTCAATGGCAAAATCTTTCACAACCGTTGAAAAAGTCACTCCTGTTTCACCTTCAAATAACGCAAACGACCTTAATCTCGACCTAACATTACAATGGGAGAAAATAGACGGTTCATTCAGCTATATCTACGAACTATCAGACGACCCTGGCTTTACATCTTCATATCCCACATTCACAGACCAGCCTAATGCTCAGATACAGGGATTAATGTACGGAAAAAGTTATTACTGGAGAGTTAAAGCCGCCCATAGTCTGGATACGACTATATGGTCAGATGTGTGGCACTTCACTACAATAAACACCGTTTATCTTACAAGTCCTGCCGACGAAGACACTGTGGGAGTTATGCCGGCACTGGAATGGGAAGGCCAAAACGGAACAGACGGTTATATTGTTCAGTACGATATATCAGACAATTTTAATGAACCGGAAATTAGTATTGTTCTTGAACCAAATACAAGTTTTCAGGTGGTATTTCCACTTGAGAATAACCAAATTTATTATTGGAGGGTAAAAGCCTTTAACACCGGCGATACGACGAACTGGAGCGAGGTCAGATGTTTCTTTGTAAATAACAACCTTGATATTGAAGATATTCTTACGGAGCAAAGGATAAAAGTATTCCCGAATCCGGTATCAAAAGAACTAACTGTTATTATTAATACTCCATACAAACTTGATGCGAGCATTTCCTTATCCGGTATCGGCGGCAGGACAGTCTATTCCGGTTTTTATTCGTTCAACGAAAATTCCCCATCAAAAACTATTGATGTAAGCTCTTTAAACAACGGTATTTACTTTTTACACTTATCAATTGACGGAACCGTTTACAGCAAAAAGATTGTCATTGACAAATAGGATAAACTTACGAAGAAAA
>CAYOZZ010000070.1:0-17303 GCA_964408535.1 uncultured Bacteroidales bacterium | reverse complement strand
AAGTATCATCCGGTAAAACTCCCACCTTTTTTTGTATTTTTGCAAACTCTAATAAAAAACAATAAATATGAAAAATGCTACATCATTAACTTTGCTTATCATCAACCTGCTATTTGTTAATTTGCTGAATTCGCAAACGGTCTATACTGACCCTGAATATGCCACAGCAGACGAAGAGGTTGTTCTCTATTTTAATTCAACAGGAACTCCTCTTGAAACATATAACGGCGATATTTATACACACACTGGTGTTACGGTCAACGGTGTGCAGTGGCAATATGTCATTGGCTCCTGGGGTAACAATAACACCCAACCACAACTGACATCACTCGGCAATAATCTTTACAGTCTTGACCTTTCGCCTACTTTGCGTGATTTTTATGGTGTTCCTGCATCAGGAGATATTTCGGAGATTTGTATGGTTTTCAGAAGTGCAGACGGTGGCACTCAAACTGAAGATCTGTTCCTTGATGTTTTCAGTAATGACCTCAGTATCATTATTCAGGAACCTGGCTCATCGGGTTTTACCGTAAAACTGAATGATCCGATTGATGTTGTTGCCGCAAGTCCTCTTGCCGACAGTTTGTATATGTTTGTTAACGGTAATGAGTATTCTGCTGTTTCCGGTACTTCAATCGAAGAGACGATACCGGCGGATAATTTCGGTACTTACTGGAATGATATCTGGGTGAAGATAATTGCAAAGAATCAGGTGGCAACGGTTGCCGATTCATTTTCTTACATAGTTATGCCCGATCCGATGATTGCCGAACTACCGGATGGAATGGTTGACGGTATCAATTACATTGACGGCTCAACGGTTATTCTTTCGTTGTATGCACCGGAGAAGGAGTATGCTTTTGTAATTGGGGAGTTTAACGACTGGCAAACCGCTGAATCGGGGTTTATGAACCGGACGCCTGACGGAAAACGATACTGGATTGAACTTAACGGGCTGACTCCGGGGCAGGAATATGCCTATCAGTATTTTGTTGACGGAGAAGTAAAAATCGGTGACCCCTATTGCGAAAAAGTGCTTGATCCCTGGAATGATCAATACATTTCAAATTCAACATATCCTGATCTTAAAGCATATCCGGCCGGACAGGAGGGGATAGTGTCTGTTTTTCAAACAAATCAGGAAGAATATGAATGGCAAAACACAAATTTTGAACCACCTGCCGTTACCGACCTTGTTATATATGAGCTTCTGATTCGGGATTTTACTACTCAGCACACTTATCTTTCATTGATTGATACTCTTGATTATCTTAAACATCTCGGAATAAATGCCATCGAGCTTATGCCTGTAAATGAATTTGAAGGAAATCTGAGCTGGGGTTACAATCCTAATTTTTACTTCGCACCCGATAAATATTACGGGCCGAAAAACACACTGAAACAGTTTGTTGATGCCTGTCATAGCAAAGGTATTGCGGTTATTCTTGATGTGGTTTACAATCATTCCTTCGGTACATCTCCTTATGTAAGACTTTACTGGGATTCGCAAAACAACAGGCCTGCTGAAAACAGCCCTTTCTACAATCCGGTTCCGAAACATGATTTTAATGTTGGATTTGATATGAATCACGAAAGCCCTTCAACAAAAGAATATATCAGCCGTGCTTTTAAATTCTGGTTGTCAGAGTATAAAGTTGACGGTTACAGGCTCGATCTTTCAAAAGGTTATACGCAGAAAAACACTCTCGGAAATACATCCCAATGGGGACAATATGATCAGTCAAGGATTGATATTCTTAAACAGTATGCCGATTCCGTTTGGTCGGTTAATGATGATGCATATATGATTCTGGAGCATTTTTCGGAAAATTCGGAGGAGAAAGTCCTTTCAAACGACGGAATGATGCCTTGGGGAAACGGGAATTATAATTACAATGAGGCCACTATGGGATGGCTCTCAAATTCCAATTTCGAGTGGATATCATATAAGCAGAGGGGATGGAGCCAGCCGAATCTGGTCGGATTTATGGAAAGCCACGATGAGGAACGTCTGATGGCAAAAAATATAAATTACGGAAATTCAAGCGGCTCTTATAATATTAAGGATACGACTATCGCACTGCAAAGGGAACAGCTTGCAGCGGCATTTTTCTTTACAATTCCCGGTCCTAAGATGATATGGCAGTTTGGTGAACTCGGTTATGACTATTATATCAATTATCCGGGTGTTATTGGTGAAGATGACCATCGTACCGACCAAAAACCTATTAAATGGAATTATTATTTCGACTATCGCAGGAAGTTGCTTTATGATATTTATGCTTCTCTGATTAATCTGAAGAAAGAGTATGACGTGTTCCGTACAACGGACTTCACTTTGTCGTTGTCAGGTGCGGGAAAAAGTATTCATCTTAACGATGCTTCGATGAATGTGACTGTAATCGGTAATTTTGATGTTTCATCCGTTAGTGTGTCACCGGCTTTTCAGCATACGGGCAAATGGTATGATTATTTTGCCGGAGATTCGCTTGAGGTGAATAATGTAAATGAGAGTATTACACTTGCAGCCGGTGAATACAGAATATATACGGATGTGAAACTTGAGACACCCGAGATAGGAATCGGGATTGATGATTTGGAGGTTGAAAGCGGGAAAATCAGCTTTGCATATCCTAATCCGTCATCAGGTGAGGTTAATATTTCCTTTTCGCTGAGAGAGAAATCAAGTGTGGAACTGACTGTTTTTAGTATTAATGGCCGGAAAGTGAGAACAATCGCTAATGATTATTTCACAAAAGGTGAACACAAACTTGTCTGGGATGCGAAAACCGACAACGGAAGAAAAGCGACAAAAGGAATCTATTTCTATGAACTTAGAGTGAATGACAGGATTGAGGTTAATAAGATAATTTTGTATTAAACTCAAAGAATTTATTATCCTGATTTCCTGAATTCGGATTTTGTACTGAAAGTTTTGGGGATGGATTTTGGTTTTATTTAAGAAAAATGAGATTTGCGGATATAATAGGCCAGGAAGATATAAAGCAACGTCTTGTCAGGACGGTTGAAGAGAACAGAGTCAGTCATGCCCAACTGTTTCTCGGTCCTGAAGGATCGGGTAAACTTGCTTTGGCCGTTGCCTATGCCCAATATATAAATTGTACTAATAAGCAGGATGGTGATTCCTGTGGTGAGTGCCCTTCCTGTATAAAATATCAGAAGTTTATTCATCCCGATTTGCATTTTATTTATCCCACGGCGAAGGTTAAGAACATTGAAAAGCCGATGAGTAAGGATTTTATCAGTCAATGGAGAGAACTTCTGCTTGAAACAAATTCTTATATAAATCTTTCCGCCTGGTATGCAAAGTTGGGTATGGAAAGAAAACAGGCAATAATAAATGCCAGGGATTGTAACGAGATAATAAAGACACTTTCCTATAAGTCGTATGAATCGGAGTATAAGGTGATGATAATCTGGATGGTTGAGAAGCTGTTTCACGCAGCAGCCCCGAAGATATTAAAGGTGCTTGAAGAGCCACCGGATAAGACTTTGTTTCTGTTGGTCTCAGAAAACCAGGATTTGATAATCAATACTATTTTATCGAGAACACAATTGATAAAAATCGGGAAGTTAAGTGATACGGAACTTACTAAAGCGCTTATCAGGGATGGTTATGAGCCTGCTCAGGCCAATGATGCAGTCAGGATAGCAGATGGAAATTATCTTGCTGCCGTTAGGCTTATTTCGCAATCGGAGGAGGAAAGGTATAATTTTTTGAATTTCAGGGAGTGGATGCGTAATGTCTATCAGTTTGATGTTGAAAAACTGATAAAGTTTGTTGCCGACATGTCGAAAAACAGCCGGGAAAAGAATAAAAGTTTTTTAAACTATGCATTGCGATTCACACGTGAAAGTCTTCTGATGAATTACAACAGCAGTGATCTTGTCCGTGTAAATAATGAGGAATCCGATTTTATCGGTAAATTTTATCCTTTTATAAATGAGAGGAATAGCCATTTGATTGCCGAGGAACTCGACAAGTCAATCTATCATATTGAACGAAATGCAAATCCAAGTGTTTTATTTATGGATTTATCGCTAAAACTGGCAAAATGGTTGAGGAAAAAAGATTGATTTTTTTCCATATAAATAAAAGTGTTAATTTTGGTGCTTAAAAGTACAACAATACAGATGAAAGAAAATAAACTCGATATAACTGAAAATCCTTTTTTTACGCGCGGGTGTTGTGCGGTACCCAAACCCGGACAACCCGGTGAGAGTTACCGGTCGGGATGTGCTAAACTTAGCTCGTATAACTGGCTTAAAGATATTGAACAACCCGATGTTACCAAGGTTGTTGATATTGTGGAAGTAAGGTTTAAAAACAGTAAAAAGGATTTTTTTAAAGTTCCCCCTGATGTAAAATTGTTAGAAGGTGATATAGTTGCCGTTGAAGCGTCGCCGGGACATGATCTCGGTATTGTAACCCTTTACGGAGAAACAGCCAGACTTCAAATGAAGGTTAAGGGACAGGTGATTGATCCTGATCAAATGAAAAAGGTCTATCGCAGGGCAAGAGCCTCGGATATTGAAAAGTGGATTTCAGCAGTTGAAAAGGAAGAGAGAACCAAAAGGGATACACGAAAAATAGTTGATGACCTTAATCTTGATATGAAGATAAATGATGTTGAATATCAGGGTGATAACACAAAGGCAATTTTTTACTATACAGCGAGCGAAAGAGTTGATTTCAGGGAATTGATAAAGGTTCTTGCCGATATGTTCAGGATAAGAATCGAAATGAAGCAGATAGGCGCACGTCAGGAAGCTGCCCGCCTCGGGGGTATCGGCTCGTGCGGAAGAGAGTTGTGCTGTGCAACCTGGAGAACGAACTTTACATCCGTATCAACAAATAATGCCCGTCTTCAACAGCTTTCACTGAACCCGACAAAATTGGCAGGCCAGTGTGGAAAGCTGAAATGCTGCCTGAACTTTGAAAACGATTTTTATAAGGAAGCTATGCTTGAGTTTCCATCGCCATCAATAAGGCTTAAAACAAAAAAGGGTGATGCAGTCTATCAGAAAGCAGACGTATTTAATAAGTTGATTTGGTACTCATATTATGGCGATAATTCCAGTATGATGGCGATTCCGCTTAATAAAGTAATGGATATCATTAAAAAGAATAAAGCAGGAAAGTTACCGGAACAGCTTGAGGATTATGCTCAAACGCAGGGTGCTCAGACTGAGTACAAAAACGGAGAGGAAGAACTTGATATGTGGAAACTGGACGATAGTTTTTAGAAATGTCTTAATGATTGATATAAACCGGGATGAAGCACTATTTTAATATATTCATACTTATTGCAGGGGGCATTTTGCTCATCTCCTGTGATCCGGGACGTATTTACGAGAAAAATATCGCAATTGACAATGGTGTGTGGAATGCAGATTCAATCATCGTATTCGATATGGAGATCACCGATACTATCCAGCCGTATAATTTTTATATTAATATCAGAAATTCAACCGATTACCGGTACAGTAATCTTTATATTTTTATTGATACCTATTTCCCCGACAAAACACATGCACGTGATACTCTTGAGTTTATTCTTGCCGATACCGACGGGAAATGGTTCGGTAAGGGCTTTGGGAAAATTAAAGAGAGTACGGTACTTTTGCGCAGGGGCGTGCTGTTCCCGATGAGCGGTCAGTACAGGTTTACTATGCAGCAGGCAATGAGAACCGAAAATCTCGAAGGGATTGAGGATGTGGGAATGCGCATTGAGAAAACCGAAAGGTAACAATTATCACCTTTGTTTTGATGTTGATTTCGGATTGTAATTCCCGGACGGTCCGGAGAGGTAAAAACTATTTGCCCATTGACGAACCTGTTTTATCTCAAAACCAGTTTCCTGACTATAACAATCTCCTCTAAGGCAACTTTTACAAGATAGATACCCTTTGACCGCTTATCAAGGTCAACATCAAGACTATTCGTTGATATGGTACTGTTGATATCTTTGTCGTAAATCACCCGGCCGGTGAGGTTTATAACTTTAATGTTTTTAACCTGTGTTTTGTTGCCGATATCAATAGTGAATTTTCCGGTTGACGGATTTGGATAAATTATAATGCCGGATGCATCAAAAAACATTTTATCAACTGCTTCCGGACTTGCAACCGAAACATTGTCAATGAACAGGTTATTTCCAAACCCGTTATACGATTCAAAAATAATCCTGATATCAGGTTTGCCCGACCATTCTGAAAGGTCAACGGTCTTGCATTCAACCAAATTATCCGTGCCGCACCAGTCTCCGGGTGAGGACGGAATAAACTCCGACATAACCGGAGGGACAGTCGCAAAATTTCCTGATGTATCCTGCCCAAGTGCCAGGATTCTTGTTTTTGATGCGGGATAATCATCCGAGATGTAAACTATTAATGAGTCGGTATATTGAGCTGACCGCTGGGCATAGGCATAGTCAAAATCCAGAAAAGCGGACTGAAAAGTTGTAAGGTTAATCAATGGTGATACAAGTTCATCTCGCTCACCGAAGTTTCCGTAATATCTGAATTCAATATTTGCAGCCTTATTATCCGGATATGTTCCTGCCGTATATGCCAGTTCCCATGTTTTGTCATTATCGGGATTATTTATTATCCACGATTTTGAATTGAATGATTTTGTTTCAAAATCTTCGTAAAAAGGCATTGGCAGACCACCTGAATAAACAAGCTTTTCCTTTTGAAGAGAGTTACTGCCGTTCAAATTTGCGGCTGTCAGTGTCACAGTGTATATTCCGGGTGTTGAGAAAATAATTTCGGGATTTTGTGATGCTCCGTTTGTGCCGTTTGCGAAAATTACATTATCCGGTTCAAATTCCCACTGCCATTCAACAGGATTGTAAACTGACAAATCGGTGAATTGAACAGTATCAGTTGTTTGCGGGATAGTATCGCTTACTGCAAAATATACTTCCGGCAGAACAGTTGTATTTGCATTGATGTAATTTTCAATGACGAGAGTATCGGAGCCGAGATAATTGGATGCTATCAGAGTAACATCGTAAGTTCCTGAGTTGTTGTACATAATGTTCTCAGGGTTTTGTTCCGTTGAAGTTGCAGGTGACCCGCCTTCAAAAAGCCAAAGCCATTCTTCAGGATCGTATTTTGTCATATCTGTGAAGTTAACTCCGCTTCCGGTCGGAACGGTTGTTATGTTTGCTTCAAAATCAGGTTCCGGGATAGCGTCAAGGTTTATATAAGCCCACCAGGTTCCCCAGCTGTCATATCCGCCGGATGGAAGCTCGGCATACTCCTGTAATGTCCAGAAATCAAGATCATCAACAGGGTCAACACAAGTTGCCGTATAATCGCCCCACCGGTTTCTGTCGCCGCCATAGGTCTTGTAATACGGAGCCACACCCTCCCTGAACTGATAACGATTGCGTAATGTGTTTGGCGGATCGTCGGCAAACCGGAAGGAATAGCTGCAGGATGCATATTGATCAGGTGAAAAACTTCCGTAACCAATCATAATATCCTCCTTTGAGTTAACAGCAATTGTGGGGAAAGTGAAATGGTAAAAACCTGTTGTGTCCTCAATTCTTCCACGTTGCAAAATGGTACCGTCAGTTGATAATTCCCACCACTGAATAGCCGAATGATCAGGTCCGTCAGCCGGAAGGAAAATATGATGGGCACACCAGAGCTTGCCATGTCTGTAAACAGTGTTTTGTATTCTTCCATCACCGGAATTAATTCTATGTTCACTTCCAAGTTGAGGAGCAAGGTTGCCGCCGAAAGCACCCGACCAGTTCGACCATGGTTCGGGTACTCCGATAAGTCCCATATTGCTAATGCTTTCATCTCCAATGTCCCCGCTAACTTTCCACAGGTTCAGGTAGCCGGAGCCGTTGCTGTTCCCGCCGGCATTTGAAATCATATACATATCCTCTGCTTCTTCATCGTAAGTTTCTGCCGGAACAATAGTAAAACCGTCATAAATTTCAAATCTGGAATATCCGGCTTCCGGCATATTGCCGTATAAATCGGATTTGTTAATTACAAAAATGACACTGTACCCGAAACCCGCACCAAACATATTTCCTCCGACCACTATCCATTTCTTGTTAAATCCGTAATTTGGATAGTCGAACCAGTATTGGTCGGCCGGGTCGGAATCAAATGAGTACAGAAACCAGTTTCCCGTGGGGTCAGTATTTTCACTCACTCCGACAAAAAGCCTTGAACTGTTTACATTTGAACTGCTCGGCATGACAATTATCCAGCGTCCTTCATAAGGGTCATACTTGATTTTAGGATCGAATGTGTCACCGCTTCCGAGTAATGGATACCAAAAACTGCCGCTACCGATGTCGGAAATAACATTACCCTGTTTATCCATAATCCTGAACCCCGTATTTAGTGTGACCATCAGATGATTTGGCCCGGCAGCTCCGTTCACATCAGGAGGGATAGAGTTATTATTGTCATCAAGTCCGGGGAAATCAAGGTCGGGCAGGGGGGAATCTTCTTTAATTCCGATGTGTTGATTTTGTTTGGCGGTTTTACTTTTTTCCATAAAAAGGATATGTTTTTCACCTGAAACAAATTCGGGGAATTCCCTCTCTTTATTGGGTTTTTTCTTTTCAGGCGCCTTTGACGGATGAAGCTTATCGAACTCCCTCATACTTTTATAACTGACCTTCGCTTTTTGAATTGAAAAGCCCTTTGTTTTTTCGTATTTTTGTCCGGAAACTGTTGTTGTAATCAGTAAAAGTGTTGTAATAGCGAATGACAGTAATGTAATCTTTTTCATATTTGAGGAATTATTAAAATGCAAAGGTATTATTTATATTTTTGCATACCTGAAAAACAAACAAAATATCTGAATGTTCAATCTCATATTATCGGTTGCCGGCTTTGTACCGTTAATCTTTGGTGCCAAGTGGCTTGTTGACGGAGCGGCTGCAATAGCACATCGTAAAAATATTTCAAATCTTGTCATCGGGCTAACGATTGTGGCTTTCGGTACTTCGGCTCCCGAACTTGTCGTCAATGTTATTTCGGCAGTTCAGGGTAATTCCGGTTTTAGCTTTGGAAATGTTGTGGGTAGCAATATTGTGAATATTTTGGTTATCCTCGGTATTTCGGCAGTAATATTTCCGGTGGCAGTCAAATCATCAACTATATGGATTGAGATACCTCTTTGCCTGCTTTCGGCTCTTGTTCTGATAGTTTTGGCTAACGACACTATTCTGGATGGCTCACCGCAATCAATTATTAACCGTACTGACGGACTGATTCTGCTTTTGTTCTTTTTTATTTTTTTGTATTATTCCTTTTTTGCAATGAAAAAGAAGGATGAAGCAACTATTATTGATGTTAAGGAAATCGGTATGGGGAAGTCTGTTTTGTTAGTGATTGTCGGAATGTTGCTTCTTACCGGAGGGGGACAGATGATTGTATATTTTGCTGAAAAGTTCGGTATTGATTACGGTATTTCCGACAGAGTAATGGGACTCACAGTGCTGTCTCTTGGTACTTCTCTGCCCGAGCTTTCGACATCTGTGATAGCCGCATTGAAAAAAAATTCGGATATATCCATCGGGAATATTATCGGTTCAAATATTTTCAACACCTTTTTAATCCTTGGTCTCAGCAGCACTATCAATCCGATTCCCGTTTCACCTGATGCGAGCAGCCTGACATCATTAATAAGTGCTACGAACCTGGATATGCTTGTTAATCTGCTGGCAACAATTATTGTGTTTGTTTTTGTATTTACCCGGAAAGGCAGAAAGATTGACCGTCTTGAAGGAGCTTTTATGGTGCTGCTTTATGCTGTTTATATGTTTTTTGTTTTGACATAAAAAAACCGCTAAAGCGGATGCTTTAGCGGTTTTCTTTTTTGTGATCCAGACAGGATTCGAACCTGTGACCCACAGCTTAGAAGGCTGTTGCTCTATCCAGCTGAGCTACTGGACCATCTTTGATTTACGATATCCGATTTACGATATTCGATTTACGGTGTCCGAATTTCAATTTACGATTTACGTTTGCGATATTCCGACCGTCTGTCAAGTAACATAAACCGGCTGCAAAATTAGTAATATTTCACAAAATCAAAAGGGAGATTAAAAAAAAATTAAAAAATATATATCTTTTCTCAAAACATTGCGTATAAATTAAATCACATTGCATAAGTTGTTTATTTTCAGGTCATTTAATAACAATTAGTTAATATCGTTTTGGCAACTAATCGACTTTTGATATACGCTTCATCAATTTTTATTATACTATTGGCTACTAACTTATTAGCTTCAAGTGAGTTAGACTCTGCTACAGCTCTGGAGCAAAAAGTGAAGGAAGCCAAAGGTGTAAAAAAAACCGAATTGTTGAACAGGCTTGTCTCATATTATGTTAATACGCAACCGGCAAAGGCTTTGAATGTTGCCAATGAGGCACTTGAAAATTCAAAAAAAGAGAGTGATGAAAAAGGTAAAGCAAACTCGTATTTGTTACTTGGTACTGTCTATTATAGTACAGGAGAAAATATTAAGGCACTAAATAGTTTTCTTAAAGCGATAAAGATATTTGAACATCTAAAAGATAAAAAGGGAACAGCTGCCGGTTCCGATAAGATTGGATTAGCTTATAGATTTTTGGGAGATTATGACAGATCACTTGAATTTCATTTAAAGGCTCTTAGAATATACGAAGAAATAAAAGATGATAAAGGGATAATATCATCAATGATAAACTCAGGAATAATATTCCGGAATATGGGGCAGGATGATAAGGCTCTGGATAATTATAATAAAGCATTAAAATTAAGTGAAAGTATCGGTGATTATACCGGCAAGTTGAAAGCTTATGTCGCCATCGGGAATGTATATTGGTATAGAGGTGAAAATGATAAAGCACTTTCATATTACGAACTTGCTTATGAAATTACTCAAATTGAGAATTTTAATTCCGATAACGGAGCCGGTATCTTGAATAATATGGGCAATGTTTATCGCAATAAGAAAGAGTATAACAAGGCTCTTGGGTACTATTCCAGGTCTCTGGCAATCAGTAAAAAGGCAGGTGACAAGAATATGATCTCGGTAACATTGAAAAATATCGGACTAACAAACCTTAACCAGGGCAGATACAACCAGGCTATAAAGTTTTTGAATGAGAGTAAAGACCTTGCGGAGCAAATACATCTCGTGAAAATCATTAAAGAAGACCTGAAAAACCTGTCACTTGCATATCAGAAGAAAAAAGACTTTGAAAATGCTTTAAAATATGAAACGGAGTATTCAAGGCTTAAAGACGAAATTTTTAATGAGGCGACAAGTAACAAGATTGCCACTTTACAAATGGAGTATGAGATGCGTGATAAGGAACAGCAGCAGGTTATTGTGAAGAAGGAAAAGGAACTTGATGTGTCGCAGTCACAAAATGTCAGGAATTTTTTCATTTTCGCTTTTATTATAATTATGCTGCTTGTTGTCTTTATCTGGTATCGCTACCGTTTGAAATCCAAAGCAAATCTGGAACTTAAGCAACTGAACAGTGAACTGGAGAAACGTGTACAGGAAAGAACAAAGAGGCTCAATCAGGAGAATGAGCAGCGAAAAATTGCCCAGGAACAGGCTGAACTGGCAAACGAAACCAAAAACCGGTTCCTTGCCAATATAAGTCATGAGGTCAGAACGCCGATTAATGCGATTATCGGATTCTGCGACCTGACCATTAAAACCGTTACGGATCCTGAACATAAAACCAATCTGAAACGCATTAAAGATTCTTCGGAGCATCTCCTTTCTCTTATAAAGGATATTCTTGATTATTCGCAGATTGAGAGCGGAAAACTGGAACTGAAGAATGAAAGTTTTGATCTTGACAACCTTGTTACTTCCGTCATCAATGCTTTCTATCTTGATGCCAACAGTAAAAAAATAAAACTTACATATACAATTGAGGATGATGTCCCAAAAAATTTAAAAGGTGACTCTGATGTTTTGCGTCAGGTGCTTTACAATCTTGTCGGTAATGCCATTAAATTTACCGATGACGGAACTGTGCAGGCTATTGTAAAACTAAAGGAGCCAAAAGATAATGAAAACAAAGTGCGGTTACTGTTTTCGGTAAAGGATACCGGTGTTGGAATCACAAAGCTAAAACAGAAACTGATTTTTAACGACTTTACCCAGGCCGACAGTTCTTCTGTCCGCAGATTTGGCGGAGCCGGTCTTGGACTAACAATCTCAAAACGATTTGTCGAGATGATGAATGGAAGAATCTGGGTTGAGAGTGAAAAAGGTAAGGGCAGTGATTTTAAATTTGAAATAGAAATAACCGCAGAGGATGAAAATGTCCCTGTCAATATTGTTGATGAGACAGTTGAAAAGGAGGCACTTCATATTCTTGTTGCCGAAGATAACCTGCTTAATGCACAGGTCATATCAGCCTTCCTGAAACGTCTCGGACATACAGCCAAAACGGTTGATAACGGGAAGAAAGCTGTGGATATTCTGGCCTCCGAAAAGTTTGATGCAATACTGATGGATATTGAGATGCCTGAGATGGACGGACTGGAAGCAACAAAAGCTATCAGAAGCGGAAAGGTTGATATCCTTGACTCCAAAATACCGATTTTTGCCCTTACTGCCCATGCCTTAAAAGATTATGAGGATAAGTGTTATGAAGTCGGAATGGATGGATATCTTACAAAACCAATTGATATTGATAAGCTTAGCAAAACCTTGAGTGCTCTGTAATAAGATTGACGAAAACTTCCGATAAATTTTGTCTATTACAAGTTCCGATTAAATATTTTGTTATCTTTGTGGTAATTATTTAAATCTGATACTTTACTACAATGATACGGACAGTTATCATAGATGATGAGGAGCATATTAGGAAACTGCTTTCTTCGTTACTTAATTCTGAGTGTAGTGAGGTGGAAGTTATCGGTGAAGCTGACTCGGTAAAAACCGGATTAGAGCTTATTAACAATACAAATCCTGATTTGGTATTTCTTGATATTAAACTACCGGACGGCTCGGGTTTTGACATTTTGTCCGGTATTAAGAATCTGAATTTCAATGTTATTTTTGTTACTGCTTTTGAAGAGTATGCTATTAAAGCATTTGAATTCAGTGCGATTGACTATATTCTGAAACCCGTTGATCCTGAATTACTGATAAGAGCCGTAAAAAGGACAACTCATAAAATGAAGGCGGAGCTTAGCCTGAAAATGAACACCCTCCTGTCAAACATTAAAGAAGGTGATGATAAGAAGATTGTGTTAAAGACCAGTAACCATGTTTATCTTGTTAAGATTAAAGATATTATCTGTCTTGAGTCGGATCAGAACTATACGACAGTAAATGTTGTTGACGGGAAAAAGATACTGGTTTCGAGAACTTTGAAAGATTTAAGTAATCTGCTTGAGGATGTTAATTTTCTTCGCATCCACAGGTCTCATTTGATAAATCCTGCCTATATCGAAGGCTATGAAAGGGCTGATGGAGGTACTGTTCTGATGAAGAACGGCCATCAGGTGCCTGTCTCATCACGAAAGAAAGATTTATTACAAAAGTATTTCGGGAAAATTTAAATTGCACTAAACCGGGGTTATCCCGCCTAATCCACTAATTCATTATTTCATTCATTCAGTAATTCAATCATTTATAAAACTAATAGTGCATAAGACGGGTTTTACGGAACACCAGAGATATCTTCCTGAGTCATAAGCTGACCTTTCACTTTTTATCTTTCATCCACCGAAATCTTGACGAATGCGGACAGTTCCATCGTCCATCTTCTCCTAAAAATTCCTCCGAAATCACCTTAGACATATATAGAAAACTGTATATAATTGTCGCGTTTACCGGTTAAAACCCTGCGTTTAATAAATAAACCCCGGCGTTTATTCATTCAGTTCATACTTGCCTTTGTGATGTTGTACTTTTATAATATCTAAAAATATATCTATTAATTAAAAAAACGGAGGTTAATATGAAAAACCTCGTATCGGAAATAACCAGAAATTCGGATAATCTTGAACTGATATCTTCATTGATAGCAAGTGTCGGGATGATTATGCTAATGATAAATATTGTTTTGGGAAAAGTTATTATCATCCTCGGCATATCTGCCCTTGCAATTACCTATCTGGTGCAGTGTGTTCCGCTACTCAATAGAAACAATAAAAACAGGAATGTATCAGAGCTCACACTTTACCATATATCCTCCATCGTACTGCTAACAGGTATATTGCTTACGATGACAAAATCGCACTATGATATTTTTGTTTTGTCAGTCGGATGGTTGCTGACCGGTATTTGTTTAATGATAAATCTACTTGGCAGGAAGAAGCAGGAAAACCGGCAGCCTGACGCAATTCAGCTCAGGTTCCTCGTTTTAACCGTTATCAGTATAATCTTTTATGCCGGGTTTTAAAAAATGTTGTATTTTTACGAATAAATTCAAAGACTATTGATAATAAGATTACTTTTTATATTGATTGTTTTGTTCCCATCTTTTTTGGTTTCCCAACCTATCACTTTGGAAAGAATCGGGAATTCCGACAGCCTTAAAAGTATCCTTCCCGGAACCTCCGGGCAGGAAAGAGTTGACCTTCTGAACAAGATAGCATATTCAGTTTATAATACAAATCCCGAAGAAACTTATCGGTTTGCACAGCAGGCTCTTGAACTGTCAGATAGTTTGGATTACGACCAGGGCAAAGCCGTGGTTCTGTGGTTGCTGTCATACCGGGAAAAGAGTCCCGATGAAAGATTAAAAGTATTGTACAAGGCAAAAAAATATCTTGACGACAGTACGTATTGGGTGGTAAAATATCGCATTTATTCTTATATTGCGGATTATTATTCCCGAACCGGTATGACAGATTCTGTAATTACCTATTTTCAGAAAACAGGGAGCGCAATTATACTGCCGGATGGTTTTGTAACTTTAATGTCTTTTTTCAACAATAAAATAGATTTCTATAAAAAGATTGGTGATTTTAAAAATGAGAAAAAGACTTTAAAAGATCTTTTTAATGTATTTATTAAGTATGGATGTCCTGTTTCAAAAAAGAAGTATTTTTTATTCGCAGGAAAACTTGGTGGTTATTATACCCGCCATGGTTATTATAAACTTGCAATCGAAACTGATAAGCGAATTCTTGATAGTATTGACAAGTTTAATTTTGATGCTTATATCAGTACTTTTTTTAAGGCAAAATTCCTCGGTGGTATGGCGAGGGCTTACAACCACTGGGGAAAATATGATTCTGCTCTTATTTTTCACGACAGCTCTATTTTAAAGTTTGTATCGGGAGAAAGGCTTTATCTTGAAAAAGTAAGAAAAAATGATAAGCGAAAAGTAATAATGGATTGGACGATTAATCTTGCAAACCAGATTGAAGGTAAGGCAATTGTTCAGATGCAACTTGGAATGTATGACAGTTCACGGTTAAACTTTTCAAGGTCAATGAAGATTCGTAAAAAGAAGAATGATAAGCTTGGAGTGGCTATGTGTCTTGATGGATTGGGTGAGCTTTGCCAGGTCCAGGGAAACTATCCTAAAGCTCTTGAACAACTTGATGAAGCAATAGAAATAAAAAGAGTTTACAGGGAGGAATTCAACCGTGGACGCAAGACTTTGAAAGAGTCTATTAACAGAATGATTGATGAAAGTATTTCCATTTCATATTTTAACAGGGGAAAGCTTTTTTATGACTGGGGTAAATATGATATGGCATTAGAAGAATTCAATAAATCGCTGGAACTTTGCAGGGCAATAGAATATGTCTGGGGTGAAGCAACGGCATTGCTGGGGGTAGGTGATATCTTCCTTAAAGAGGACAGTATAGTACAAGCAAAAGAAAGCTATAAGAAAGCATATGGCATATTTATTAAAACCGATAATCTTCCGGGAAAAGCACAGGCTCTTGCAAAACTCGGAGGCTGGTTCTCTCATACAGGAGACACTGAACAGGCACTGGAATACTATCATAAGGCTTTATCAACATTTGAGGATATTGGCCTGCAACAGGAAATGGCTGAGACCTATTCAATGACTGCTGCTCTTCATTTTATGCGAAAAGAATATGGAGAAGCAATCAGTGAGTATGAGAAAAGTGTAAAAATTGCCACTCCGCTAAAGCTGACAAAATACCTTATGAGTTCGCACAAAGGTTTGTCTGATATCTATTCGAGACTCGGAATGACCGGAAAGGCGTTTGATCATTACAAAAAATATATTGCTGCACGTGATACGCTTTTCACTCTTGAGGCAAATAAACAGATAGCAAATCTTGAGGCAATAAACAGTGCGGAAAAGAAAGAGAGTGAACTGAAGGTTCTGAAAAGTGAGAATGAGTTGAAAGAGTATAAACTTGAAAGGTCGCGTTACCTGCTGATAAGTGTTGGCGGCCTTGCCATTTTGCTCATCATACTTGCAGTATTGTATTTCAGACAGGAAAAGCTCAAGGTGTCGCAACAAAATCTGACGCTTGAGAAAAAGTTACTTCGTACCCAGATGAATCCGCATTTCATTTTTAATGCACTGACAAATATTCAGAGCTTTATGTTTCTCAACAAGCCGCAGGATGCTTCGAGATACCTGACTACTTTTGCAGCACTTATCCGCAATATTCTGGAAAACTCCAAAACGAACAATGTCACTCTTGACAAGGAAATTGTAACCATTTCAAACTATATGAAACTTCAGAAACTCAGGCTGGGAAACAAACTGGATTATTCGTTATATGTTGATGAATCAATAGATACCGAGAGTATTTTGATTCCGCCTATGCTTGCCCAGCCCTTCATCGAGAATGCCATTGAGCACGGTGTGATGCATAAAGCTGACAATGGGAAGGTTGATATTAAGTTTACGAAGAATAGCAACAATTACCTGACACTTGTAATAACTGATAACGGTGTCGGCAGGGAAAAGGCGGCTGAGATAGAGAAGAATATGGGGAAAGTTCATGTTTCGATGGCCACAAGTATTACTTGGGACCGGCTGCGGGTTATTAATAAAAAGAAAAAAGGAAATATAACCCTGGATATTATTGATTTGAAAGATGAGAATGATAATCCTACAGGAACAAAGGTAGTTATCTCAATTCCTGTTATTTATTCATGATTACCTGTGCTGTTCAGGATTTTGTTTATGTCAATAGTATTGCGGTGTAAAATGTTTTCCTTACTTTTGCCGCAATTTTTGAAAATATTTTAAAAACAATAAAAATAGAAACGAACAATGGCAGGAACAATCACATTTACAATGATTAAGCCGATGGCTGTTAAGAA
>CAYOZZ010000069.1:0-4633 GCA_964408535.1 uncultured Bacteroidales bacterium | reverse complement strand
TCGGGTTTATTCTGTTTCAACAGATATCAACTGTTTTTGCCACGCGCGGTGACCTTGACGCTGCCACGGCAGTGTGGATACCCAATATCATTTTCGGTATTCTTGCGATATTCCTGCTCAGGATTGCACCGAAATAGCCTGTGTGCTTACCTAATCTTAAACCCGCCTTATGTTAACTTAACCCGTACCGGCTTCTTTACAAGACTTTTTACAAACAGGTCGTCCCTATGGGACTACTTTGTCTGTGATTGTTTTTTCACCGGACTTGTACTGCGAACTGCGTCCGGTGTTACAAACAGTGCGTGCCTCCGGCACTTTCACGTGGCTGTTCCGGATATCATCTACAATGAAAGTTTTCTTCTATCTGATTATTGTTACAATTAACCGAACCTCTACGAGGTTTTGTTTCAGAGTCTTCGTGGCATTATTTTTCTATTCTGTTGTTAATCCCGAAACGTACCTTTTGTTTTTTGCCACAAAGGCACTAAGACACCAAGAAGCACAAAAGTTTATTGTGATTCACCTATGTTCCAAGCGTCCACGCTTGAAAATATATGTTTACTGCCTCAGGTTGGCGACAATTCCAACGAGAGGGGCCTATTCCACCACCACCTTTCCGCTTCCCAACCTCCTGCCGCCGGCACTCATACGTACATAATATATCTCTTTCGGTCAGTCTCCTGTATTTACCGTTACGGTTTCATTATTGTAAATCGGTTTTATCTCTTTTTTTTTTTGACACTCTGTGAGTTATAAACCACGTAATTTTGCCCCTCTAAATCTCCCCTGCCGGGGAGACTATTGAAAGGATAGTCCGTTTTTGGTTGCTTTCTCATTTAGCATTCTGATTGTTTCTTTTATTCTTGCAATAACCATTTCCGGCTGTTGCAATACCTGGTCGTTTGTAAATCTTATCACTTTTAAACCTAATTGTTCCAATTCGTATGTTCGTTCGTTATCATATTCCTTTTATTCTTCAAGTTGATGAATATTTCCGTCAACTTCAACAACCAGTTTACATTCGTGACAATAAAAATCTACAATAAAAGTCTTTACAGGATGTTGCCTTCTGATTTTTTTTCCTTCTACCTGCTTTTTCCTTAATAATGACCACAGTTTACGTTCCGCTTCGGTCATATTCTTCCGTAATTCTCCTGCCCGCTTAAATATTTCCGGACTTGCTCCGTAAAATATTTCAGATTCTATTATTGTATTACTCTTTCGCATTAGTTATTTTTATCAATCAGCAAAAAAATTCATTTCATCCTAGAAATTAGCATCCGACGATAATTCCAATGAAAGAGCAGCCTCTCAATAGTCTCCCCATTTGGGGAGATTTAGAGGGGTATTATTCCACCCCCTCCCATCTTCCTCTCCACACAAACCACTCCCCAAAAACACCTTCCAAATCAACACTATCTTTGAAAATACCGTAAACGGCAGAGCCGCTGCCGCTCATTGATGCATAGAGAGCTCCTTTTTTATAAAGTTTGTCTTTTATCTCACCTATTTCGGGATGATTGTTAAAAACAGTCTTTTCAAAATCATTTTTCAGTTGTCCTTTCCAGCTCTCAACAGACTGATTAACAATATTTTTCAGGCCGGGAGATTTGCCTGACGGTTTAATCCGGGAATATGCTTCGGCGGTGTTAACGTGGGTATCAGGTTTAACAATTACAATATGATATTTTGAAAGGTCAATCTTTATTTCCTCAAAAACATCTCCCTTTCCGGTTGCAAGCACAGGCTTGTTTTCAATAAAAAAGGGGCAGTCGCTTCCCAGTTTGGAAGCATAATTCCGCATTTCATCGTTATTAAGTTTCAGGCCGAAAAGGGAATTCAGGAGTTTAACGGCAAAAGCCCCGTCAGCAGAGCCGCCGCCAAGTCCCGCACCCATAGGAATCGCTTTATGCAAATGAATCTCTACAGGTTTCAGCCCGAAATCCTTTTTTAATAAGTTGTATGCTTTTACAACAAGATTATCACCGGTGTCTCCCGGTATTTGCAATCCGGAGGTTGTAAACGAAAACTTTCCCGAAGGAGAAATTATCATCTCAAGGATATCGCAAAGCGGCACGGGAAACATAACGGTTTCAACGGTATGAAAACCGTCATTCAGCTTACCGGTCACTCCAAGACCCAGATTTATTTTGCAATTGGGAAACAGAAGCATAGCTAAATTTTTACAAAAATAGTAAAATTAAAATTTTAATATTAGTTTTGCAATACAAACAGAGTGTTTTATCATCATCAGACTATGGCTTTCATAAATTCGGTTTTATCGTGGTTAATGAAAAAGCGGTTTCATCAAATTGAGCTTTTTATGAAGTATCCGCTTGAGGTGCAGGAGGAGTGGTTTAAAAAAATCATTTCGCAGGCAAAAGATACCGAGTGGGGAAAAAAATATGATTATGCAGGTATCGGTTCTGTTAAAGAGTTTAAGGCAAGAGTTCCGGTCAGTAACTATGAAACTCTGAAACCTTACATTGACAGGATGCGCAGAGGAGAACAAAATATCCTTTGGGGCTCCGAAATAAAATGGTTCGCCAAGTCATCGGGTACCACTGCAGGCAAAAGCAAATATATACCTGTCAGTACCGAATCGCTCGAAGAGTGTCATTATAATGTGGGAAAGGATATGTTGTCAATTTATTGCAACAATTATCCCGATACATTAATTTTCGACGGGCGCGGACTTGCAATGGGAGGAAGTCATAAAATTACCGAGATCAATAATGAAAACTACTATTCAGGCGACCTTTCGGCAATAATTGTTCAGAATCTGCCGTACTGGGCTGAGTTTATCAGGGTTCCCAAGCGTTCGGTTGCTTTGATGGATGAATGGGAGAGCAAAATCGAGAAGATGGCAACCTCAACAATAAGTCATAATGTGACAAACATCCTCGGTGTACCTTCCTGGACATTGCTGCTTTTAAGACGAATACTGGAAATCACGGGAAAGGATAATATTCTGGAGGTATGGCCCAATCTTGAAGCCTTTTTCCATGGCGGGGTTAACTTCGCTCCTTATAGAAAGCAGTTTGAGCAGATAATTCCGTCGGATCAGATGCATTATATGGAAACATACAGCGCTTCGGAAGGTTTTTTCGGATTACAGGACCAAATCAACAGTGACGAACTTTTGCTGATGCTTGATTATGGAGTCTTCTATGAGTTTATGCCGATGGATCAGCTTGGCAGCGAAAATCCGGTAACACTTTCGCTTGATGAGGTTGAGACCGGAATAAACTATGCAATGGTAATTTCGACTAACGGCGGACTTTGGAGATATATCATCGGCGATACGGTGAAATTTACATCCTTAAGCCCGTTCAGAATAAGAATCACCGGAAGAACAGTCAATTTTATTAATGCTGTCGGTGAGGAGCTGATAATTGACAATGCGGAAAAGGCTCTTGCCATTGCCTGCCGTAAAAGCAACGCCATTATTAACGAATATACGGCCGCACCGGTTTATTTTAAGGAGGGGGAAAATGCTGCTCACGAATGGCTCATCGAATTTGAAAAAGAACCTGAAAATATAGAATTCTTTAATGAAACTTTTGACAATGCCCTGAAATCGCTGAATTCCGATTATGAGGCAAAACGCTACCACAATATGGTTTTGAGGCAGCCTGTTATCAGGGTAATACCAAAAGGGATATTTTATAAATGGCTTAAGTCGAAAGACAAGCTGGGCGGGCAACACAAGGTCCCGAGATTATCAAATGACAGAAAGTATGTTGATGAAATTATGAGTTTGGTTAATTAAATTTTTAAGTAAAAATCATTATCAGAACAAAAAAACACTATTTTTATCCGGTTAAAAAAATAAAAAGATATGCATATAGCGATAGCAGGAAACATAGGTTCGGGGAAAACGACCCTGACTCGCCTTCTCGCCAAGAATTTCGGTTGGGAAGCACATTTTGAAGATGTTGATACTAATCCTTATCTGAACAGCTTTTACGAGGATATGCAACGATGGTCGTTCAACCTGCAAATCTATTTTCTGAACAGCCGGTTCAGGCAGGTGGTAGAAATTAGAAACAGCGGTAAAACGGTTATTCAGGACAGGACAATTTATGAGGATGCATATATTTTTGCACCTAACCTGCACTCGATGAACCTGATGACAACAAGGGATTTTGAAAACTATATCTCTCTTTTTGAGTTGATGAGTTCTTTCATTCAGCCACCCGACCTTTTGATTTATCTCAGGGCTTCGGTGCCGACACTTGTAAATCAGATACAAAAACGCGGCAGGGAGTATGAGGAGGCTATCAGACTCGACTATCTGAAAAAACTTAACGAACGCTATGAGGCGTGGATCACAAAATATAGTCTCGGCAAACTTCTGATTTTTGAAGTTGATAATCTTGATATACAGGATAATCCGGCTGACCTTGCTATGATAATTGAAAAGGTAAATGCCGAATTGCACGGGTTGTTTTAGGTTTGAATTAATGAATGCTTGAATGTTGAGCGAAGCGAAATCCCGTAGGGCGGGAAGTGAATGATTAATTTATATATCAAATGAATATATCCGTAAAGTATTTGATTGTTACATTTTTGTTTCCGGTTTTTTTTGTTTCCTGTGGAGATTCTGTGACAAAGAAAGAATTTTGTAATG
>CAYOZZ010000068.1:0-6977 GCA_964408535.1 uncultured Bacteroidales bacterium | reverse complement strand
TTTCCATAAACTAAAGTTGCTGTATCAAGTGGATATTCTATTCCGAGGTCAAGTGTTAAAGGTGATTTGAAAACAGACTTAACTTTGTTCTCCCAATAGGATGCTTTTATTGGGGAACTGTTTCCTGCGCTATATTGGTTGTACAAATAATAATTTCTTTTCAGATAAGAGTTTGCAAGGAATTTGATATTGATACGCGGAGTTGTCAGGTTAACTCCAAATCTGAATTTATCATAACTCCAGGTAGCACCGACAATGAAGAGTAATCCTGCATTCCTGTAAATCATATCATCAAGTTGAAAAGTATTGCTTATCACCTCCAGGTTGGCGGTGTCAGAGTTTGGTATATATATATCTGCCGATTTGCTCAATAGCATCTCCTGGTCCCTGAACGTCCCGAAAACGGAAAATCCGATTCCAAGATTCTCTTTGACTTTTTTGCCGTACCCAAGTCCTACCCAGGTCTCTTTTATCTTGTTGGTATATGAATATGAGCCGACATAAAGTTCGTCTCCTGGAACTTCAGGAATTATATCATACATCATAGTGTTGCGGTAATTCGTATTTATGTATGTCGAATGCCTGTTTAAGGAAGCAAAAGTCAGTGATATCGGTAGTTTTGGGACTTTCTGTACAAACGAAACAATTTGCGGTTGTGAACTCAGTGTGTGAGATTTCAGATTAAAGTCTGTTCCTGCTCCATTATTAATATTCAGAGCCCTGTAGTAGTAGCCGTTGCTTGAAACCGATAAACTCGAATTTGTAATATTGGCCAGACCGCCCGGATTATAGAAAATAGCACTGTTATCCTTGTCGTTGGCAGTTATTGCTCCTGCAAGCATAGTGCTTCTTGCCCCGATACCGTTCATCCAGTAATTGAATTCCTGCGAGATTAACGCAAAAGGTATCGTAAGAAAAAATAATATTAAATACTGTCTGATTCGCACTTTATTTTTTTTGCCAAAAATACATTATTTTTTCATCAATTATTAACATCGGGATATGGGCGCAAATGTTTTTCTAATTTTGCCGGCAGTTTCGTAACACAATTTTGTTATCCCGGATGAAGATAGTTGCCGACGATAGAATACCGTTTTTAAAGGGCGTTTTCGAACCTTTTGCACAGGTTGTATATTTGCCCGAAAAACAGATATGCAATGATGATTTGTCGGATGCCGATGCGTTGATTACAAGGTCTGTAACTAAGTGTGATGCTGCATTGCTTGATGGCACTCCTGTAAAGTTGATTGCAACGGCAACGATTGGAGATGACCATATTGACAGGGTGTTTTGCAGTAAAAACGGGATTGAAATTGCTACAGCTCCGGGCTGTAATGCTTCGGCAGTTGAGCAGTATATTTGTTCCGCTTTGCTGACTATTGCTGAGAAAAAGCATTTTGACCCGAAAGGAAAGAAACTTGGAATTGTCGGAGTTGGAAATGTGGGTTCAAGGGTTAAACATATTGCAGAACTGCTCGGAATGAAAACCTTGCTGAACGACCCGCCAAGAGCTGAGAAGGAGGGTAAGGACGGATTTGTAGATTTGGATGTGCTTTTGGAAGAGTCGGATATAATTACAATGCACGTTCCGTTAACTTTTGAGGGTAAATATTCAACATATCACCTTGCCGGTGAGTCGTTTTTCTCAAAGATTAAAAAGCCGGTTGTGTTTATTAATTCTTCAAGGGGAAAGGTTGTTGATACGTATGCCTTGAAAAATGCAATTGAAAAGAGTAGGGTAAAAGCCTCTGTTATTGATGTTTGGGAAAATGAACCCGATATTGACAGGGAACTTCTGAATTTTGTTGATATTGCAACTCCTCATATCGCAGGCTATTCTATGGAAGGAAAGGCAAGAGCAACCCGGATGGCAGTGGAGGCGGTGAGTGATTTTTTTGGATTTGACTTGCAGTTCGGATTACCGGAACAGGATGATGAAAAACAGATAATTGACATTGATTGTGACGGGAAAAGTGACCGGAAAGTGATTTTTGAGGCTGTTTGCTCATCTTATAATATAATGAATGATGATGAAATGCTGAGAAATGAACCGGAAAATTTTGAGGCGTTAAGGCGAAATTATAAATTCAGGAGAGAAGCCGGACATTATAAATTGAGATTGGTAAATTGTGCTGAGGATGTGAAAAATGTTTTAAAAGGGATAGGTTTTGAAATTGGTTAAAATAATTTGTGATAAGTGTTTATGTTTATGACAAGCGTGGACGCTTGTCGCATAATGGGCTTGTCACAACGCTTGTCACATAAGAAATAATTTAAATTAACAAAAATGGATAATAAAACAGCTTACAGGGCAGCCGATAACATCAGGGTTTTGACGGTTGCAATGGTTGAAAAATCGAAATCGGGTCATCCGGGCGGTGCAATGGGCGGTGCCGATTTTATTAATATTCTTTATTCGGAGTTTCTGAATTTCGACCCGCAGGATATGGAGTTCCCTTTCCGCGATCGTTTCTTTCTCGATCCGGGCCATATGTCACCTATGCTTTATAGTATTCTGGCTATGATTGGAACATATTCAATGGAAGACCTGAAGAATTTCAGGCAATGGGGTAGTGCTACTCCCGGCCATCCCGAATTAGATGTAAAACGTGGTGTTGAGAATACTTCAGGTCCTCTCGGTCAGGGACATGCTATGGCTGTCGGGGCGGCTATCGCCGAAAGATTTTTTGCAGCCCGCTTCGGTGAGTGGATGGCACATAAAACTTATGCATTCATCTCGGATGGAGGAATACAGGAGGAGATTTCGCAGGGTGCCGGCAGAATTGCAGGATACCTCGGACTGAGCAACCTGATTATGTTCTACGATTCAAATGATATACAACTTTCAACTGAGGTTGACGAGGTAAGCACTGAAGATACCGCTGCAAAATATGAAGCGTGGGGTTGGCGAGTGGTTACAATAAACGGAAACGACCCCGATGAAATTCGCGGTGCTTTGTTAAAAGCAAACCAGGAGACGAAAAAACCGTTCCTCATAATCGGTAAAACAGTGATGGGAAAAGGAAGTGTTACGGAAACGGGTGAAAGTTTTGAGCATAAGGTATCCACTCACGGTCAGCCTATTAGTAAAGCAGGAGCCTCGGCTGAGAAAACGATTCTCAATCTCGGAGGTGACCCCGGAAATCCTTTTGTAATATTCCCGGAAGTTAAGGAAGCTTTTGACAGGGTTAAAAGTGAAAAGTCAAAATATATTGCAAAGAAAAAAGCTGAGTATGAGCAATGGCAAAAGGAAAATCCTGAACTTGCTCAAAAACTAACCGGTTTTTTAAACGGAGATATTCCTGACATTGATTTTTCCGGAATTGATTTGAAACCCGGTATAGCAACACGTGCTGCTTCGAGTGCCGTACTTGCAGAATTTGCACATAAAGTTGAAAATATGGTGGTTATTTCGGCCGATCTGTCCAACAGTGATAAAACAGACGGCTTTCTGAAAAATTCAAAACCTTTTTCAACCGGAGACTTCAGCGGAGCCTTCCTGAATGCGGGAGTTTCGGAACTTTCAATGGCTGCCATATCGAACGGAATGGCTTTACATAATATAATTCCCGTTTGCGGAACTTTCTTTGTCTTTTCCGATTATATGAAACCGGCAGTGAGAATGGCCGCATTGATGGAATTACCTGTAAAGTATGTCTGGACACACGATTCTTTCAGGGTCGGGGAGGACGGCCCAACGCATCAGCCTGTTGAGCAGGAGGCACAGATAAGACTGATGGAAAAACTGAAAAATCATTCTGGCGAAAACAGTATGCTGGTACTTCGGCCTGCCGATGCCACCGAAACTGTTGTCGGCTGGAAAATAGCTCTTGAAAATAAAAAGACACCGACGGCTCTGATATTGTCTCGTCAGGGAATAAAGGATTTGCCTGTTAAGCCTGGTTCTGACAGATATACTGATGCAATGCAGTCGTACAAAGGAGCTTACATTGTTAAGGATTCAGAATCCAAACCTGATATAGTCCTTATTGCGGACGGTTCGGAGGTGGCAACACTCATCGAAGGTGCCGAAATTCTTAAAGAGAAGAAAAATCTGAATGTCAGGGTTGTTTCGGTTATTTCGGAAGGATTGTTCAGAAATCAAAGTGCGGAATATCAGGGTAAAATTCTTCCTGCGGATATACCCCGCTTCGGACTTACGGCCGGACTTCCGGTTACCCTTGAGGGATTAGTAGGTTGTAACGGAAAAGTTGTGGGAATGAATCATTTCGGATACTCAGCACCTTATAATATTCTTGATGAAAAGTTTGGGTTTTCGGGTAAGGATGTTTACAATAGTGTTGTGGGGTTTTTAAATGAGAATTAAAATAAAATATTTGCATTTAATTAAAAAGTATTATCTTTGCACCGCTTTTATCGAGCGGGAATATGAGGTACTTCGGTACCCGATAAATAGGAAATACGTGATGAGGGGGCTTGAGTCCCCTCTTTTATTAGGTGAAAATGATAACTGAAAAGAGGGTTGAAAACATACTTAATGATGTGTTGCAGGGAACGGACAGGTTTCTTGTAAGCCTTAGTGTTAGTAAAGGAAACCTGATAAATGTATTTGTTGACAGCGACACAAATATCACCATTGGTGAGTGTGCTAAAATCAGCAGATTTATTGAGTCGGAGTTAGACAGGGAAGTGGAGGATTTTGAACTGAGAGTTTCGTCGCCTGGGCTTGATCATCCGTTCAAATTGTTGAGACAATATAAAAAGTATGTTGGCCGGGAAATAACAGTTGTTACCGGGGATGATAAAAAGCACAACGGCAAGTTGATTTCCGTAACGGAAAGCGAACTGGAACTTGAAGAGAAAAGAGGGAAAAAAGGCAAGGAAAAAGTAATTGAAAAGTATTTATTTAATGATATAAAAGAGGGTAAACCCGTAATTTCATTTAAAAAGTAATTGGAATAATGACTAAGAGTAAAATGGAACACATTAATTTGGTTGAGACTTTTTCGGAGTTTAAAGAGTTCAAAAACATTGAGAGAGAAACGATGATGCGTATTCTTGAGGATGTGTTTGAATATATGCTTATTAAAAAGTACGGAACCGCTGACAATATTGATATTATTGTAAATATTGACAAGGGTGACCTTGAGATTTGGAGATTCAGGGAGATTGTTGAGGATGGAGAAGTGGAGGACGAAAACCTGCAAATATCTTACTCCGAGGCTATTAAAATTGAACCTGACTTTGAGGTCGGCGAAGAGGTCTCTGAAGAGATAAAACTTTCGGATTTCGGCAGAAGGGAAATATTGACTATCCGTCAGAATCTTGTATCGAAAATACAGGAATACGAAAAGGATAATATTTATAAAAAATACAAGGATAAGATTGGCGACATTATAACAGGTGAGGTTTATCAGGTTTGGAAAAAGGAGATGATGGTTCTTGATGATGAAGATATTGAACTGATTCTCCCAAAATCGGAACAGATACCAAGCGATTTCTACCGTAAAGGTGATACAATCAGAGCGGTTGTGTCGAAAGTTGAAATGAGAAACAACGGGCCTGCGATTATTTTATCAAGAACATCACCCGTGTTCCTTGAGCGTTTGTTCGAACAGGAGGTGCCTGAAATTTATGACGGACTTATAACAATAAAGAATATTGTAAGAGTTCCGGGTGAAAGAGCTAAAATTGCCGTTGAATCTTATGATGACAGAATTGACCCGGTTGGAGCCTGTGTCGGAATGAAAGGTTCCAGAATACATGGTATTGTACGGGAATTGAAAAATGAAAATATTGATGTAATTAATTTTACAAATAACCCCGAATTATATATTCAAAGGGCTTTGAACCCTGCAAAGATATCCTCAATTAAGATCAGGGAAGACGAGAAAAAGGCAGATGTTTATCTTAAACCCGATCAGGTCTCTCTTGCAATTGGTAAAGGTGGTTTTAATATTAAACTGGCAGGTAAACTTACGGGTTATGAGATTGATGTTTACAGGGAAGCATCGGGTGACAGTGAAGATGTTGATTTATCCGAATTTTCAGATGAAATTGACCAGTGGATTATTGATGAGTTCAAGGCTATCGGTTGTGATACGGCAAGAAGTGTTTTGGAGATAGGTGTTGATGACCTTGTGAAACGTACTGATCTTGAAGAGGAAACAGTGAAGGAAGTTGTAAGAATATTGAAGGAAGAATTTGAGTAATATGATTATTATCGTATGGAGCGTTTTGCCCGGAAACGATACTCTGTGATTTTGCGGTAATATGTTATTAGAATAAATATTTAATTTTACGGGTTTAAACTTTATCAGTTTATATGGCAGTAAAAGGGAAACCAATACGGTTAGGCAAGGCGGCAAGAGACTTTAATGTTGGTATATCTACCATAGTTGAGTTTCTGTCCAAAAAGGGGTTTAGTATAGAATCGAACCCCAATACCAAGCTTACACCTGAAATGTTTGAGTTTGTGGAACAGGAGTACCAAACTCAGAAAGCAGTAAAAGAGGAGGCTGAAAAGATAGGACTTCACTATTCTGACAGGCGTACTATTACTATTGAAGAGAAGATTGCGGAGAAAAAGAATGTTGAAGATGAGGACATAGAGCCTGTAATTGAAGATGAGGTGATGATTACCGATACTTCAATGAAAAAAGATGTTGTAAAGCCGGTTTTGCCGGAAACTGAGAAGATGCCGGAACCTGAGTCAGAACCTGCTCCTGCGCCTGAACCCGAACCGGAGTTGGAGTCTCAACCTGAACCTGAAATTACACCTGAATCCGGGAGCCCTGTCAAGAAAGAAGAGCCGGTTGTCGTTGAAGGAAAAAACAAAGAGACTAAAGAAGAGACAACGGAACAAGATGTGGAACCCGGCCGGAAGGTTGAAAAGGAAGAAATAGTTGCTGAACCGGAGGACAAGGAAGAGAAGAAAGAAACAGAGGAAGTTCAACCTGATGAAGAAACCGAATCAGAGGGGCCAAGGGTTCTCGGTAAAATTGATTTGAGCAGCC
>CAYOZZ010000067.1:0-1605 GCA_964408535.1 uncultured Bacteroidales bacterium | reverse complement strand
TTTATCAGGAAATGACAAAGAGATTGAAAAGTGGAGGATAGAGAAAGCAGTTGAAAGGACAAATGAAAGAAGACCCGGATTAATGGAAAAATAAAAAAACGGCAGATTTAAAAAATCTGCCGTTTTTTTTATGCAAAGCTATGATTTTTATCTTTGTGACAACACCGACTTAACCACTTTACTAATCTCATTATTAACCTTCTGGAACGATTTTGAGTATCCCATTCCATAGAAATTAATAAAACCAGGTTCACCGTTTATCAGTGCCCAGTTACTGCTACCCTCTTCATAGGTATAAGTATCGGAATAATTCATATATTGACCTGAACCTTCCAGTTTTATCATATTTCCATGTTCATCATAAGTAAAGACAATGGCTCCTGCATCCATCCACATTCCACCATAGTTATATTTGATAGTTATTTTACTAATATTGTCACCAGAATACTCATATTCAGATTTTACAAGTATTGTCATACCTTCCATCGTCATATTAGTCTCGACAGCAATTAGTTTGCCATTAGAAAAAATAAGTGAATCTTTTCCTGCACTTTCCCAGGCTCCATCTGTCCAGGCATACCTGTCAACGGTAGAAGGAACATCACCATCATAAGCATAAACATATTTGTACTCATTTACCTCTTCACCGGCAGGATAAACAAAGCCTTCTTCCAAGGTAATCTTCCCATTGGTATATGTATATTCAATTTTCTCATCCATTACCCAGTCGGCACCGTTATAATCATAATACACATCTGACTGCCATACACCATTTTGATGAGTAACTACCTCTTTTTCCGAAAGGCTCCATTCACCGTTTAAGTAATCGGATGTTACCATTTCAAAAGAGTTGTCAGACGGATAAGAAACAACTGTTTTACTATCCTCAGCCCAGTCACCTTTTGTAGGTTGCGTATATTCAACAACCTGACTAAGCTTATCAGATTCATAAGAATAAACATCTTTGCTTGTCTCAACACCTTCTTCGGTACTGACCGATTCGGTCATTCTGTAATTGGTTGCAGCAGGATTGTCACCACCACCACCATTATCATCGTCATCTTTATTACAACCGGTAATAGCTACAAAAAATAACAACAACATTAAAATGCTTTGTAATCTCAATAATTTTTTCATAATTTTATAAATTTTAGTTTATTAATAAATAACGTTTATTATGAGTGTGCAAAATTAATAATAAAATCAAAATAAAAAAATTTATTCTGATTCTGATTAATCGGCAACATAACAGCAATAATCAATACTTAATCACTATTTTTGCAAAAATTTTTTTATGAAAAAAGTTATAATTATATTTTCTTTTCTTTTCGCAATCGCGGAAGTGTACGGTCAATCTCTTGATTTAGTTTCGGTTTTTCTAAGAGGCGGTATTAATGATGCAAACAAATTGACTGATGCTTATGTTTCACCTTTGGGAACAGCATTAAGCAAAGCAAACAACAGTTCCTGGAATTTCAGTTATATAAACGACAAAAAGCCTCATTTATGGGTTGATCTGAAATATAATTACACTTTTGTTCCTTCGTCCGACAGGGAATATGACATTAACAAACTGAATCTTGAAGAAATAATTCCTTCGGATCC
>CAYOZZ010000066.1:0-1625 GCA_964408535.1 uncultured Bacteroidales bacterium | reverse complement strand
GAGAGAATATAATCATTTCAATGAAATTTATGCCTACAATATGTTATATGATGTCACCCCTACACAGGATGACGGTTATGTATGTATAGGCCGTTCAAACGAAGGATTTACGCAGGCAAATATGTGGGTACTAAAAGTTGATAATATGGGCTGCGATACACCGGGTTGCGCTACCGGTACGTTTGTTAAGGAGTTGCCTATACCGGCAGGAAGTGCCGGGGAGCTGGCAATATGGCCCAATCCTGCGAGAGAGGAGTTTCGGATAGCCCCCCCGGTCACCCCCGAAGGTGGGAAATCCGTCCGTATTGTTGTTTATAATTCGCAAGGAATCAGAGTAAAAGAGATAAAACCGGTTTGCAATAATGAGCCGGTAACGGTAAATACAGGAAACTGGCAGAAAGGGATATATTATATACGAATGAGTGCCGGCGGCAGGAGCTTGGGAAGTGGTAAGGTGGTGGTGGAATAGGCTTGTATTTCCAAGCGTGGACGCTTGGAACATAGGTGAGATTTAGAGTTTTTTTACCATGTATGTTTCGGTATTTCTTTCTTCAGTTTCTGTGTTATCATTTGACTTGCTCACCAGGATTCAGCAACTCATCAATCTTTTCATTTTTCAGAATCAACAAACCGAGACGCTCGTCGGAAATTCCCTGCTTCAGTTTGAAGTTAAATTTCGGTTTTCCGTCAACTACATCGGAGTCGAAGTAATTAAACTGAATACCTTTCAGGCTTGAAACCTCCTTTGCAAGCTCAAGCAAATGTGACGACAACAGGAAAACAGAATGCGGCCAATTGAGAAGTCCCTTAATCACAAGCATAGAGCCGTCAAAAGCATCCTTAACATTTGTGCCCCTGAAAAGCTCATCGAAAATCATGAACGAACGATTGTGCTTTTTAAGAAGAAGTGCCGCATCTCTGACCCTAAGGACTTCGCTGTAAAAATAGCTGTAACCTTTGTCAATATTGTCGGTAGTGTTTATGCTGCTGTAGAGGTTGTCAAACGTTGTCAGTTTCATATTTTCCGCCGGAACCCCGAATCCCAGATGTGCCAGAAAAAGTGCGACACCGGCAGCTTTCAGATAAGTGGTTTTCCCTGCCATATTCGGACCTGTCAGAAACATAAAAAAACTGCCGTTTGTCATCTTGAAATCATTTGGTTTACAATCTTTTACGAAAAGATGACGCAGTCCGTCAATTTCAACATGAGCGCTGTCGCTCTCAATAAATTCCGGGAAAACGAGATTGTATTCCCGGGTTGCCTTTGCCATTGATATCAATACATCAAGCTCATAAACCATATCAATAATAACGGCTATTTCATCTTTAAATATCTTTCTGAAATCCCTGTCCATTGAAAAGACTTCAATAAAATCGGGTTTTCCCTTATCTCCTTTTTCAAGGATTTCCTTTACAAATGCAAGGTTCAGTATTTTTTCAATTTCACCGAAAATATCTTTAAGCAAATCCGGCATATCATCAGATTTGTTTCCGAACCAAAATGAATTCATGATTCTGAAAAAGTTAAAGATATTCTGAACGCCCTCCCTGAAGGTTTTATAATATGAATTGTACAAAATCCAGTACCGCAAGCCCTCAAAAAAGTTTACAAAGTCATATTTACT
>CAYOZZ010000065.1:0-13137 GCA_964408535.1 uncultured Bacteroidales bacterium | reverse complement strand
TGCCAGTAATATCAGAATTATGATGTATGTGTATAGGAGTTTTTTCACTTCGTCTCCACTAATTCCACTTTTTTATGCCCACTAATTTCACGGATTCTCCCTAATTTATTTTTCGTGTTAATTCGTGTAATTCGTGGGTTAAACTTTTCTTCGTGTCATTTATGGATAAACTCTACTTAATGACAATTCGCGGATGCTCCCCTATCTTCCGATAGCCCGGACCTCAAACCCTATCTCCCTCAATGCATTGTGATCAAGAATATTTCTTCCGTCGAAAAGGAAAGCAGGTTTTTTCATACTGTTGTATATTCTTTTCCAGTCGTACCCTGTAAATTCGTCCCACTCCGTGATAACTGCAATTGCATGTGCTCCATCGGCTGCCTTGTAAGGGTCTGTTTCACAATTGAGATGCACGTCATTTTCCTGTTCGCTGCGTGTATTGAGGTAATTCAGGTCTTCAATCATTCTTGCGTGTTTAACCTTAGGGTCATAAACATGAATTACTGCCTGTTCCTCTATTAATTTATCGGCGATTTCAATTGCAGCCGACTCACGGGTATCATTAGTATCTTTTTTAAAGGCCCAGCCGAAGAAGACAATTTTCTTACCCGAGACTGTGTTAAACAGTGCATTGACTATATTTTCGGCAAAGCGCTGCTTCTGAAAATCATTGATTTTTATCACCTGTTCCCAATAGTCGGCAGCCTCGTCAATACCGAAATGCCTGCACAGATATACTAAATTGAGGATATCCTTTTTAAAGCAGGAGCCTCCAAACCCGACCGATGCTTTCAGGAATTTTGAGCCAATCCGGCTGTCGGCACCGATTGCTTTTGCAACCTCATCAACATTTGCACCTGTTTTTTCGCACAAAGCCGAAATAGCATTAATTGAGGATATCCGTTGTGCCAGAAAAGCATTGGCGGTAAGTTTTGAAAGTTCCGATGACCAGATATTTGTTGTTATTATTCTCTCTTTAGGTAACCAGGCTTCATAAATTTCCGACAGGGCTGCAATTGCATTCTGTCCGGCTTCGGTCGGTTCACCGCCAATCAGAACGCGGTCGGCATTCAGCAAATCTCTGATTGCAGTACCTTCGGCAAGGAATTCAGGATTCGACAGGACTGTCAGTTTCAGATTTCTTTGCTCGGCAGCAAATATCCTTTTTATGGATGATGCTGTCCTGACCGGCAGGGTTGACTTTTCGACGACAATTTTATCAGTTGTGGCAACCTCGGCAATTTGCCTCGCACACAGCTCGACATATTTAAGGTCGGCAGCCATTCCCTTTCCAATTCCGTAAGTTTTGGTCGGTGTATTAACGGAGATGAAAATCATATCGGCATCCCTGATTGCCTGGTCAATATCGGTAGAGAAGAAAAGATTTTTACCTCTGATCTGTCCCACGATATCGCTGAGTCCAGGCTCATATACAGGCAGATCGTCAAGGTTATCCGAATTCCAGAGAGCTATTTTCTCTTTATTAATATCAACGACATTTACCCTGATACCGGGATTTTTAAGAGCAATCACTGCCATAGTCGGTCCGCCGACATATCCGGCACCAATACAGGCAATTGATTTTACTTTTGTCATAGATAAGTAGTTTTAACAGATATACCAACAGTCTAACTGTTTCTGATATCCTCAATAAATGATTTAAAAAATGTAAGTTTGTTTTTTAATTATCCCATTGTACTTCATAACCACGGTATTTAAGTTGTTTTTTCATCCAGGCTTGCCGGTCTTCATATAATCTGCAGGTTAAGGAATAAAAATCTGCATAATCATCAAGTGCTGAGTCGCGAATAAAAATAATTTTCCCTTTAAGCGCTTCCATAGCTATTAATTCACCTGCATTATTTAAAATTAACAGATCGCAGGAATATCCTGAAATTACTTCCTCCGTAACGCCGATAATTCCGGCAATCAATTCAGGTGACCGTTTTTCAGGTTTGAGAAATACAGCAACATCTATATCCGAACTATCCGAAAATTTTCCGGTCACTGCCGAACCAAAAATGAGAGCAAAGGCTATTTGTGGAAATCCGGACTTAAGCCTTTTTCCCAACTCTTTTATTTTTTTATCGGTTATCATCTCCTGGCACAGCTTCGCCCCGTCAGTCACAGTATTGTGAAGGACAAGGCTGATAAACAATCACTTACAAAAACAGCGCACTAAGCCTGTTTCTCTACAAATCTTCACTTTTCCAGAGCAAAAGTAGCTCCGATTTATCAATATCTTTTACAAAAACATCAAATTCATCTTTATTAAAAACCAAATACCTGATCTTCCGCTTAATAACATCTTCCGCCTTTCCAATCAACTTCAACAAATACTCACGATTCAGGTCTTCACTGACAAAAATAAGGTCAATAATAGTGTTGTTTTTCCCTTTTGCAAAATCACCCGAAACATAAACCCTGTCAAGATTACCAAGTTTCCGAATTACAGTCTCGATTATCTTGTCAAAACCAATCTGTTTTAATAAAATGTTATGAATATCCGAAAAAAGCGGATGTTTTGTATTTGCGCGGAAATACTTTTTATTACCGTCATATTCCGAAGTAAGTAATCCGGCCTCTTCAAACTTATTCAGTTCCAGACGTATAGAATTTGTCGATTCACCAAACTCGCTTTCAAGATTACGCAGGTATGACCTTGAATTGCTATTCAGGAAAAACTTTAGCAAAAGCTTTATTCTGGTCTTTGATGTTATTAATGTATCAAGCATTATTAATAATAATGAGTAGCAAAATTACTCATTTTTTATAAAATACAAATTTTTTTTATACTTTTTTTAAAAATGACTTTGGAATTGACAAATATATTGACTGTGCAATCGCCTCTATTTCAATTTTCACTTTTTGTTTATTATTAACGGAGATAAGCCTTCCACGCAGTCCGCTCATTGCACCTCTGACAACTTCCACCTCATCACCCTGTTCAAAACTTTGCATATCATCAAACTTCTCCTCCCCGTCATTCACAAATTGTTTAATGGCCTGTATTTGATTCGGAGGAACCGGAACAGCCTTTCCTTCAAAAGTAATGAACTTTACAACCCCGTCGGTTTTCAACACCTTTAAGTATTCCGACTTATCAATCCGAACAAACAGATAGGAACGAAACAACGGCTCTTCAATCCATTTCTTACGGTCACTCCACTGCTTAAGTGTTTTAACAAGAGGCAAATACGCGTCAACGCCCGAAGATATTAAACCTTCATAAGCCCTTTTTTCATTTCGTGATTTTATATAAACCGCGTACCATATTTTATGGTTTGACGCCATATCCGATAATTGATTTAAACGGCGGCAAAAATACACTAAATTCTTTTGTCTGACTTGAAAAATAACAGAAGTAGATTATAATCCACACAAGTCTCATCAATCTGAACATTAACGGTCAATTCTGAAATTATCCCAGTCCATTCCGACGGTAAATTTCTTTCTGAAATCCTCCTGTATTTGCTTTGAAAGGGTAACATTCATAAGCTGGTCTTTGCCCGGGTCAGCCTGTGCAACAATTTTTCCGTAAGGGTCAGAAACCATTGAGTCACCGGAATGAAAAATATTATTGCCGTCATTTCCAGTCCGGTTAACCCAAATTACATAGCTCTGATTTTCAATGGCACGGGCAGGTATCAGCGACAAATAAGCCTCTTTGCGAACCTCCGGCCAGTTGGCTACATATATCAACATATCGTATTCGTATTCGCCGTTACGATATCTGTTTTTACTCCAAACCGGAAATCGCAGGTCATAGCATATTTGCAGGTTAATTTTCCAGCCGTTCAGTTCCACAATTTTCCTGTTTATTCCCTGCGACATTATAAGGTGCTCTTTACCCATCCTGAAAAGATGGCGTTTGTCATAGGTTTCATAACTGCCATCGGGTTTCATCCAGAACATCCGGTTGAAGTATCTTCCATCATCTTCAATCAATACACTTCCGGTTACAACACAATTTCTTTTTTCGGCTTCATTCTTCAGCCAGGATACTGTCTTTCCATTCTCTTTTTCCGCAAACTTTTTTGCGTTCATAGTAAAGCCTGTTGCAAACATCTCGGGCAGAATTATTAAATCGGGATTATTGCCGATTCGGTCTAACTTTGCTGAAAAGTTTTCGAGATTGGCATCCTTATTCTCCCAAAAAATATCGGATTGTACAAGGGTTATAGTCATATATCTATAATGTTGTAATATATTGATTTCCTTATTTTTGTCTTTATATGGAGAGACAAAAACAAGCTTTTATTTCTTTATTCAAAAGGAAAAACTAAATTTTATTCAAAATCTCCGCTGCTTTATCAAGGGTCTCCTCTTTCTTAGCAAAGCAAAAGCGTAAAACTTTGTTATCATCATGACTATGATAAAATGCGGAAACCGGTATTGATGCAAGTTTAAATTCCTTAGTCAGACGTATTGCAAATTCAGTTTCCGGTTCATCGCTTATACTGCTGTAATCAAGAAGTTGAAAATATGTACCGTGGCAGGGTACAATCCCGAACCGAGAGCCTTTTATAGCATTAACAAAATAATCTCTTTTCTTTTGATAAAAGTCGTTCAGATGAACATAGTTTTCTTTATCTTTTAAAAACTCCGCAATAGCATACTGAACCGGAGTATTTGAAGCAAAAACGGTAAACTGATGAGCTTTCCTGAATTCTTCCATAAGATTGGAAGGTGCAAGCACAAAACCTGTTTTCCAGCCTGTTGCGTGAAAAGTCTTGCCGAAGGAGCCTACAACCAAAGTCCTGCTTGCAAGCCCGGGATAATAACAGACGCTCTCGTGACGAATACCGTCGAATATAAGATGTTCATAAACTTCATCACTCAAAATAATTATATCGGTATCCTTTGTAAGCTTATACAACTCGTTCAGGTCTTCTTTTCCGAGTACACTTCCCGTAGGGTTATGCGGAGTATTAATGATAATCATCTTAGTATTATGCGAAATCAATCTTTTCACCTCATTCCAGTCAATTGCAAAATCAGGCATTCTCAGTTTTGCATACTTTACCATTCCTCCGTTAAGCTTGACTGCCGGGGCATAGGAGTCATAAGCAGGTTCAAAAATGATGACCTCATCGTTTTCTTTGACAAATGCCGAGATAATGGAATAAATAGCCTGTGTGGCACCTGCCGTAATATTTATTTCGGTTACAGGGTCGTATTTGATTCCGTAAATAGCCTCTGTTTTCAGAGCAATCTGTTCACGAAGGGCAGGTACTCCCTGCATCGGGGCATACTGGTTAAAACCCTTTTTCATATATTTACTCACAAGACTAATAAGCTTTGGCGAGACTTCAAAATCGGGGAAGCCCTGCGAAAGATTAATGGCATTGTGTTCGGTTGCAAGCCCCGACATTATTGCAAATATTGAAGTTTCCTGCCTGGGAAGTTTTGATTGTATTGATCCTGCAAACGGTTTCATAACATATAATTTATGCGCCAAAAGTAGAAAAAAATAGTATTACGAACGAATCATTTTCAGAATAATACAGGTGGAAGCCGGATGTTCGGCACAAAAAGCCGGTATGGGATAAAGGTCAAGGTTAGATACGCCCCAACCACAAACATAACCCGGAAACCATAACTGCTTCATAAACTTAAACATAAACCCACACTGAATCCTGCCAAAATATCATTATCTTCGTAGCGGAATAACTTTTGATAAGAGGGTTTCAATGGAACAGGAAAAAAAACATCTTCTGCAAAGTCTCTATCCTCCGGGTCTGTTTCTGATTGCGATATGGATAATATGGCTTGGTGAATGGTTATCAGGCATTGATCTCGGATTTCTCGGGATATACCCGCTTACGGCAAAAGGCCTGACCGGAATTATAACAGGACCGCTGATTCATGCAAACCTGAGCCATCTTTTTGCAAATTCGGTTCCGTTGTTTATTCTTGGTGCTTGTCTGTTTTATTTTTACCGCGAAATTGCATACAAAACATTTGTGCTCATCTATTTATTGACCGGTATAAGTGTCTGGCTGGGTGCAAGAGAAGCATATCATATCGGTGCATCCGGTATTGTTTACGGACTTGCTTCATTCCTGTTTTTCAGCGGAATTTTCAGGCGGGACATAAGATTGATGGCAATAACGATGTTTGTCACATTCCTGTATGGCAGTATGGTTTGGGGAATATTCCCCGAGATGTTCCCCGAAAAAAACATTTCGTGGGAATCGCATTTGTGGGGGTTAATTGTTGGTATGGTACTTGCATTTTATTTCAGAAAAGAAGGTCCGCAAAAGAAAAAATATGACTGGGAGGATGAAGAAGACGATGAGGATGAATTTGAGAAAAAGCAGGCAGCATTTGAAGAGTATTACAGAAAAACAAGGATGAACGGAAAAGACCCGGATAATATCAACATCAAATACCACTACAGGGATAATCAGGAAGGAGAGGTTTGAAGTCAAAATATCATATATTGATTTTTGTAATTTTATATTTTAGTCTATGCCGGTTTATGCTCTAAATACGGAAATCATTTTCCCCGATCCAAACCTGGCGGATGACCATGGTCTGCTTGCCGTCGGTGGTGACCTGAGACCCGAAAGACTTGTACTTGCTTATGCAAACGGCATATTCCCCTGGTATTCTGACGGTGACCCGATTATGTGGTGGTCGCCCGATCCGAGATTAATTCTTTATCCTGAAAATTTCAAAGTTTCAAAAAGCTTAAGACAGACACTCCGAAACGGTAATTTCGAGATTAAATATGATACTGATTTCGGAAATGTAATTGACTATTGTGCAAAAATCCCGAGAAACGGGGAAGAGGGAACCTGGATAACGGACGAGATGAAAAAAGCATACATTGATTTACACAGAACCGGTTTTGCACACTCGGTTGAAACGTACCGTGACGGAAAACTTGTTGGTGGGTTATACGGCGTTTCGCTGGGAAAAGCTTTTTTCGGCGAATCAATGTTTCACCTCGAAAGAGATGCTTCAAAAGTGGCTTTGTACAATCTTATTGAAAAAATAAAAGGGTGGAATTTCAGGTTTATTGATGCACAGATAGAAACGAACCACCTTAAAAGCCTTGGTGCCGTTACTATATCAAGAGCCGAATATTTAAATATTTTAGAAGAAGCAATTAATTGGCCTACGAAAAGAGGAAAGTGGTAAATTTGTGCTACTGTTTTATACAAATTGATTTGATGATGGAAAATGACAAAAATAGATTTATGAGAGAAGCCATAGGGCTTGCGAAAGAAAATCTGAAACTTAAAAACGGGGGACCTTTCGGTGCTGTGGTTGTAAAAGACGGAAAGATAATCGGTAAAGGAATGAACACCGTTACTTCGCATAATGACCCTACTGCTCATGCCGAAATTAACGCGATACGTGAAGCTTGCGAATATCTCGGATCATTTCAACTGGATGGTTGTGAGATTTATTCCAGTTGCGAACCCTGCCCCATGTGCCTCGGAGCTATTTACTGGGCTCGTCCTGCAAAGTTATATTTCGCAGCCGGGAGAGAAGATGCCTCCAATGCCGGTTTCGACGATTCATTTATTTACGAAGAACTGAAACTGCCGGTTTACGATCGAAAAATACCCACAGAACAGATAATGAAAGATGAAGCATCCGGTGTTTTTCAACAATGGATTAAACTCGACTCAAAAGTTGAATATTGATGACTCTTGATATCATATTAATTATTATAGGTTCTGTTCTGGTTCTTGTCGGAATAATCGGTTGTATCTTGCCGGTATTACCAGGTCAGATATTTAGCTGGATTGCTCTCCTGCTATTGCAATTTACTTCCGAACCGCCATTCAGCACAAGGTTTATTGTTATTTGGGCTTTGGTTACGGCAGGAGTGACTTTACTTGATTATGTTGTACCGATGTGGGGAACAAAAAAGTTCGGAGGTACGAAAGCAGGTGTTTGGGGGGCAGGAGTAGGGGTAATAGCCGGAATTTTTTTATTTCCTCCGGCTGGATTGATTGTGGGGCCATTTCTCGGTGCCGTAACAGGGGAACTTATAAACGGTGCCAAAGGCAATGATGCATTAAAAGCCGGTCTGGGCTCTTTCCTCGGTTTCCTTGCCGGAACACTTATGAAACTCGCTATTTCGCTAATTATGGGATATTATTTTGTGATAAATGCTTTTTAGCTTTTATTACAATAGGTTATTTGCTTTTATTTTTTTATTACTTTTGTGAATATCAATGAAGCAAAAAATATATATTGATACTTCAATTGTCGGCGGGTATTTTGACGACGAATTCAGAGAGGATACTATGAAACTCTTTGAAAGGTTTGAGAATGATGAAATTATTTTTGTAGTTTCTGATTTACTGGATATTGAATTACTTCTTGCACCATCTTATGTTAGAGAATTATTATTAAAATATCCAAGTAAAAAATTCTTAAGGGTAAAACTTAATGAGGAAGTAATAACACTTGCCAATACATACATTGAAGAAAAGGTGGTTGGTAAATCAAGTATAGAAGATTGCAGACATATTGCTCTTGCAACTATAAATAAAGTGGATGTCTTAGCAAGCTGGAATTTTAAACATATTGTAAACCTTGAACGAATAAATGGATACAATTCCGTTAATCTTAGGCTTGGATATGCAATGCTTGAAATAAGAAGTCCAAAAGATTTAATAAGGTATGAAGAAGACAATTAAAAATGAAAAAACTTTTGATGCTGTGAAAATGATGCGTGAAATACGCATTAAAATCAGTAATGAGACACAAAATATGACCTTTAAAGAATTAAAGGATTATATTAAAATCAAATTATCTGAAAGTAAAGCGAAACTCATTGAGCAAGAATAATATGAAAAAAAGAATATTAGTCACCGGAGGAGCAGGCTTTCTCGGGTCACATCTCTGCGAAAGGCTTTTGAATGAAGGTAATGAGGTCATCAGTCTTGACAACTATTTCACAGGCAGTAAGGATAATATAGTTCATCTGATGGATAATCCGTTTTTTGAGGTAATCCGTCACGATGTTACAATGCCATTCTTTATTGAGGTTGACGAGATTTACAATCTTGCTTGCCCGGCATCACCGGTGCATTACCAGTATAACGCCATTAAGACTATAAAAACGTCTGTTATGGGGGCAATCAATATGCTGGGACTTGCCAAAAGGGTTAAGGCGAAAGTTTTACAGGCTTCCACAAGTGAAGTTTACGGAGACCCGAAAGTACATCCGCAAAAGGAAGATTACTGGGGTCACGTAAATCCAATAGGGATACGTTCCTGTTATGATGAGGGAAAGCGATGTGCGGAATCGCTGTTTTTCAGCTATTACCGTCAAAACGACGTAAGAATAAAAGTGATGAGAATTTTTAACACTTACGGTCCGAGAATGCATCCGAATGACGGCAGGGTTATTTCAAACTTTATCGTTCAGGCTCTTAAAAATGAAGATATAACTATTTACGGTGACGGCTCGCAGACAAGAAGTTTCTGTTATGTTGATGACCTGCTTGAAGGAATGATCCGGCTTATGAACACTCCCGATTCGTTTACCGGGCCTGTTAATGTCGGTAATCCTGATGAGTTTACCATTAAGCAACTTGCCGAACTCGTTATTGAAATGACAGACTCCGAATCAAAACTCATTTTCAAACCTTTACCTGAGGATGACCCCCTTCAACGGCAACCCGATATCTCTCTTGCCAAAAAAGAACTGGGCTGGGAACCCTCGATAAATCTGGAAACAGGTCTCGCAAAAACAATTGATTATTTCAGGAAAATAATAAACAGATGAAAGTTCTGATAACAGGCAGCAAAGGACAACTCGGATTGTCAATAAAAAAACTCGCTCCGGAATTTCCTGATTATCGGTTTATCTATACTGATGTCGAAGAGCTTGATATTACTAAAGCCGATGATATCCGCAAATTTATATCTGATACAAATCCGGAGGTGATTATAAACTGCGCTGCATATACAGCCGTTGACAAAGCAGAGGAAGATACTGAAAAAGCCCATCTTTTAAATACCACTGCTCCCGGATATCTTGCAAAAGCCGCCTCTGAGAATAATATTCTTTTAATCCATATCTCAACGGATTTTATTTTCGGAGGTGACCGGAAAACGCCCTATACGGAGGAGGACAAGGCTGTCCCCGAAAGCGTTTATGCCAAAACAAAAGCAGACGGCGAACAGGAAGTCGTAAAAAACTCAAAACGTGCTGTTATATTCCGTACATCCTGGCTATATTCGGAGTTTGGGCATAACTTTGTTAAAACCATTCTGAGGCTTGCTGAAGAGAGGCAGGAAATAAATGTTGTAAACGACCAGATCGGAACACCTACTTATGCAACAGACCTCGCGGAAACAATTCTACGGCTTTTACCCGAATTAACAAAAATAAACCAAGGAACTGAAATTCTCCACTTTTCTAATGAAGGAATAGCAAGCTGGTACGATTTTGCAAAAGAGATTGTGCAACAAAGCGGATTGAAATGTAAAGTTAATCCCATTTCCACAGAGCAGTATCCTTTGCCCGCAAAGCGCCCGGCATACAGTGTGCTGGATAAATCGAAGATAAAATCCCGGTACGGAATTGATATCCCCGACTGGAGGGAAGGTCTCAGGAGATGTTTATCAATACTATTATAAGTTATCTTAAAACCCAAAATCCGGTGTTTTGGTGCATCGGTTGCAAATTTTATTATGATATTGGTTTACAATGCTCAAATTTTAAATACTTTTGTCAAGCATTTAATTTTCAACAAAGAAACCGTTAAAAAACTTGAAATATGGGAAATTACAAAATAGATAATGAAATCCTGAACAGGGCTAAGATATGGCTCGACGGCAATTATGACGAGGAGACGAAAGCCGAAATAAGAAATATGATTGAAAACGATCCCGAAGGACTGACTGAAGCTTTTTATAAAGACCTTGAATTCGGGACAGGCGGATTGAGAGGCATTATGGGTGTCGGTACAAACAGAATGAACAAATATACTGTCGGGATGGCTACACAGGGTCTTGCCAACTATCTGAAAAAGATGTTCCCAAACAATAAAACCATAAGTATCGCAATAGCGACGGACTCAAGGAATAACAACACATTTTTTGCCGATACAACTGCAAGCGTTATGTCGGCAAACGGAATAAAAGTCTTTATGTTCGACGAACTCAGGCCTACTCCCGAATTGTCGTTTGCCATTCGCCATCTCGGCTGTCAGGCAGGAGTTGTGATTACGGCATCGCACAATCCGCCGGAATATAACGGCTATAAAGCATACTGGGAAGACGGCGGTCAGTTGGTTGCTCCTCACGATAAAAACGTCATTGAGGAGGTTAAAAAGATAAGGAATATTAATGATGTTAAATTCGACAGAAATGACGACCTCATTGAGATAATCGGGGAAGAAGTTGACAAGGTTTATGTTGAGAAGATAAAAGGCCTGTCATTGTCGCCCGAAATAATTGCAAGGCAGAAAGATATGAAGATTGTTTACACTCCCATTCACGGAGCCGGTGTAAAACTCGTTCCCGAAAGCCTTAAAGCATTCGGTTTTGAGAACATTTTCAACGTTCCCGAACAGGATATACCTGACGGTAATTTCCCGACCGTAAAGTCACCGAATCCCGAAGAACCTGCCGCTCTTGCAATGGCACTTGAAAAGGCACGTGAAGTGGACGCCGCACTCGTTATGGCTACCGATCCCGATACCGACCGTGTAGGAATAGCCGTCAGAAACAACAAGGGTGAGTTTGTTCTTCTTAACGGTAACCAAACGGCAACACTGCTAATCAATTACCTGCTGAAAAAATGGAAAGAGAAAGGAAAGGTTACCGGAAACGAATACATTGTAAAAACTATCGTAACTTCCGAAATTCTGAAGGATATTGCCGATAAAAACGGAATTAAAACCTACGATACTCTGACAGGTTTCAAATATATTGCCGAAATTCTGAGGTTGCTCGAAGGTAAGCAAACATTCATAGGTGGAGGAGAGGAGAGCTACGGTTACCTTGTGGGTGACTTTGTAAGGGATAAGGATGCGGTAATATCCTGCTGTATGATTGCCGAAACCGCTGCCTGGGCTGCCGACGAGGGTAAAACACTTTACGACCTGCTTCCCGATATTTATGTTGAATTCGGATTTTACAAGGAAAGACTCATTTCAATCGTCAGAAAAGGAAAAGCCGGTGCCGAAGAAATACAAAAGATGATGGAAGAGTACAGAGCCAATCCTCCGAAACAGATAAACGGCTCGGATGTGGTTTTGATAAAGGATTATCTTATCAGTAAGGAAATTGATAAGATTTCAGGCAAAGAGAGTAATATTGACCTCCCAAAATCAAACGTTTTGCAGTTTTTCCTGAAAGACGGAAGCAAAATTTCGGTAAGACCTTCGGGTACCGAGCCGAAAATAAAATTCTATTTCAGTGTTAAAGCCGGACTTGAAAGTAAAGAAAAGTTTGAAGAGGTGAATGCTTTGCTGGAAAAAAGAATTGATGATATTATCGCCGATTTGGGATTTTAAACAAATTTAAGCTAAATATGAACAGAGCAAAACCATTTATAAAATGGGCAGGAGGGAAAACTCAATTATTATCCCAGATAAATAGTGTTATTCCGGATAAATACAAATATACGGAGTTCACTTATATTGAGCCTTTTGCAGGGGGCGGGGCAGTACTCTTCGGACACTTTAAATGTATAAATTAAAGAACTTCTTGATAGATGGAAATAATTACAACCCCTTGGAAAGACAGATTTCTTGAACTAATTGCAAATTCAAAAAGAACCATTAAAATTACTTCTCCTTTTGTTAAAAAAAATATTTGTGATGAAATATTAGATGCAAAACAAAATAATTCCTCTTTTGAATTAATTACATCATTTAAATTAATGTATCTTTATTCTGGTTCGGTTGATATTGATGGAATTGAAAAAATCCTTCGTAATAAAGGAATTGTAAAAAACTTTTCTCAATTACATGCAAAAGTGTATCTATTTGATGATAAAGAAGTTATTATTACATCATCAAATTTAACGAATGGAGGTCTTCTCCACAACTTTGAATATGGTATATATTCAAATGACAAACACATTGTTACAAAAGTAGTTTCTGACTTTGATTTACTATCAAAAAATGAAGATATAGGTAGTATAAAATT
>CAYOZZ010000064.1:0-13051 GCA_964408535.1 uncultured Bacteroidales bacterium | reverse complement strand
AATCTCTATTTTAAAATTTCCTCAATAGCCCTCTCCATAATATCGTCAATACCCTGTAATTCGTGTTCAGGGTTCATCCAGACAGTTATGTCGGGCGGAACGCCATTTTCAAAATTCTCACCGGCAGGTGTAAGTGTTTGTGAGCATGAGAAGCGGTAAGCCCAGCCGTTGGGTAGCTCAAAACCTGTCGGGGCACCAAGTCCGCCACCTGTTGTATCCCCTATTTGTGTTACATTTGGAAGTGCTTTCATAATAACACTGAAAAATGATGTTGCGCTGAATGAGCCTCTGTTTGTCAGGAACATAACTTTACCTGTGTATTGTTTGCTGCCGCGCGGATCAAGATAAACTTTTGAAGGCTCACCGAAGTCGTTATGTTCCGGACCATCTTTCAGTGCCGATGTGTAAACAAAGCGTCTTACGTTTGTAAATCTGCCTGCAATTGTCCGGATATTGCTCACCGAGCCTCCGCCGTTGCTGCGCATATCAAGTATTATCCCGTCACTATTCCGGAATCGGTTTATGACATAATCAATATGATAGGAACTGACATTGTTTGAGAATGAACCGTAATAAATATATCCTATGCTGTGTCCGTCTCTTTCTATAAAAGCGTTTACCAATGGTCCGGTAATATTGTAATCCCACCCGATGTAATTATCTTTTAACAAGCGGTAGTTGAAATTTTCCGGATTTGGATAATTGAATGAATATCTCGAAATGTTGAATGGTGATGTCAGGTTTACATGGCCGTCTTTAAGTTCGTTTAGCATTGAGCCGAGCACATCGAAAAGCTGTTCGCCGGTCATATTATCGTCTATCTGCGGTCTGTATGCCGAATAGATTTCATTCCAGTCAATACCCTTATATTCAAAAAAGGAATACTTCTCATCGGCCGTTTGCCAGAGAGCTTCAAAATTCGCTGTCGGAGTTACCGCCGGATCCTTCTCAATCAATACCTTTTCGCAGGATGAAAGAAGAAAGATTATTGTCACTAATATTGATATAATTTTTTTCATCTGTTTGAAACTTTGTAATTTGTTGTATTTCTGCTTTTTAGGTTTTGTCACGATTTTCTCCCGATAGTTATCGGGATTGCCATCGAAAATCCCGCCAAAATCTCCCACTTATTTTCATTTTGCCACACTATTAAATTTAAAAACAAACGAAAAATAAATCCCGTTTAAAGCACCCTGAACCTTATTAAATCCCGGATTAAACCGGTAATATTCCCACAGATACGAGAGTTTAAGCATATTGCCGTTATGAAGAATGTAAAAAAGCTCAATATTGGATGAAAGTTCAAAATACTTAAATACTCCTGTCTGCAAAATTGTTGAATTGAATACGGATTCTTCGGGAGCGCTAAAGTTTGTGATTGAAACATATCCCGGACGAAAGATTGAACCGGCCACAGGCATATAAAGCTGCCAGCTGAGCCGGTATTGTCTGTAGCGTCTGCGGAATTTCATTCCGAGAAATTTACACTCCTTACTTTGATGCCCGAAAGGAAACTCAATCCTCGAAGCGATTCCTATATCAAGCATGTATTCGTAGTTGTATGCCGAATTTCCATATTTAAAGTTTATGCGTGAATAGTTAGTTAAATCCAGTCCCGGCCCGATATACCAGGTTACTTTGTCTTTTGCAAATTTCACTATTTTTATCAGGTAAAGAAATCGGAAGTTGAAGTAAATTCCTGTTGCATAACCTCTTGTGAGATTATGATGATTGTCTTTGTCGGTTTTCAGTGTTCCGCCACCAGCCGACAGATCGAAGGTCTTGATCAGCTTTTCCGAATGGATCAGGTATTCCAGGTTTGCAAAACCCGCAGGCCCGGAATAGAGCAGGGGCGAAGTAGCCTTATCCTTTGCACTCATTTTCGTTACACCGAACCCTGAGCTGAGATATTTGTCGCGTGCTTTTCGTTCAGTCTTCCTGCGAAGTTTTTTATCAGCTTTCGTTTCTTGTGAAAAGCCGGTTTGAAAAATGAATAAGGAACAGAGTAAAAGAAGAAATGAAATATATCGCATTTACAATATGTTTTTTGGAGCAAAGTTAAGGAATTCTGTGATGCGAATCTCAAGGGATGAAATAAAAATAAAGGTTTTCATATCTGTTGGACAGGGAGCAACAAGGTTATTTACGAAAGTACATTCTTGTTTTTTTGTGACATCGGAAACAAATAATGAAAAGTTAACTGAAAAACAAAGGAAATCGGAATAAACAGATAAAGGGTTATCCCTCCACCCGTAAGTTTATGGCAGCAATAATCTTATTTTATCCTTTAACAATCTCATTTTAAGCCCGAAACTCATTTCAGGTTCTTCAAGGTATCCTTTGAATTCGGAATCCATCCTCAGATAAAAATCACGGAATGTGGAGTTGCTCATTTTCCATTTTTTCAGAAACTGCTTTTTACCGTTGTTCTTTTTAATTCGCCTTACGCTTCTCGACATAAAGTGATATGACCTGCTGTTGTTTACTCCTTTGAAATATCTTACTCCTGCCATCCACAATTTCATCATAAAATCGGGGTCGGAGTACATTCCCGGAGTATATTCCACACTCATCCCACCCACAAGATTCCAGATATTTTTATGTATCACCATCGGATACCAGCTACTCCCGTTCCAATCCTGAAACTTAAGATTCTTATAGGTCTCAAGGAGTCTTTTCTCATCGAAACTTTTCAGATCGTTACCATAATCAAATGGAGCAATTACGCAGGGGTTAAAGGTCTTTTTATTTTCGATTTTTGTAGCAGACAATGCAAAATAGGGATGACCTATCTTTTCAATTTCTTCAAAAAGGTAAAAATCCCAGTCCGGAAGCAGATAATTGTCATCATCAATAAGGCACAGATAATCTGAAGTTGCAAGTGAGGCGGCAGCGTTAAAAGCAAAGCAAACGCCGGTATTGTCATCCGAGTGCGTGAAATCAAAACCGTTTTCCTTTACCCACTCCAAAGTCCCGTCAGAACCGTCGTTGATATGGATAATTAACTGATGTTCGTATCTGCCGTTCTTTTTAAGACTGCTAATGCAGGTTTTAAGATAAGGCAGGTTGTTCCAGGTCGGTATTACTACTGAAAACCTTCTTGTTGTCTTATTTCCCGGCTCTGTCTGCGAAACAAAATCTATCTTGTCTATGCTTTTCATATTTAATACCTGCTAATCATGGTTCGACTGCAAATGTAGTTTATTTTCTTACATTACATTTTATGGTTCTGCTGTTATTTATGGGTAAATGCTATTTTTATTTATTTTTTATTTTATTCTTGTATTAAATCATTCACTCATTTAAACATTCACTCATTAACAAACCTGATCATTCTCAATATAAATAATGCTGAAAGGCAGAAATAAAAATTCATTACCTTTGTTCCTTTTTACAACTTTATTATGGCAAACCAACCTTTAAAATCCAAAGAGAAATGGATGGCAATTGTCAATCCGCATGCAGGTACCGGCAAGGGAGAGAAAGACTGGGGCAAGATATACGACCTTCTGTATAAATCGGGAATTAAGTTTGAATTTGTTCTGACTAAACGCAAGGAGCACGCAGTTGCCCTGACGACAAAATTTATAAAAAAGGGTTACCGTAAATTTATGGTTGTCGGCGGTGACGGAACTTTAAATGAGGTTGTTAACGGATTTTTTATACAAAAAAATGTTCCTGTTGATGAATTATTGCTTGGTATGATTCCGGTGGGAACCGGAAATGACTGGTGCAGGACTTTTGACATCCCGTTTAAGTATAAAAAGGCGGTTAAGCTGATAAGGGATGGAAATATTTTTATCCAGGATGTGGGAAAAGTGAGTTTTTACTCCTCATCAACTCTGAAAAGGAGATATTTTATTAATGTTGCTGGAATGGGCTATGACGCAATAGTTGCTGCTAAGACAAACAAAGACAAAGAGCACGGAAAAGGAGGTACACTGACATATCTGAAGAATCTTATTTCGAGCCTGCTCTTTTATAAATATTCCGATACGGTGATAAAAATTAAGGATAAGGATGAAGTGTGCAAATGCAAAACATTCAGTCTCAGCGTCGGAATCGGGAAATATAACGGCGGAGGAATGAAGCAGCTTCCGCAGGCCATTCCCGATGACGGGCTTTTTGATATAACGCTTGTTAAAAAAATCGGGAAGTTCACTGTTCTTAAGGAGGTGAAAAATCTTTATGACGGCTCCTTTGTAAATCACAAGAAGGTTCAGACCTTCAGGGGAAAGTCAATAACCGTTGAATCAGAACCTTCCATTAATCTTGAAGTTGACGGAGAGTCGCTTGGGCATTCGCCATTTGAATTTGAGATTATTCATAAGGGGTTGAGGATTGTTGCAGGAAAGTAAAAATCAAAGGTTGCAATATTAAGACCACAAGACTTGTCCGTATGGATAAATCACAAAAACTGTGATTTTAAAACTACCCTTTTTGTGAAACCTTAATTTTCTGACCCGGTTTCAGTCTTTTCGTGTTTCTGATATGGTTCAGTTTCTTAATCTGGTCAACGGTAACACCGTCATAGAGTTTTGCAATATCCCACAATGTATCTCCCTTGCGAACCGTATGATAAACATATTTCCCGTCGCTGTTTCCGGTTGCCGTTGATTTTGCAGAGCTGCTTTTCTTTTCTGCCGGTGCGTAAACAACGAGTTTCTGTTTTGGGCGTATTGTGTTGCTTTTCAGGTTATTCCATTTCTTCAAATCGGAAATGCCGCATTTGTATTTTTTTGCAATCAATCCAAGATTTTCACCGCTTTTCACAATGTGGTAATCTTTCTTTCTGCCGCTTGTATTAACCGGTTTTGAAGTAGTGGATTTGGATGCCAGAGAGGTTCTTCTTCCCGAATATCCCGGCGCATAGACAACGAGCTTTTGTCCGGGATAGATTGTGTTGCCCCGCAAACCGTTCCAGCTTTTGAGATTTCTGACCGAACAACGATATTTGTGAGCTATCAGCCCGAGACTTTCGCCCGACCTGACGATGTGAATATTCCTCTCTTTCGCCTTTTTAATTTCTGCGAGTAGTTTATCCCGTTCGATACCTTTTTTTGTTTTATAGGCATAAATCTCCTTTTCGTGATCAATCCATGTTGCAATATATCTCTGGGGAATCGTCAAAACAAAAGTTTTATCCTTTGTTGCCGGTATTATTCCGGTTTTAAAGGTCGGATTTAGAAATTTCAGGTCATCCATAGGGATACCGAGTAATTCCGATATCTGGTCGAATGAAAGAACATCCTTAACGATAACGGTATCCGTTTCGGCAAATAACAATTTCGGAGCAACAGGATAGAGATTGTGTTCGGCAGGATAGTTCATAAAATACATTACTGCAATGAAAGCCGGCACATAACCTCGTGTCTCCCTTGGCAGGAATGGCCACACAGCCCAATAGCTCTTAACTCCTCCGGCACGTCTGATGGCCTTGTTTACATTTCCGGCTCCCGAATTATAGGCTGCAAGTGCAAGCGACCAGTTACCGTATATTTTATATAAATCGGTAAGATGGCGGCAGGCGGCATCGGTAGATTTGTAAGGGTCAAATCTGTCGTCAACAAGCGAAGTTGCTTTCAGTCCGTACATTTTGCCTGTCCTGTACATAAACTGCCACAATCCCTTTGCCCCCGCTCTGGAATTTGCCCTCGGATTAAGTGCCGATTCCACAACGGCAAGATATTTCAGCTCAAGCGGCATATTATATTTATCAAGATATTCCTCAAATATCGGGAAATATACTTCGGATAAACCCAAAACCGTTGATGCCAGCTCACGCTTTTTTATCGTGTAAGTATTTATATAACTTCTTATTTGTCTGTTAAATGCAATTTCAAAAGGAGTGGTTTTATTTAGCTCTTCAAGTCTTGCCTGAATAACGGAGTCGGGGTAATAAGGGACAGAGTCTGCCGGAAAATTATAAACATTCAGTGACGATGTATCAGTCGTGAAAACCGTATCGGTAAAAAATGTCATAGTTACAAGGCTGTCGAGCATTGCGAGGATAGTTTGATTATCTGAACCGTCAACAAAAGAATTTGCGTCAGGGATAATTGAGTCCGAAGGTGAAATAATAACTTTCTCCTTTGTTATTGTATCAGTTACTTTGGTCGAATCGTTTTCAGGAATACAGGCAAAAGTGCCGGAATAGACAAATATTCCGATTAGTAAAACGAAAGGAAAAATACTTCTTATTCTCATCTTCAAAACTCTTTACATTAAATAACTGAAAAATCTTACGAATGTTATACATATTCGTTGCAAATTTACGGAATTAAAATATCATCCGCTTCATCGCATTGACAAAACCATTAACAACCGAAAGTTAATAATAAAATTAAAAAAAAAACGGTATATACAGCGGTAAGAACTCCTTCGAACATCAGAAAGAGTTAAAAAGCAGGATACTATACGAATGATTTATGTCTCAAAACAGGCTTATGCTTTTTTTTCGGGAGTTTTACTTTCCCGGTTTTCAGCCTCGTCAGGATTAAGTCCGTCCTTGAATTCCCTGATTCCTTTACCCATACCACGCATCATTTCGGGAATTTTTTTGCCTCCGAAAAGCAACAGAACAACCACGACAATCAAAACTATCTGTGGCCAGCCAATCATTCCGATAAGAATATTTGCAGTCATAATTATCAATTTTTTGATGCAAAGATAAATAATTAAAAGAACCGGCAACCAAAATATCATTTTTTAACAAAATATTAATTCGTATTCACTAAATCAATTGCCACAGATTCACTGATTTTAAAATCTTTAATCTGTGGCTGTTAATTAGTTTGGCAGAACAGGCATTTCATAAATTTCATATCCCCCTTTTCTTAGTTTTAGAAAAAATTAAGCAATCCTTTTTGGTTGTGGCTTGTCCGCGTTGGGAATAGTGGCAAACATTAAAAGGAAAAACTTGAATTTAAAGCAATTTGTCGTACACCCAAGCAACTTTTAGAGTGTTTGAATAGTCAGTAATTAAGTATAAAATCTTTTTTATAAATCGGACAAGATGAAAAAATCATTACTCTTTTTGGTTTTAATTACCGGAATTTTGTTAATTACCGGAAATTCTGTGCAAAGTCAGAATACCTCTGTTAAAAAACAAAAACGCCTTACCCACCATATGTCTCCCGAGGAGAAGGCACTTTTTTATACTGTCGGTAAAGGATATGTCGCTACTGACCCGCCGCCGGGTGAAGTTAGAAATATTGCCGAATTTGAGCAGATGGAAGGTGTTTTAATAAGATATCCTTTCGGGATTTCCTACGAACTTATTGCTGCAATGTCGGAAAAGACTGTTGTAACAACAATTGTTGAGGATGAAGGAGAGCAAAATTTTGTTACGACACAATATCAGAATCACAATGTGAATATGGACAATGCGAATTTTATTCTTGCCGGTTCAAATTCATACTGGACAAGGGATTACGGTCCGTGGTATATAACTTATGGCGATGATCAGATAGGGATTGTGGATTTTATTTATAACCGCCCGAACAGGCCGCTTGACAATGCTATGCCGCCTAATGTTGCTGATTTTCTTGGTATCGAATGGTTTGGAATGGATCTTATTCATACCGGCGGAAACTACATGACAACCGGTTACGGTGTTTCGTCGTCAACCGAGCTGGTTTGGGAAGAAAACCCCACTCTCACACACGAAGAGATAAACCAAAAAATGCATGATTATCTCGGAATAGATAATTATATGGTTGTCCCCGACCCAAATAACACGTACATTGACCATATTGACTGCTGGGGAAAATTCCTTGCCGTTGACAAGGTGCTGATTCGTTCGGTACCCGAATCACATCCGCAATATGACGAGATTGAAGCGACTGCCCAATATTACGCAAATCAGGTTTCGCCTTACGGTAACAATTACCGGATTTACCGGGTTTATACTCCTAATAACGAACCATATACCAACTCCTTAATCTTGAATAAAAGGGTTTTTGTCCCTATTACCGGTTCCTCGTGGGATGATGATGCAATTGCAACTTATCAGGAAGCAATGCCCGGTTATGAAATTATCGGAATGGCAGGCTCCTGGGAGTCAACAGATGCGTTACACTGCCGCACAAAGGGTATTGCCGACAGAAATATGCTGTTTATCAAACATCTTCCTTTGGTCGGAGATCAGCCGGTACAGAATAATTATGAAATAGAGGCCGAACTGACTGCATATAGCGGGCAGCCCGTTTATGACGACTCGGTAAAAGTTATCTACTGGTATAACGGCGGAACTCATAATGAGATTGTTATGACGCACGAAAGCGGAAAATTATATACTGCAACAATCCCGGGAGCAGAAGAGGGGACGGAAATTGCATATTATATCCACGCTGCCGACCAGTCGGGTAAAAGTGTTGATAATCCGCTGATTGGTGAGCCTGACCCGTTCAGATTCTATGTGGGTGAACAGTTTTTCCCTGCAATTGCACTTGATGTAACACAAATTGACGCTATTGCTCCTCAGGGAAACCAGTATTATCAGGATTTCAGTATCTCAAATACCGGACAGATAGATCTGATATATTCAATTGACTGGACAACTGCTGTTTCGGAAGACTTAGATTACAGTGTTGACGATAGTCCGTCACAGACAGCCTGGAACAGCAATACATACACGGAACTTGGCTGGACCGACCTCGAAGTGAGTGATGAAGGTGAGATTGCCGACTGGACAATACAGTTTCACTGGCAGACAGACCAGTATGGTTCGGAAAGTACCTTCCTGGTGGAATCGCCGGCAGGAACACAAAAAACAATCGCAGCCGGAATACCGACAGGAGATTATGATATCAGCCTTGACGGATTTAACGGTGAGCAGATGCAGGGAACCTGGAAAATCTGGATTACCGATAGTTACGGTGACGGTGGTCACCAGGCGACCAATATTACGGTTACTATTTCACGTAACGTTGAACTTGCACAATGGATGACTGTTAGTCCTGTTTCGGGAACAGTAGCACCGGGAGAGCAAAACTCAATTCAGGTAACCTGCGATGCCTCGGATTTGGAAGTGGGTGAGTATGAAGGTAAGATTTTTATTACCTCGAACGATCCTGATAATCCTGATATGGAAATACCTGTTCATTTTACTGTTGTCTTGAATTCAGGAATTGCTGGCTATGAAAAAACCAATGTTTTAGTCTCCAATTACCCCAATCCGTTTACATCACAAACAACATTTGAAGTAAGTATTCCGCAACAATCCGGCGTTTTGCTTGAGGTTTATGATTTTACCGGAAAAAGGGTAGCGGTTATTATAAATAAGCAGTTGAGCAAAGGCACCTATAAATTCACCTGGCAACCCGAAACGGAAGCAGGCGTATATTTCTACATTCTAAAAACGGATTACAAAGAGGTTTCCGGAAAGATGATTTTGATGAAATAATCCGGGCCATAAGCAACAAGCGGCAGTCCGGGCTTCTAATGGATTAGGCGGGATAACCCAAGTTTAATGCAATTTAACTTTTAACCCTTCCGGAATTTTAATAATACTCTGTATCCTTTGTTAACACTTTTTCGATTATGCTATCATAATTCGGGTTGAACAATTTTTCACCAAAAATTCGTATTTTCGCAATTTATAACATTAAAATTTCGAATATGAAAAAAGCTATTTACATTTTTAGTTTGATTACAGCCCTGTTTCCGGTTTCGGTCTTTTCACAAAAAAACTATCCCGTTAGCAGCTCAGGTGACATAGAGCCGCAGACTATAAGGGTTGAAAAGGGAAAGACATTATCCGATTTCATTGATTTGGACAAACTGCTTGGAAAGACAATGCATATAAATCCGGGAATTGACCCTGAAGGTGATTATATGTTGCGCTCCGCTTTTTCAACAGACGGAACAAAGCTTTTTGTGGTTACCGGTCAGACGGGAAATGTAACTGTTTTTGACTTTGAAACAATGACCCCGATCACGGTAATTGAAGATTTATCCGGCTATCCTGTTGACATTGCCGTAACAGATGATTATGCCGTTGTAGGTTGCCTCGGCAGTATTATTTATGTTATAGACCTGTCGGATTATTCTATTGCCGGTGAATTTGCATATTCGGGTGACGGACAGGCGGTAGCGGTTGAAACAACTCCTGACGGTAATTATGCCTATGTTGCCTTTGATGTTTCTGACCAGCTTGCAAAAATTGACCTTGTAAATATGGAAATAGCAAACACTTTTATTGATTTTCCCGTTCAGCTTCTCACGTTTTCATTTATCTCGACAGGAGGCAGGTCAACATTTAAGCATTCACGGTTCGTTATTTCACCTGTTGAAGATGCTTTGATTGTCGGTGACGGTGAAAATTCCGTTATATTTTTCGATGCTGTTTCCGGTGGGATTGCCTATTCGGTTGACGGTATCCCGAATTGTAATACGGTCGGACTTTCGGGTGACGGATTAAAAACCATAGCACTCAGTTTTGACTGGAATTCAAATATCTTGAAAGTATTTCAAATTGATAATGTGACTCATACAATTACAGGAACGGTTGAAGTCCCGGGATATTCATTAATGACAAATGAAGTTGCCGTGAATTATGACGGACAAAAGGCTTATATTGGAGTCAGTAATAATTCCTCTGCTCTTATCAGATTTGAAACCTCGGATTTTCAGACCTATAGCCAGAATTACACTCCATTCTGGCTTGGGACATCACCCGATCATAATTATGTTGTACACGGACAGAACAGATTTTCAATTTTCGATTTTGAGAACGAATCTTTTACCGATCATTATTGGGGGAACACACAGACCTTTGGGGCTGTTTCACCTGTTGAGCTTAAGGTTGCAGGTTACGGTCCTTTAAGATATGAAGGTGTTTATTTTTACGATTGTACCGATCCCGGCAATATTGATTTTAAAGGGAAAAAACTTGCCGGTTACCCGCCTGAAGGTGATACTCCTTACAGAATCGCAATCTCGCCGGATGGAACAAAAGCAGTCACAATAAATAATATATCTGAAAATGTATCAATAATTGATTTGCAGACATACACGGTTGATACAATTATTAATATGGGTGAGAATTGCTGGGAAGTTGCCATCACTCACGATTCGCAGTGGGCAATACTTGGAGGCTACGACCAGAATTCGATTAAAATTGTGAATTTATCAACTTATGAATTTGTAAAAGAGGTAACAACCGGACAAAGGCCAATGATGATACAGATCAGTCCTGATGATAATTATGCTTATGTTGGAAATCTGAAAGGAAATTCTGTTTCCATTGTTGAACTCGACGGAGAAAACAGTCAGTTAATAACTACAATTCCGACAGGAGTAATCGGAGTAAGTTATGCCGCATTTGGCGTAAAGAGCGGTGTGGAGCTTGACCCAACCGGCCAGTATTTGCTTGTAGCTGCAAGTTTTGATGATAAGGTTCAGGTTATTGATGTGGCGCAACAGCAGATTGTTGCGGATTTGCCTGTTGGCACATTCCCTTTGCAAATAGCTTTTAATTCGACAGGAGAAACGGCAGTTGTTACAAATCTGTTTAGTGACAGCTTTTCCGTTATTCATGTTGACGGAGCCGCTTCAACGGTTGAGGGTACATATTCGAGTCAGGGGCAGAAACCTCTGCGACTGGCTTACAATCCCGTAGCCGATGAATTCGGGATAGTTGTTTTGGATTCGAAAAAGGTTATAAATGTGGATGCCGGAACCGGAACAATCAACAGTACCGATTATTATTCGTCATACGGTTCACCGGTTCAGATAAAATATGATGTGCAGGGAAAACCGTTGGTTTTGGTAATGAGTGACGGAGATAATGAGAGTAAAATTATTAAAGATAAGAATGAAGTTATTGAGCTGCCTGCAACCCCCACATTTTTTAGCTATTGTGAAGAGACAAACACAGCTGCTGTTTGTATGCCTGGCCCCGATTTTGTCACCGTAATCGAATACGAATTGAATACTAATCCACCCGTTGCTGATTTTGAAGCTGACGTTACAGTAATTCAGGCAGGCGATTATGTTGAGTTCACCGACTTGTCTGATAATGACCCGACAGAGTGGCAATGGAGTTTTGAAGGTGGAACGCCTGATATCTCCACAGAGCAGAATCCGACTGTTCAGTACGAAGTCCCGGGTACTTTTGATGTAACACTGACTGCAACCAATGCCTATGGCTCGGATACCAAAACAGTTGAGGATTATATTTCGGTTGATACGCTTACTTTCACAGGCAGCAGTGAAGTGATAATGAATATGTCTGTTTTTCCGAATCCTGTTCCGGATAAATTGTATATTACCCTGAATGAAAAGCCGTTGGAAAAGGTGTATGTTTCCGTATTTGATATAAATGGCAGAATGCTGATTACCAAAAGAATAACAGGTTTGAAAAATGTGATTGATATGCAGAATCTTCAGTCTGGTGTTTACCTTTTAAAAGTATCTGCCGGTGGTGAAGTTAAAATGTTGAAAATTACAAAGAGATAGGTTTCGGGAGTAGTTTCAGGTTATCCTGACCTGACATTTAGGAAATTATTTCCATAAATCATCTATTTCATCAAGTGTTATTCTTCTCCCTTTGCCCTCTTTTATATCTTCGTCACCTTTCATTATCATCTTTACAAAATTATCATCGTAAGGTTTTTCGCCGGCAATTTCAAATCTAATTCTTAACGCTTCTAAAAAAGCTTTCAAAGCTTCAAATTTATCATCATCAGGATGTGCTATTATTATATTTGAAGTTCTCATAATTAAAACAATTTAATATTGTGTATTAATTGCAAATATATATTTTTTCATTATGACATTCATCCGGCATAACGAGTTGTATTTTAAACCGGGTTCATATTTATTTCATATCTTTGGACGCAATTAATTCTTTATGAAAGTAAACGGAAAACATTACCGCACGGTTTGGATGGAAGGTTCGTCTGTTTTTATGATTGATCAGACACTGCTTCCATTTGAATTTGAGATTTTTGAAGCAAAAACATACCGGGAATCTTGTGTAGCGATAAAGACTATGATTACACGTGGTGCCGGGGCTATCGGTGCGACTGCCGGATTTGCTATGGCA
>CAYOZZ010000063.1:0-5694 GCA_964408535.1 uncultured Bacteroidales bacterium | reverse complement strand
GGGATGGAGTTCAAGTCGGAAGAACTTGATGTATAAAACTACTGTGGAAAACTTTTTCAAACCTTATCCTGCGAATCAATAAACTCCTGATTATTATTGAGTATTTTTGCCGTTCAATTTGTATTAATAATGGCGAAAGATTTTCTAAATGATTTAAACAGGGAACAAAGAGAGGCTGTGGAAGCTGTAGAAGGTCCCGTAATGATAATTGCCGGAGCCGGTTCAGGAAAAACACGTGTTCTTACATACAGGGTTGCAAACCTTCTCAGACTGGGGGTTGATCCTTTCAATATTCTTGCACTTACCTTTACAAATAAGGCAGCACGCGAGATGAAAGAGAGGATTACGAAAATCGTAGGTAATACCGATGCAAGAAATGTATGGATGGGTACATTTCACTCGATTTTTGCACGTATTTTGCGTTTTGAAGGCGAAAGACTGGGGTATCCGTCAAACTTTTCGATATATGATACTACTGATGCCAAAAGAGTTGTGAAATCGGTTGTGAAAGATTTGGCTCTTGATGATAAACTCTATTCCCAAAATTATGTAATGAACCGCATATCCTCTGCAAAGTCAAGCCTGATAACTGCCGAAGATTACAACGCCGATTTCGAACTTATGACAAATGATAAAATGTCGGGTAAACCGATGTTCGGTAAAATATACCTGACATACAAAAACCGTTGTTTTAAAGCGGCAGCAATGGATTTTGACGATTTATTGCTTAATACTTATATCCTTTTCAGGAAATTTCCCGATGTTTTGGTCAAATACCAGCATAAGTTCAAATATATTCTTGTTGATGAGTATCAGGATACTAACCGGGCGCAGTATATGATACTGAAGCAACTTGCCGCTGCAAATGAGAATATTTGTGTCGTGGGTGACGATGCACAGAGTATCTATGCTTTCCGGGGTGCCAATATTCAAAATATACTTAACTTTAAACGTGACTATCCCGATGCGAGAGAATTCAGGTTAGAGCAGAATTATCGCTCGACAAAAACCATTGTAAATGCCGCTAACAGCATAATAGTTAATAATAAAGAGCAGATATTCAAGAAGGTCTGGACGGAAAATGAAGAGGGGAACCTTATCCGGCTGATGAAAGCTTCAACGGATAATGAGGAAGGTATTATGGTTGCCAATTCAATCTTTGAGACAAAGATGAACAATCAGGAAAAAAACAGTGCTTTTGCCGTTTTATACCGTACCAATGCCCAGTCGCGTTCGCTTGAAGAGGCTTTCAGAAAACTGAATATCCCTTACCGTATTTATGGCGGCCTTTCGTTTTACAGCAGGAAGGAAATCAAAGACCTGCTTGCTTATTTCAGGCTCGCTGTGAATAACAGGGATGAAGAAGCCCTAAACCGTGTTATCAATTATCCTGCAAGAGGAATAGGAAAAACGACGGTTGAAAAGATTATTGTTGCTGCCGATAAGGCGGGAGTTAGTAAATGGGATGTGATTGAAAACCTGCAGCAGTATAACTTGAGTATAAATTCCGGAACATATTCCAGAATTGATGCCTTTGTTACAATGATAAAGAGCTTCTCAGCCGAGATTAAAAAGAAAAGTGCTTTCGATCTTGCAAAACATATTGCAAAGTCATCCGGTATTTTAAAAGACCTGTTTGAAGATAAAACGCCGGAAGGTATTAACCGTTACGGTAATATTGAAGAGTTGTTGAATGCCATAAAGGATTTTACGGAAAAAGGGACGGAGTTGGTTCCCGGTCAGCAACATAATGAATCGGAAGGGGATGAACAGGAAAATTCAATAAGAACCCTTGACCGGTTTATGCAGGATGTGGCATTGATAACAGATGCAGATACTCAGGATGATGATAATGACAAAGTCACACTGATGACGATCCATGCCGCCAAAGGACTGGAATTTCCTTATGTTTACATTGTAGGTCTTGAAGAGAATCTGTTTCCTTCACAGCAGTCACTCGGCTCAAGGGCAGACCTTGAAGAAGAGCGCAGACTTTTTTATGTGGCAATAACAAGAGCCGAAAAAAGACTTACGATTTCGTTTGCAGAAAGCAGGTACAGATGGGGAGAGCTTAATTTTTGCGAACCGAGCAGGTTTATTGAAGAAATTGACGAAAAATATATTGAGTTACCGCGAAGGAAAGTACCTCAACCGGTTGTACGGCAGAAAAGTACTGCTGCAAAAACCGCATTTACTCCTCCATCGCCACAATACGGAAATAAAAAGCTGAAAAAAATGAACCAGGCTAAATATTCAGAGCCAGCCGGAGGTTTTACCGACAGTGATTTTCAAACCGTACAAAAAATTCTGCCGGGTGTACAGGTCGAGCATCAGCGGTTTGGTGTCGGAAAGGTTTTAAGCGTGGAAGGTTCGGGTGCCAGTAAAAAGGCTGCTATCTTTTTTCAGTCTGTCGGGCAAAAACAATTACTTCTTAAATTTGCCAAGCTTAAAGTGCTGGAATAGTCATCCGAAATCGTAAACGATTCCGTTACCGGATATTGAAACCGGATGTTTTAATCGTTTGGGTATTGTTATCAGGTTAATACTCATTTAGTTATTATATCAAAGTATCCTGGTACGATTGTTTGTAACAGAGGACAATCTATAATCCGAATTATGCAATGGTGTTATCGAAAAAGTGCATTTAAGCTTCTATTAAAAGATACAAATTCCGGAGGGGTTAAAAGCTAAATTGCACAAAATCGGGGTTATACCGTCTAATCCATTAATTCGTAAAACAGATGGTGCATAAAGCGGGTTTGATTAGTTGTCTGAATTGTTATAAAACGAAAGTATAATGAAGAAAGCATTATTTACCTCTATCCTTTTAATATGTTTAAGCCTTGGTTCAATTTCAGGATTTGCAAATCGACCGGCAAACCCATCACCTGCAAATATTGAAACAAAAGAATCAAATACAGGTTCGGTTATTAGTGGTGCATTGTTGATTCTGCTCTCACTCGGTGCAGGTATCAGCACAAAACGGATTTATGAGATAAGACGGGCTGCTTTTGAGGAGATTGCCTGATAATTTTGTACCGGGTTTAGGGTTTTTGATGATGAAGCCGGTATTGTCAATGGTCTGAGTTTGGGGTGTGCTTCCTGGGCTTAAACCCGTTTCTTATGTTAACCGCAAATTGATCTGCCACGCCCCTCGGTACCCTAAAGGGGAGGAGCCTTCGCGAACTTTCGTAAATCCACGCTTGCAGTGTGGCAAGCTGTAATTCGTAAATATTCAACTGCTTTCTGTACTAATTAAATATTCCTAACCCGTTGTTAGAAACCTTGTTGTACATTTTTATTTACACCAATGCATAATTCAGGGTCAATAATCCTCTTGCCGGCGCAAATCGGCCATTAGGAGATTGCCGGTCTGCCGAAACAGCAGGTTTATTCATTTATTTCAATTGCCCTTCACCATATTCCTGTTTCTTTAATATTTTCCGGATAGTATCCACAACCTGCTCCGCATTCTCTTTTGTGAAAATCAATGGAGGTTTTGTCTTCAGAACATTATCATATTGCCCGTCGGTGCTTATAAGTATGTTATTGTTTCTGAGTTCGTTTTTTATGTGTGCTGCAAGCTCTGTGTCGGGTTCCATATTTGTATCTTTAACAATTTCAACACCAATAAATAACCCTGAACCGCGCACATCACCTATGCAGGCGAACTCATTCCGGAGTCCGGCAAACAGCGATTTGTAATAATCTCCAACGGCTTTTGCATTCTGCTGCAATTTTTCCTCTTCAATTACATTTAAGACCGACAATCCTATTGCACACGAAACAGGGTTTCCTCCGAATGAACTGAAGAACTCAACACCTTTTGCGAATGATTCCGCTATTTCATCTGTTGTAACCACTGCGCCGATAGGATGTCCGTTACCCATTGGTTTTCCGAGAATCACAATATCCGGTACGACCTCCTGAGCTTCGTATCCCCAGAAATGGTCACCGAGACGCCCGAATCCGGTTTGCACTTCGTCGCTGATGCAAACACCACCCTGATTTCGTATTGCCGGATACAACTCTTTTAAATATCCTTTGGCAAGAGGAATCTGTCCGGCACAACCGACAACAGGTTCGCTGATGAAGGCGGCAACTGGTGATTTCCGGTTTTGTAACTGTGCAATCGCTTCACGGGCATATTGTTTTCCTGCACTGCCGTCATCATTAGTGTATTTTCCTCTGAAAGTATCCGGAATCGGAGTTTTAAAGATATAATCCTTCTGTCCCTGCCCTTTTTTATTGCTGAATTTGTAATCGCTGATATCCGTTGCCATCATTGTATGTCCGTGATATCCCTGTTCCATCACCATAATCTTTTTATGTCCTGTATGTGCTGTTGCCAGCCTTATTGCAAGGTCGCTCGCAGCACTTCCCGAATTGACAAAATAGACCTTATTAAGTGATTCGGGAAACTTTGACAACAGCTTTTCGGCGTATTCCGGTAAGATGTCATAAAGATATCTTGTATTTGTGTTCAGCTTTGCCATTTGCCGCTGCCCGGCAGCCACAACTTCCGGGTGGGAATGTCCCACGTGGGGAATGTTGTTATAAGCATCAAGAAATGTGTTGCCGTATGCGTCGTACATATATTGAAATGCCGACCGTACCATATAAATGGGGTTGGAATAGGTTAGCGAAAGTATCTGACTGATGGTCTTACGTCTCCTTTTAATCAGGTTATCCACAGGTACCGGATCGGTTGTCTTAAAACCGGCTGCCGTCCGGAATTTGTTTTTTGCGGCAACAGGATTTATCTTAAGCCATCTGCGGAGCATTTTCCATGCCGGTTTTTCACTGACCGTAATATGCTTATTGTCAGGATATTTCTTTTTTAAATATGCTGAGTTACAAACACTTATCGAAAGTCTTGCAGCAATCAGATAATATAAAATGTCAATCTCTTTTTTCTCGAGCGGGAGAATTTTATGATATGATGCTAAAATGATTGACGCCCACTCTAAAGGTTCTTTTTTGTCGTAGCAGGCATAAGTTATTGCAATGGCAAGTTCATTTATAAGCGGAGAGTAAGCAAGGTCGCCAAAGTCAATAATACCGGTAACTTTTCCGTCTCTAACCAGAACATTCCATTCATTGGCATCATTGTGGATTATTGATTTTCTCAAAGAAGGGAGAATATGCACGACATTTTCCTTAAACTGCAGGAAAAAGTATCTCACAAGATTTCTGTCTCCTGCATTTGGAATTTCGTTCAGATATTTTTCATTAAGATTTAAGTATTGAATATCCCACTCCCATTGCCGTGCTCTAATGGTGTAGTTTACAGTGGTTCGGAGTGCTTTATCCATCCTTGCGAGAAACTCTCCGAAAGACCGGAACAACTTTTCCGAATGTTTTACATCTCCAAGGAAATCACCTTCAATGAAAGAAAGCATCCTGCAAATACTCTCTTTGCCTTCAAGTTTAATAACTTTTGCTAATGCACCGTCGGTAAATGAAACAGGTTTTGGGAAGGTCTTTTCCTTATAATCCTGTAACGATAAAAGAATATCATTCTCTGCTTTTATTAGCTCAAATGTTTCATAATTAAAAGGATATGTTTTAAAAATATACTTTCCTTTACCGGTTTTTATCAAATAATTTGTATTTTCGTAACCGTTTATTTCCAGAATTTCAACAATATTAAAACCGAATTCTTTTTGCAGGAGTTTTTTCATAGGGATACCA
>CAYOZZ010000062.1:0-3600 GCA_964408535.1 uncultured Bacteroidales bacterium | reverse complement strand
TGATTGAGGTTGCCGGGAAAACCTTACTTGAGATTGTTATTCAAAACCTGATAAAATACGGCTTTGACGAGATAATTGTGAATGTTCATCATTTTGCTGATCAGATTATTGCCTTTTTGAACAGAAAAAACAGTTTCAATATCCGGATTGAAATTTCTGACGAAAGCGGTGAACTTCTCGATACCGGAGGAGGATTGAAAAAAGCTTCCCGGTTTTTTGATGACGGTCAACCGTTTCTCGTTCATAACGTTGATGTTATAACTGATATGGATTTGAGCCGAATGATGAAGTTTCATTTTGAAAAAGAGGCTTTGGTAACACTTGCCGTCAGAAAGCGGGAAACATCAAGGTACTTGCTGTTTGATAATTCAATGCAGCTTTGCGGCTGGACAAATGTTAAAACAGGTGAAGTTAAAAATGCTATTACAGGGAGGAATACGGACAGATATGCATTTAGCGGAATTCATATTATTGACCCGGTGTTTTTTAATCTTGTCAGCGAAAAGAGGAAGTTTTACATAATTGATGAATATTTGAAACTTGCAAAAAACAGTAAAATTGCAGGATTTGATCACAGCGATTCTCTTTGGTTTGATATAGGGAAGCCCGAGAGTTTGAAAATAGTAGAGAAATTAGCGAAGGTGTGACGGAAGAACCGTATATATCTTAGTTTATAAAAAGAATTAATTATTATGGAATCTTTTTTACAAAAAACGGCACAATATATTATTGAAAATTATTCCGACGGACTGGATGATATTTGCATTGTCCTGCCTAACAGGCGTGCTTCATTGTTCCTGAAGAAGTATATTGCAGCCGGACTTAATAAAACTGTCTGGTCACCCGCTTTTTATTCTATTGAGGATTTTGTGTTCGAGATTTCCGGGTTAAGTGCTGTTGACCCTGTTTCTTTACAATTTGAGTTGTATGAAGTTCATAAAGAGGTCGAAGGTGACAATGCTTCTGATTTTGAGGAGTTTCTGAACTGGAGCCGGGTTCTTTTGCACGATTTTAATGATGTTGATCTTTACCTTGCCAATCCGGAAGTTCTGTTTACATATCTGAACGACGTTAAGGCGATTTCTCTCTGGAACCCCGACGGCAAACCCTTGACGGAGTTTCAGCAAAACTATCTTGCTTTTTTTAACTCCCTGCTTAAATACTATACTTTGCTTTCAGGGAGGCTTCTTGCAAAGAGGAGAGTATATCAGGGACTTGCATACAGAACGCTTGCCCTGAATATGGATAAAACAATTAAGGCTGTTACCCGGAAGAAGGTGGTGTTCGCAGGATTTAACGCTCTTTCGTATTCCGAGGAAAAGATTCTGTTTGGATTGGAAAAAGCAGGGAAGGCTGAAATATTGTGGGATGCCGACAGGTACTATACGGATGATCCGATTCAGGAAGCAGGGAAATTTTTGAGAAAGTATTTTCAGGATGCTGACGAGGGAAAGGTGAAATGGATTGGTGAGTATTTTTTAAAAGGAAGCAAGGATATCAGGATTGTCGGTGTGCCGAACCTTGCCGGGCAGGCAAAGGTTGCGGGAGCTTTGCTGGAAAAATCGGATCTGGATTTGGAAAATACTGCAGTTGTGCTAAATGACGAGTCGCTTGTAATGCCATTGCTTAATTCTATTCCCGGAAAGGTTGAGGATTTTAATCTTACGATGGGACTCCCTTTGAAACTGACCCCTTTTTTCAATCTGACTGAAGCACTCTTTCAGATGAATGAAAACTCAATGAAGTTTGATAAGTCGGGAGGAAAAAAATTACTCATCTACTTTAAAGATATTTTGAAGATAATCGGTCATCCCTATATAAATGAGTTGTTTGGGTTTTATGGTGAGCCGGATTTTGCGGCTGCACTGACAAAGAAAATACGGGAATCGAACAGGATTTTTTATTTTCCTGATGACATTGAGCCGGTGCTGAAAGTTGCCCGTAAAGATCTGAAACAGATTCTTTTGTCTGTTTTAAATCCCTGGGGTGACGATATTGAAAAGGCAATAGCTGTTTTTACCGGATTGACGGAAGCTTTGCAACCTGTTTTTGCCGGTAATGATAAAACTTCCGTTGATATGGAATATCTTTTCGGTTTTTCAAAGATTTTTGTAAAACTGAAGGCAATGATTGATGAATATCCCTTTATTAATAGTTCGGCAACGCTGAAAAGCCTGTTTTTACAGGTTGCAGGCTCGACCGGCATTCCTTTCTACGGTGAGCCGCTGAAAGGTCTCCAGATAATGGGAATGCTTGAGACACGGACACTCGATTTTGAAAATGTCATTATGCTTTCTGTAAATGAAGATATGATACCGGCAGGAAAATCGCAAAATTCGTTTATCCCTTATGATTTGAGACGGGAGTTTAATTTGCCTACTTACAGAGATAACAATGCCGTATATGCTTATCATTTTTACAGATTGCTGCAAAGGGCGAAAAACGTTTACCTGCTGTACGGTACTGAAGCAACTGAACTTGGCGGAGGTGACAAAAGCCGTTTTGTTACCCAGATACAAACCGAATTGCCGGAATATAATCCTGATATAAAAATAAAAGAGCAGATTGTTGTCAACAGACTGAATATTGGGAAGCAGAATGAAGAAATTGAAATTGAAAAGACAAAGGATATTGTTGAAAAACTTCTGAAAACGGCAACCTCCGGTTTTGCACCGACGGCTCTTAATGTTTATCGCAGATGCCCGTTGCAATTTTACTTTCAGTATATCCTGAAATTGGGAGAGACTGAAGAACCTGAGGAGACCATTGAAGCGAGAACACTCGGAAAGGTTGTTCACGAGGTTCTGGAGCTTTTCTATAAACCTTTTGTTGAAAAGAATATTACCGTAACAGATGTCGAAAGGATGATACCCGGAGTCGAGAAATATGTGAAAGCTTCTTTTAAGGAGCATTATAAAGATGGTGATATTGATTATGGTATTAATCATCTGATTTTTAAGGTTGCAAATATGTTCGTCGTTAATTTTCTGAAAAAGGAGAAGGATTTTTTAAAGATGCTTTCGGAAAAGAAGCAGCAAATGATAATCAGGAATCTGGAAAAGAAATATACTGCCGAAATAAATTTTAATTCGTCATTGTTTCCTGACGGACAGGGTATAGCATTGATGAAAGGGACTTTTGACAGGGTTGACGAGGTAAACGGTAAGACACGGATTATTGATTATAAGACAGGGTATGTGAACAAGACTGATTTGGTGCTGAAAGATTGGGAAGATCTGATGACCGAGTCAAAATATGATAAGAATTTTCAGTTGCTTTTCTACGGCTGGCTTTATGGAAAGAGTAATCCCGGAGCGGGGGAGATGGAGACAGGAATAATCTCGTTCAGACAACTGAGTGCCGGCCTTATGATTGCCGGTCTTCCTGAAAAAGAGCCTGTAACTCCTCAGTCGTTAATGGAATTTGAAGAGATTATAAAGAGTATTTTAATGGAGATTTTTGATACGGAGGTGCCTTTCATACAGACAGATGTTGCTGATGATTGCAGATATTGTCCATATACCTCTATCTGTGGAAGATAAGGTTAATTTAATTTGCTGTCAGGTTGAGCGGAGTCAAAACCTGACATTTCTTTGCATA
>CAYOZZ010000061.1:0-13896 GCA_964408535.1 uncultured Bacteroidales bacterium | reverse complement strand
AAACACTGTTACTTTGCAAAAGAGTTTCCGATAAAACAATTGATACCGGCTATAAAAGTTTGTTAAGGACACTCTCTTTATAGCTTTTCCCGACAGGTAACATCTTATCACCTATTTCCACCGAATTACCGATTATAGCGTCTATTTTATCAATAGCCGCAATATACGACTTATGGATACGAATGAATTTGCCGGAAGGCAGAGCGGATTCCAGATTTTTTAATGATTCGAGCACAACAAGATTACCGCCGGATGTATGTATCTTAACATACTCGCTCAATCCTTCAATATAAAAAATGTCATCATAAAAGACTTTAACAAGTTTATAGTTGGCTTTTACAAAAAAATAGTCTTTCGTCTGAGGCTTCTCTTTTTCCTCCGGTACCGGATTTGCAGGCTTCCTGCCCGACAAACCGAATCTGTCGGAAGCTTTGTTTACAGCCTTCACAAACCGTTCGAAAGAGACCGGTTTCAGTAAATAGTCAACAATATCAAGCTCGTATCCTTCAAGGGCATATTGCGAATAGGCAGTAGTCAATATTACCAAAGGAGGATTTTTCAATGTTTTAATCATTTCAAGCCCTGTCAATCCGGGCATTTGAATGTCGAGGAATAGCAGGTCAATATTTTGCGTATTCAGCAGGTCAAGAGCTTTCAGTGCATTTTCGCATAAGTCAACAACCTCAAGCCCGGGTATTTTGTCGGCATACTCCTTTAAGATTTTCAATGCAGGTACCTCGTCGTCCACTATTAAGCATTTCATTTTTTGCGAATGTGCCATTTGCCTTATTGTTAAATAGGCTATAAAAGTACATAATTTTTGTCAGACAGTTCAATCATCACGGAAACCATAAATTCATTCTCTTTACTCACCTCTGTAAATTGACATTTATCACCATAAATCATCTTTAGCCGTTCTTTTATATTTTTGACGCCTATCCCCCCCGGTTGCCCGTTATTGTTATTTGTTTGCGCAACGGAGTTTTTAATCCATAAATTCAGATATTTCTCCGATATAACCATTTCGCTTTTCATCCAGCCGTTTTCGGTATCTTCCATATTTCCGTGTTTAAAACAGTTTTCAAAAAGCGGCAGAAAAAGCAACGGCTCAATCATTATTCCGTCGGGATTACCTGTTACTTTAAACTCAATATTCATATTCTCCTCTTTTTTCAATTGATGAAGATCAAGGTAATTCTTTAAATATTCAATTTCGTTTTTCAGCGGAACCCTTTCCCCGGAACATTCATACAAAACATACCTCATCATATCTGAAAGCTTTAAAATTACGGCTCCGGTTTTATCGGATTTCATATAAGCCAGTGAATAGATATTGTTAAGAACATTAAACAGGAAATGCGGATTCAACTGGCTTTTCAGATTTCTCAGTTCCGCTTCAAGTTGTTGATATTTTATCTTCTCACGAAGCCTGATATTCTCAAAATACTCTTTTATAAATCTGATGGAAGATGTAAGAAGAATTAACAGATAACACGATATAAATATGCTGATATAGTGTGCGGGAGTAAACAGGAACTGCTTCACGAAACCGTTTCCGGGAAATAATTCGGAATACAGCATATCTGCCTCAACTCTTAAAAAAGAAATTGCTATCACGCTAATATTCAGATAAATAACATACTTTAAATATTTGTTTTTTTCAAAATAAACGGGAAGAAAATAGTAAAGATTCAAATAGACAAGGATAGCGTTAAATGCGGCGGATATAAGTGTACGGATAAATACCTTTCCAACACCTGCCATTCCGCCGAAAAAGAGTGTTATGGAACCGACATAGACAGCCCAAAACAGAAAATGGAACAGTATTCTGTACCATTTATTTATAAATATATTTTGAAATTTATTTTCCTTTTCAATCATAATAATTTCATTAATGATTTATTGGCTGCTAAAATAATTCAAATGACAAGTATATACAATATATTTCAATGAAAGCGGCAAAACTTTAAGCCAAAATACGATTATCTTCAATAAACGGTCATCTGTGACAATTTGCCCCATTCATCAACCGTAAAAAGCAGTTCACATAAAATCCGGGTATGTTCGCTGAATAAATTTTGAAACAGCCTTTTCGTGACTTTACATTTGCCGAAAAATCAAATAATTGTTTAACTTTTAAAAATAATATTATGAAAACGAAAATTGAAAATTTAACAGAGGCTTATCAATTGTTAATTGCAAAAATTGCTGTTATAGCAATAATCCTGACAATTACATTAATCTTTACATCTTGCAGTAAGGATGATGATGTTCAAAAACAAATTCCTGAAGTTGACACACAAACCACCAAGGATGAAACAGTCGCACAGTCGGAATTCGATGAAGTTATTGTTATTTCCGAAGAGGCAATTGACAGTGCCGAAACAGTTACAGGCGAAATAACCTCATTAAGTATTGCACAGTGTGCCGTTGTGACGATAGACACTAACGCAAACCATATTGTCATTGATTTTGGTGATTCGGGTTGTGTCGGAATTGACGGACTTACACGTTCGGGAAAGATAGAGATTAATTATGTGGGTTATTACAGGGAACCGGGTTCGGCGGTCAGTATTGAGCTGAATGATTATACCGTTGAGGGTGTAGCGGTTTCAGGGCAGGTTTCTTATGTCACAGTAGAAAGAAACAGCGAAGGTAATCTGGAGTTTACGACATCCGTCACAAACGGTTTGATAACATATCCCGATGGAAATTATATCCGCTGGAATTCAACAAAAACACGAACATGGCTCTCCGGCGAGCTTACCGGTGAATTGTTTGACGATACTTTCCAAATAACGGGCACCAGTACGGGAACCAACAGCAACGGGGTTAATTTTACAACCGAAATAACCTCTCCGATAACTATTAAAACGGCCTGCTGGAACGAGAATGTTTTCTATCCTGTCAGCGGTATTAAAATGGTTGTTCCCGAACATCTGGCAACGAGAAGTATTGATTACGGCAACGGCACCTGCGATAAAGATGTTACCCTTTCGGTAGGAGGTTATGAGTATCACGTTGTGCTGCCTTAAATAAGGCGAGACGACAGTACCGGCGGCGGATTATCCGCCTTCGGTACTTTTATACAAAACCGGCAAATAAATTTAAATATGTGTTGCGTCAAAAACAAAATATCCCCGGCCAGATATAAGTCCCTGAAAGGATTGTTTGTAATGATATTGCTTTTAGAGATAATGCCGGCGGAAATATTTTCGCAGCAAAAGGTAACATTAAGCGGATATATCAGAGATTGCAAAACCGGTGAAGAGTTGGCGGGAGCAACGGTTTACATCGAAGACAGAGAAACCGGCACGATTGCAAACAGTTACGGATTTTACTCAATCACCCTGCCCGAAGCCGATTATAACATCAGGTTTTCTTATATCGGTTACGAAAAAAAGGTATTAACCGTAAAATTAACCGCCGGTAAAATGCTGAACGTGGAATTGTGCGAAACCCCTACAACTATAAAGGAAGTTGTTGTTACTGCCGAAGAACCCGAGAACGGCAATATTACGTCAAGACAGATGAGTACAGAGAATCTTTCGATAAAAGAGATAAAAAGTCTGCCTGTTTTATTCGGCGAACAGGATATCTTAAAAACCATTCAGTTGTTGCCCGGCGTTCAGTCGGCGGGAGACGGAAATTCCGGCTTTTATGTCAGAGGAGGCGGAATTGACCAAAATTTAATACTGCTTGATGAAGCACCCGTTTATAATGCATCGCACCTGCTCGGTTTTTTTTCGGTGTTCAATTCCGATATTATTAAAGAGGTTAAAGTTATGAAAGGCGGAATACCGGCAAATTACGGAGGCAGGCTGTCGTCGGTTGTTGATGTTTCGATGAAAAACGGAAATATGAAAAAATACAGTGTTTCGGGTGGCGTCGGATTGATTAATGCGCGCATTGCTGCCGAAGGGCCGGTTGTAAAAGACAAGGGTTCGTTTATTGTCGCCGGACGGAGGACATACACCGACATTTTTCTCCCGCTCTCAAACGACCCGCAGGTTAAAAATTCAAAGCTCTATTTTTACGACCTGAATGCAAAGGTAAACTACCGCATCAACGAAAACAACAGGGTCTATCTTTCGGGATATTTCGGCAGGGATGACTTCGACTTTTACGATAATTTCAATCTGAACTGGGGCAATTACACAGGAACATTGCGTTGGAATCACATCTTTAATCGAAAACTGTTTATGAATACCTCCTTTATTGCAAGCAATTATGACTACTACGTCGGATTCGGAGGCGGGAGTGATAATTTTGCAGTGCAGTCCTCTTTAAAGGATTTCAACATAAAAGCGGATTTCCAATATTACAGAAAACCCGAATCAACATTTAAATTCGGTTTTAGTTCGTTTTATCACACTTTTGCGCCCGGAACGGTTATTAGCGGGGCAAACGGTCCTCTACCGAATACCGACCTCGAAAAGAAATATGCCGTTGACAATGCCGTTTACCTCGTACATAATATTGACCGGTTTGAGAGAGTTAAATTCACAACCGGTTTCAGAATTACGGCATTCTCACAAATAGGCCCGGGAAATGTCCTGATTTATGACGATAATGATGTCGTTACCGACACTTTAACTTTCTCAAAAAACAAAATCATAAAGACATATTTCGGATTTGAGCCGCGTTTGATTATGACGGTTTTACTGTCGGAAAACTCATCGGTAAAAGCTTCATACACACGCACTCAACAATATCTTCACCTGTTGTCGAATACCACATCTGCAAAACCCACCGACTTGTGGATACCTTCATCCTATTATGTAAAACCGGAAATTGCGAGGCAGGTAGCAGCCGGATATTATCAAAACTTTTTTAATAATACTTTTGAAACATCGGTTGAACTTTATTATAAAAAGCTTAAAAACCAGATAGATTTTAAAAACGGTGCATATCTGCTTGTCAACACTGACATTGAAACATTACTGACTTTTGGTGAGGGCAGGGCTTACGGAGTAGAGTTCTTTATAAAAAAGAAAAAAGGCAATTTTACGGGCTGGATTTCATACACCTGGTCGAAAAGCGAACGGCAATTCGATGATATCAATAATGGTGCTGTTTTTCCGGCAAAACAGGACAGAAGAAACGATATTTCAATAGTTGCAAATTATAAAGCCGGTAAAAACTGGACGGTTTCGGCGGTTTGGGTTTATTTCACGGGAAATGCGGCAACTTTTCCGGGTGGAAAATATGAAATCGAAGGTCAGCCCGTCAGCTTATACACCGAAAGAAACGGGTACAGAATGCCAGATTATCACAGACTTGATATTTCGGCAACCTGGTCTTTTAAAAAGAGAAAAAATTACGAATCAAGTCTTGTTTTTTCGATATATAACGTTTATGCCAGAGAAAATGCCTATTCCATTGAATTCAGGACGAATGAAGATAATCCGGAAACGTCCGAAGCGGTCAGGCTTACACTATTCAAGGCGGTTCCTTCAATAACTTATAATTTTAAATTTTGACTTATGAAATATGCAATATTCATTATGACGATTGTTTTGCTGACATCCTGCGAAAAAGTAATTGATTTCGATCTGAAAGAGTCACAACCGCAGGTTGTTATTGAAAGCATTGCAAACAGCGAAAGTCATACGGTATGGGCAAAACTCTCATTATCCGGCGATTATTACAATCCAAATGAGTTTGATAAAATAACGGGTGCTACCGTTTCGGCAACCATAAACGGAACTGTTGAGTTAAACCTCGAAGAAAAATCTGCCGGATATTACGAAACTGTTTTTGATGAAGTAAATGCAGGGGATATTTTCAGCCTGTCGGTTAAAATTGACGGTATTGAATATTCGGCAGTCTCCGAACTTCAGGAAAAAGTACAGGTTGATTCGGTTTTCTTTCAGTACAGCGGGGAAACTGTTTTTGCTCCGGAGGGATTCAGGGCTGTTGCGATTTTTACCGACCCGCCGGGCAAAGGAAATTATTACAGAATTCAGCTTTATGTTAATGACGAGCCTGCAACCGATGGAATTATCTATCTTTACAACGATAATACAACCGACGGTGCTCCCGTAAGCTATCTGTTGTATCGCAATGCTTTGCAACAGGGTGACAGAGTACGTGTCGAGCTATGGACTGTTGACAAGCAGGTTTATGATTACTATGCAGGACTTGAGAAGCTGATTTCGACATATCCTGCACATATGCAGGTTTCGCCTGCAAACCCCGAAACAAACCTGACAGGCGGAGCGTTGGGATATTTTGCTGCAATAGCTGTAACATCATCAAAAATTTATTTTATTGAATAAATTATTAAACTATGAAAACTCTTTTAACTACATTATTGCTTTTGATAGCTGCAACATTATATTCCCAAACCTCCGGCCTTATTGTTAAGATACACAACATTAAAGAAAAGAGAGGCGTAATTCGCGTCTTTCTGTGGAAAGGAGCTGACGGATTCCCTAAAGAGAAAGGTAAATTTTTCAGAGCCGACTCGGTTTTGGCAACATCTGACAGTGTCAGGATTTTTTTTGAAGACATTCCGGAAGGAAATTATGCCGTCTCTCTTTTTCAGGATATTAACGGAAACAGGGAGTTTGACAAAAACAGGTTTGCGCAAACTACCGAACCGTTCGGTTTATCGGGGAAACCCGATTTTTCGGAAAGACCGGTAAAATATGACGACTGCTCTTTCAAGATATCCGATACACTGAACGAGGTTCATATTTCGCTGATGTACAAAGAGGATATTGAAAAATTCAGATAATAGTTACTTTGTCTCATTAAAATTTAAAAGAGACCGTTATCGAATACATAATACCGGATATCATATAAACCCTAATTATGCAATAGAATAATCGAAAAAGTGTGATTAAGTTTTTAACAAAGGATTCAGAGTGTTATTAAAATTACGGAAGGGTTAAAAGTTAAATTGCACTAAATCGGGGTTATCCCGCCTAATCCATTAGTTCGTGAAACTCCTAAGGCATAAGGCGGAATAAACTTAATTTATAAATGCATAATTATAGCTAATCCGGTCAAATTACAGGGCAGGCGGCTCTTCGTAATAACCTGTTTAACATTCTTCCCGTCCTCAATAACTTTATTAGCACACTTGTGCCTATTAAAGAAATGACGTTTTAATAATTCTATTGAATTACAGGGAATCCATAAGAGAAACAAACTCAAAAACAATTTTCCGTAAATATTAAAAATAAAATACGGTATTAAATAGGTGTTCTTTCCTTATCTTTGTGCGGGAAAAATGATATAGATGGAAAGATTATCGGGAAATACAAGGGTTGTTATCGGGCTTTCAATGATTATTTTCATTGTTGTTGTCGGAGTTACAGGCTATATGGTCATTGAGGGCGACAGCTTTCTGAATGCCCTGTATATGACTATAATTACAATCTCAACAGTTGGGTTCGGTGAGATACACCAGCTTTCACAGGGAGGTAAGATATTTACTATTTTTCTGATTATTTCCAGTTTTACAACCTATGCTTATGCCCTCACAACACTTTCGACACACTTTTTTGAAGGGCAGCTTCACATTTTATTAAAAGGCTATAAATCCAAAACTATTAAAAAGATGGAAAATCATGTTGTTGTATGCGGATTCGGGCGTAACGGGCGTCAGGTTATTGATGAGCTTATTGCCCATGGACATCAGTTTGTGGTGGTTGATAAAGATCATGAGATGGTTACAGAGCATCCCGAATATTCAAGTTATTTTATTGAAGGTGATGCCACAGAAGATGATGTTCTGATAAAGGCAAACATCAGGACGGCAAAATCATTAATAACAACTTTACCTATTGATGCCGATAACCTTTATGTTGTTCTGACTGCACGTGCATTAAATCCTGATCTTGTTATTGTAAGTCGTGGCTCAGGCGATCTTGCCGAGAAAAAGCTTAGGATGGCAGGAGTTGACAGTGTTGTTATGCCTGAAAAGGTCGGTGGTGCACATATGGCTGCCCTTGTTGCAAATCCTGATATTGTGGAGTTTCTCGACCACCTTTCCGTTCACAGTGACGACCCGACAATACTTGAAGAGATTGTTTGCAAAGACCTTCCTGACGACGCAAGAAGAAAAACAATTTTCGAAATCGGAATAAGACGTAAAACAGGTGCGAACATCATCGGATTTAAAACGCCTGACGGCCGGTATGTTCTGAATCCCGGCCCGAATACAAAAGTCTCGAAAGGCTCCAAATTGTTTGTCCTCGGTACTCCCGAACAGATAAGTATGATGAGACAACTTTTGCGTGAAGACTGGGAGAGTGAAAATAAAAACCGTAATACCGGTCCGGATGAAACATCTTTGGGCAGGTTATGATGATAACAGACTCATTGTAAAAATGTTACCTGTTACCGCAATTTGATTTTCTGGTCAGGATAGAGTTTTGCATTTTTGGGCAGGTTGTTATATTTACACAACTTTTTAAGTTTTACAGCATATTTTTCTGAAATATCATAAAGGGTTTCTCCGGGTTGAACGGTATGATACGCAACTCTGCCCTTGTTCCTTTTCTTTTCGATGTAAATCATCTGCCCTTCTTTAATCGTATCTTTTTTCGTCAGGTGATTGTATTTTTTTATCTGATAATTATAAATATTAAACTCCTTAGCAAGTTTGTACGGATTATCACCTTTTTCGGCATAAATAAATTTTACCCCGTTATTTGAATATACTTTTCTGCCTGTTTGTGTTGTTTTTACAAATAATACCGTTTCAGGGACAATGTCTTTTTTTGGTTTCGTCTTTTTTGCAAGGCCGGTTTTGCCGGTTTTATAAAGTTTATCATATTCGTAAAGACCGTAATCCTCAATGATTTTAATCAAAAGCTGCGGATATCTCGGATTGGTTGCGTAACCCGCCTTTTTCAATCCGTAAGCCCAGCCTTTGTAATCCGTTATGTCAAGCTCAAAAAGAAATGCATACCTCCTTCGCGTGGAGAGAAACTTTGAATGGTCTTTATATGATTTAAACGGGTCTTTATATTTTCTGAAACATTCGTTTTTTGCATCATCATCCATGTGAAAAGTCTTGCCTGTCCATCCTTTGTGACATTTTATACCGAAATGGTTATTGGCTTTTGTGGCAAGGGTGCTGTTTCCGTTAGCCGATTCCAGAATCCCCTGTGCAAGAGTAATGCTTGCCGGAATTCCGAACCTGTTCATCTCCTCAATTGCGATCTCCTCATATTTTTTTATATACTCCTCCTTTGTCATACGGCCGGAATTTTGGGCAGACACCTTTCCCGTAACGACGGCAAACAGAATGACTGTTATAAAAAATATGTGAAACCTCATCTGATAAATGTTAATACAAACAATTCTCCTATCAACGTTTACAAAGGTCGTATATTGTGATTAACAATATGGTGCAAACACATTAATTTATTCACATTAATATGTTAATTGCCTCTCTTGAGGTTTATATTGAAACAAACGGCAATATGAAATATTGTCATACCATTCCCTCCTATATATCAAAGTAATCTTAAAAGTTGTTAAATATCTGTTTTGTTGACAATTAATTCCCGGTTTTTAAAGTTGGCTTATTGTGCAGGCATTGATTTTGATGATAAGGAAATACGAACTAAATGCAAACATTATGGAAACAAAAGTTGATATTTTGAAAGAGCACAAATCGAGGAACGACAGAGCAGCCTTTAACAATGCATTGCACGACATTTTACCGCAGTTAAAGCATTATGCAAAAAACAGGCTGAGGATTGCAAAGGCCAAAAAGAAAATACGTTCCGGGGTTTATTCGGTTGATGATATTGTTGACGAGGTTTTCCTTATCGCCTATGAAAACCTGATTGATGATATAATTGATGAAAAAGAGCTTAAAGTCAGATTGTTTAAAGCGGTTGATGAAGTAATGGAACGATTGACGGCAAAACCGGAAAACGGAGGTGACAGCATAAACGTTGAGAATCTTATCGAGCAGGAAATGAAGGTGTTGCAAGAGGATTTTACGGTTGAGGCCGACGGACATCTGGTGATGATTGAAGAACTTGACGATATCTCGTATCACCTTGATGACGATAAACCGAAAATTTTTATTCTTGACAGCGAATCGGAAGAGAATATTGTAAAATCGCTCAACTTAGAAGAAGATTTGGCTTCTGATATGGATAAGCGGAAGGCACTTGGAAAAACCTATGAAGAACTTCCCGATTTCAGCCGTGATATTTTTGATCTTCATACTCATGCAAGACTGACGGTTGAGGAAATAGCCGAGATTAAATCCATTAAGGCCGACAATGTTTACCGGATACTGGAACAGGTAAAATTCAGGATAAAGTCTGTTCTTTAACCCGACTTATGCACTATTAGTTTTATAAATTATTGAATCAGCCGGTAAAACTACGGTTTAGTGTTAACCGTTCCGGAATTTGTAAAACATTTCGGAACGGCTTGTCTGGTCGGGCGAAGAACGGGCAGGTCGGGCGAAGTCGAGACCTGGTTGGTATGGTGAGTGGTTCATTTTTCGACTACGCTCAAAATGACTTTCGACTATGCTCAAAATGACTTTCGACTACGCTCAAAATGACAATAATGTAAACTTTTTGCGCAACTCTTTATTTAACCCCGAATTTATAAATTGTCGTCTGTGTGTATTTCTTACCCGGCCTTAAAATCGTATTCGGAAACTCCGGATGATTCGGTGAATCGGGAAAATGTTGCGCTTCGAGGCATAACCCGAAGTGCTTACCGTAAACAATTCCTTTCTTTCCGGTTATTGACCCGTCAAGGAAATTGCCGGAATAAAACTGAACTCCGGGTTCCGTTGTAAACACATCCATTATCCTTCCGGAAAGAGTATCGTACAATTCGGCAATTTTTGCCGGTTTGCCGTTATTTTTCAGGACATAATTATGATCATACCCACCCTCGACCTGCTCAATCCTGCTTCCGACAGTTGCCGGTTTTCTGAAATCCATCGGTGTTCCTGTCACATCCCTCAGCTCTCCCGTAGGAATCAAAGTTTCATCAACAACAGTATATTTGCCGGCATCAATAAACAGAGTATGATTCAGGATATCCTTACCGGAGGTCCCGCCCAAATTGAAGTAGCTGTGATGTGTCAGATTTACGGGAGTTGCTTTGTCCGTTGTGGCTGAATAATCAATTTTCAGTTCATTGTCGTTTGTCAGTGTGTATGTAACATATGTATCAAGATTTCCCGGATACCCCTCTTCTCCGTCCCTCGAAAGATAATGCAACTTTATACCTACTCCGTCCCTCTTTTCAAACTGTTCAGCATCCCAGACTACCTTGTCAAAACCTTTTATCCCGCCATGCAATGAGTTTGGCCCGTTATTGATTGCAAGTGAATATGATTTCCCGTCAATTGTAAAACTTCCCTTTGCTATTCTGTTTGCATAACGACCGACAATAGCTCCGAAATATGGGGTTTCATTCAGGTATCCGTCAAGATTATCATATCCGAGAACAACATCATCAAAGTCACCGTTTTTATCGGGAGTAAGTATTGATGTTACAATACCACCGTAATTTGTAATCTTTACGACCATACCGTTTTTATTTTTCAGGGTAAAAAGGTAAACCTGTTTGTTGTCAACGTTTCCGAACGGCTCTTTCTTAATGCTCATAGATGATTCTTTTTCTTTTGTTTTACTTTTCCGGTTATGTGTATTGTTACACGATATCAGGAATATACCCGCTGTAAGAAATAAATAAATTATACTTTTCATATCCGATTGTTAGAAAAAGCAAATATACGAAATATCTTCAGGTGTGCGAAAAATTTCAAATATATAAAAATAAAACAGGTAAAAACGGGAAGCTCTACCGGTTAAAAAAACCGCCACAAACAACACTGTGACGGATCAGCAAAATGAAGTTAACCGCTATTTTACCTTTTTGTACTTCGCTTAATCAATCCGTAAAGACTGAATTTTCCACCGTCATACACAAAAAGTGTGAAGAGCATTATCAGATAATACACTGGCATTTAAAACGTTTTTCTTTTCTGCTCCCTCTGTGAATAGGGGTAAAGAGAAAAAAATGAAATTTATGCAATTTGTCGTACATCCATTGATATTTGCATTAATTTTGCATCAAAATATTTTGGTATGATTGAGAAATTAATTGCAGAAAAAGCTGCGGAGGCCATAAAAAACCTGTTTGGGCAGGATGTTGCACCTGAAACACTTCAGATTGAAAAAACGAAACCGGAATTCGAGGGTGACTATACTCTCGTGGTTTTTCCTCTCTCACGCATATCAAAAAAATCACCGCCCGACACAGCGGAAGTGCTGGGTAAATACATTGTGGAAAATGTAAATGAAATAACCGCCTATTATGTCATCAAAGGATTTTTAAATCTTGAACTGAATAAAAAATACTGGATTGACTTTTTTGAGGAGAATTACAAGAATAGCGATTTCGGATTTACCGGTTCGAACGGTTCAGGAACTTTTGTAATTGAATACTCATCGCCAAATACAAACAAACCTTTGCATCTCGGACACGTGAGAAATAACCTGTTGGGTTTTTCCATTGCACAAATTCTGAAAGCCAACGGAAAAAAGGTTATGAAGATAAACCTTGTAAACGATCGTGGTATTCATATCTGCAAATCAATGCTTGCCTGGCAAAAGTGGGGTAACGGAGAGACTCCGGAATCTTCGGGACTGAAAGGCGATCATCTCATCGGGAAATATTATGTTTTGTTCGACAAAAAACATAAGGAGCAGATTGAGGAGATGGTTCACCGGGGATATACCGAAGATGATGCGGCAAAAAATACTCCATTGATTCTTGAGGCACAGGAGATGTTACGAAAATGGGAAAATGACGATGAAGATACAATGGCTATCTGGAAACTGATGAACTCCTGGGCATACGATGGTTTTGAAAAAACCTATAAAAGGCTTGGAGTTGATTTTGATATGATAAATTACGAATCGTCAACATACCTGCAGGGGAAAGAGATTGTGGAAGAAGGTCTTGAGAAGGGTGTTTTTTACAAAAAAGAGGATGGCTCTGTCTGGGTTGACCTTACAGGCGAAGGACTTGATGAGAAACTTTTGCTGCGAAGTGACGGAACATCTGTTTACATAACTCAGGATCTCGGTACGGCACAACGGCGCTGGGACGAGTTCCATCCAGAGAAACTGGTTTATGTAGTTGGGAATGAGCAGATTTATCATTTTGACGTTTTGAAAAAAGTACTGAAAAAACTCGGCAGGGAGTGGTACGACAGGGTTTATCATCTTTCGTACGGAATGGTTGAGTTGCCGCACGGCAGAATGAAATCGCGTGAAGGAACTGTTGTAGATGCCGATGATTTGATGGATGAAATGTATGAAACCGCCCGCAAAACGACGGAAGAACTTGGGAAAACAGGTGATTTCGACGAAAAGCAAAGAAAAGAGCTGTACAACATTGTCAGCCTTGGCGCATTGAAGTATTACATCCTTAAGGTTGACCCGAAAAAGAATATGCTTTTTAACCCCGAAGAGTCAATTGACTTTAACGGAAACACAGGCCCTTTTATTCAATATACCTATGCCAGGATTCAGTCAATATTCCGTAAGGCGGAAAAAACACCTGCCGATTTTGAGAAAAATCTGAATATCAGTAAAATTGAGTTGACAGATGGTGAAAAAACACTGCTAAAGCTGCTATATGAATTCCCGCAGGTCTTACAACAGTCCGGAGAAAATTACAGTCCGGCTCAGATAGCAAACTACTGCTATGAACTCACAAAAGAGTATAATCATTACTATCAGGATACGCCAATTTTAAAAAGAGTTGACCCCGAGACCGCCAATTTCAGGGTGTTGCTGAGCCGTTTTGTAGGAAATGTGATTAAAAATGCAATGATGCTGCTCGGAATTGATGTCCCGGAAAAGATGTAGTTGTTTTGTT
>CAYOZZ010000060.1:0-5337 GCA_964408535.1 uncultured Bacteroidales bacterium | reverse complement strand
TCCTTGTCGGCACAGGAAAAAAAGGTTATCAGATTAGAACACGTCTCGAAAACCGATTTTCTTGACCTTGTAAAAAACGGTTATGATATTGCAGCCTTTAAGCCGAATTCATTTATTGATGTTGTTGTGACAGAAAATGAGGAAAGCCTCCTGAAAAGTGAGGGATATAGTTTTAAAACCGTACAGACTGAGGAGCAGATTAAGAAAAATCTTGTTGTCGGGAAAACTTTGAGCGGTTACCGTACTTATAACGATCTTTTAACCGAGTTGCAACAGATAGAAACAAATAATCCTTCGATTTGTAAACTTTATGACATAGGTGATACCCGAGGTAAAGAATATGCCAATGCAGGCAATGCAAATTACAATAACTATATGCAGGATATCTGGCTTTTAAAAGTTTCGGATAATGTTGCTACGGAAGAGGATGAGCCTTCGGTTTTTTATTTTGCGGAACACCACGCACGCGAGCCTATCAGCCTGGAGGTCAATATGTATATTTTAAACTATCTTGTATCAAACTATGGTACCGATCCCGACGTAACAAACTGGATAAACAGTACGCAGATATGGTTTGTACCTCTTGTGAATCCTAACGGCCATAAAGTTGTTATTGATGAGGATGATACATGGTGGAGGAAAAATATCAGGGACAATAATGGAAACGGAGCACTTGATATTCCCGGTAGTAGTTATCCCGACGGTGTTGATCCTAACAGAAACTACGGCTGGAATTTTGGTGGAACCGGTTCCTCAGGCAATCCTTCAGACCAAACATATCACGGTCCGTCGGCATTTTCCGAACCCGAGATTGCCTCAATAAAAGGTCTTGTTGACTCACACCATTTCGTTGCGGGAATTACCTATCATAGTTACAGTGAACTCGTCTTGTTTCCTTTCGGATATGAAAATAATGCCATTGCTCCCGACCACGATGCACTTCAGGAACTTGCCGTTAGTATGGCAAATACTATTCCTGCTTCAGGGGGCGGGAATTACACACCTCAGGAGTCGTGGCAGCTGTATCCTGCATCTGGTGTAACAGATGATTATACTTATGGCCAGAACGGTATTTTTACTTATACGATTGAACTTGGAACGGAATTTATTCCGCCTGCAAGTGAAATAAATCAAATATCACAGGATAATTTACAGGCTGCTCTTATTCTGCTCGACCGTGTTAATCATTCCACTTTGACAGGTCACATTACCGATGCCAACACAGGTCTTCCGGTTGTTGCCGAAGTTTTTGTTGACGGGATTGATAATACGGGCGAATACAGAGAACCTTACAAAAGTGATACTGATTTCGGGAGATATTTCAGATTGTTGACAAACGGAGACTACACAGTTACTTTTTCGGCTTACGGATATATATCCCAGACTTTTACCGGCGTTAATATCAATAGTACCGGACAGACAATACTGGACGTGAGTCTTATACCTGCGCAAACAGTCACTGTTACAGGAACTGTTACCGATGAGGCAACCGGATTAGCTATAGAAAATGCAACTGTTGAAGTTCAGAACACTCCCATTGCACCTGTTCAGACTAATCAAAACGGAGAATATACAATAAGCGATGTAATGGAAGGGACATACACTTTCAGGGTTTATGCAACCGGTTATGCCACACTTTTAGAGGATAAAACAATTACAACTTCCGCTACGGTTTTTGATTTTCAATTGCAGGAAACCAATGCCTGGAGTTTTGAAACGGGTGTGTTTGAACCGCAATGGACTTTCGGGGGAAATGCACCCTGGATAATAACCGATGAAAATCCCTATGATGGTGCTTATTGTACAAAATCGGGATCAATAAACGACAATCAGACATCGGAAATGGAAATTACGCTTGAATTGTCATCTGCAGGAGATATTTCATTTGCAAGAAAAGTATCTTCCGAATCGGGTTATGATTTCCTGAGATTTTATATTGATGATGTTTTGCAGGATCAATGGAGCGGTGAAATGGACTGGGCTGAGGTCAGCTATGCCGTTTCAACGGCCGGAATGCATACATTTAAATGGGTCTATTTTAAGGATCAAAGCGTTTCAAACGGTAGCGACTGCGGATGGGTTGATTACATAATTTTTCCTCCTCTTGCACCAATTCCCGACCCTGCTGATATTGATATTAATCCTTTAAGCTTTGAAGTTACGCTTCCTCAGGATGCCTCAGCAACTGAAATTCTGAAAATAAAAAATAGCGGTGATTTGGATTTGAATTTCACAATAAACAAACAGTACATCAATTCAAATTCGTCTTCCAAGGCCTATTGTACAGCGAGTGGCGGATGTGATGAGTATATCAGCAGAGTTGTGTTCAACACGATTGACAACTCATCAGGTTGTGACGGATATGCCGACTATACCTCCATTACAACGGGGGTTACTCCCGGACAGACTTACAGCTTAACGGTAGAAAACGGGCACGTTTATAGTTCTGATGATCTTGGTGTCTGGATAGACTGGAACCAGGATGAAGATTTTGACGATGCAGGCGAAAATGTCGTTTGTGAGTCGGGTAACAGCGGTCAGGGGACTTTTGATATAACGGTTCCTTTGGATGCTATGACAGGGAATACAAGGATGAGGATAAGGATTAAATACTATAACGCTGACTGTGGAAGTCCTTGCGGAACAACTTCTTACGGCGAAGTTGAGGATTACACTCTGAACATTAACGGAAGTTATACCGACTGGCTTACACTTTCACAATCATCGGGTACTGTATCCGGAAGCGACTCGGTTCAGGTCAACCTGACTTTTAACTCAACGGGAATGGATGAAGGTGATTATTATGCAAACCTTACCGTTTCGAGTAATGATGCAGATGAACCTGAAATAGTTGTTCCCTGTACACTTCACGTTGCAAACCGGATTAACCTGCAATTTAAGGCATTTCTGGAAGGACCGTATAACGGAACCGGTATGAACGACGGATTAATATTACCGCTAAATCAGCCTTTTAATACTGAACCATGGAATTATTCAGGGAATGAAAGCGTTGCTTCAATACCTGCAAATGTTGTTGACTGGGTGCTTCTGGAATTGAGGGATGCTGCCGGTGCTGCTTTGGCAAATGCAGCTTCTGTTGTTGCAGTTAAGGCTGCCTTTATTCTTAAAAACGGCTCAATTGTTGACATTGACGGGGTTTCAAATCCTGAGTTTGACGCTTCGATAACCCAAAATATGTTTGTAGTAGTTAGACACAGAAACCATCTTGATATTATGACTGCAAACTCTCCTGTTGAAACCGGTGGTGTTTATATGTATGATTTCACTACATCTGCAGGGCAGGCTTATGGCACTGACCCGCAAAAGGATTTAGGAAACGGGGTTTTCGGAATGTATAGTGGCGACAGTGATGCCAATAACATAATTAATAATGTTGATAAATCTGAAGGCTGGAGCCAGAAAGCCGGAAAGGCAGGCTATTACGGTACTGATTTTAATCTTGACGGACAATCGGACAATCCGGATAAAAATGAGATTTTGATAATGAATTACGGTAAATATAGCGGTGTCCCACAGTAATACTATTGGGTATCAGGCAATTGCCAATACCTGATAATGAAAACGGAGGGCTATAAATACGAAAGTGTAATAGTGCCGTCAGTTGTGATTAATTCAACAGGAAGTCCACCGCCGTTTATTGTACCTTCAATATGATGTTCTTCTGTTTTTCCGGAAAAATTCACAAGTGGAACTCTTAATGTTTCACCCTTAACTTTAAGGTTAATACTTAATCCTTCGGGTAAAGAGATGTTTATATCGCCATCAGAAGTGATGCAGGAAACTTTGTTCGTGACCTTTAATAAATTGCAGCGAATATCCCCGTCGGTTGTAACAGCTGTCATTGAACCGTTACAGTCGCGTGCATGAATATCCCCGTCGGAAGTTTTTGCCAACACGGCACCTGACGAATTTGATATGGAAATATCACCGTCACTGGTAATAAGTCTGGCAGTCCCTTCAATATTCTTAGCACTAATGTCACCATCGCTGGTCTTTAGTTCCAAATCTCCCGATATTTCCGATATGTCAATATCACCGTCCGAAGTGCACAAATATAACTTGCCGTTGGTTTTCCTGATCTGAATGTCGCCGTCACTCGTGATACATTTCTGGTCGCTATTCAATCCAGAGATAAAAATATCACCGTCCGAACTTCGCAAATTACAAGATGTATTAACCGGTGTGTAAATTACCACGGAAACCTCATACCGGTTTTTCCAGTGTGCCGGTTTTTTCTGACGGATAGATATATCAAGCAAATTTTCTTTATGCTTAATGTCAATGATCACATATTTACTTAACTCTTCCTTTGAAATATTGATAAACCGGTTTTCTTTATAAACACTATAAAGAACCACAATTTCTTCGTCATTACCCGGAGATACTTTAATGTCACCATCGCTGAGAGAAATATTTAGTACGACAGGGGTTGAAATATCGTATTGCTCTTTAAATGAGTACTTGTTTTCCTGAGACTGTCCTGAAATAAACGATAAGAAAATAAATGTGATAAATAGTGTTAATGATTTCATAATAAAGAATTTATGTTGGTAAAATAAACTGTTTTAATTGTGTAAACTATTCTTGTAAATTAGGACGTCCCAACTTTTGGAATGTTACAGGTTGTGAATAAAAACATCGAATTATACTTGCCTTTTAAAATTTACTTTTATACTTTTGCCACCATTCATCTAATACTCAGGTGCAAAAATATATATTTACATTATTATTTTTTCTTGTTATCGGCATTAACTTGTCTGCGCAGGATAATTCCATCAAGGGTTTTGTATGGTATAGTCCGTATGTTTCCAATCATTATATAGGGATTGCTTCCCTTGGCTATACAATGGATATGTCGGATTTTATTGCATTTGATTTCAATGCAGGTTATTATAAAGCATTTGATTCCAAAACCGGCTCATATAATTCGAGGCTGAGTTTTATTCCTTCTCTAAGGTATTATATAGGAGAAAATAATTTGCAAAACAGCGGATTATGGATAACCGGTTATCCTGTGGTTGGAATTGCAAATTATTCAAATGGTACAAAAACATACAGGACTTTTGAATATGGTATTGGTGCCGGTGTGGGCTTCCGGGTGGATATCTCGAAAAATGCAAGGTGGTTTATGGATATGGGACTGAGCGCAGCATATTGTTTTTCAGATATTTTGTTTTATAAAGATGAAACTTCCATTGATCCTAATTCCGGATTATATTCTGTTGTGGAAGATAATTATGATTATCCGCCTTCCGAACTATGGGTGCCGAGAGCAATCCTGCAATTTGGCTTTAAGTTTTAATTTTTTTATCTTTA
>CAYOZZ010000059.1:0-4752 GCA_964408535.1 uncultured Bacteroidales bacterium | reverse complement strand
TGATATGAAAAAAGAACAGGTTTGCTCGGATGATCAGATAAAATTAGCACGGTATGCCAAAGCTTTAAGCCATCCGGTACGTGTTTTTGTCATTGATTTGTTAAGCAAACAAAGTTGCTGTTACAGTGGTGACCTCTCGGAGGTTTTACCAATAGCAAAATCAACTCTAAGCCAACATCTTAAAGAGCTGAAAAGTGCCGGATTGATTCAGGGTGAAATTGAAATACCGAAGATTAAATATTGTCTTAACAGGGAAAACTGGGAAGAGGCGAAAAGATTGTTTAATAATTTTCTAATTTAACGGAGCCGATGAAGATGAAAATTGTAGAAAATGCGGAATGTATTATACAATCGGTTAAAGATAACGGCGGTTTTGGAAACAGACTTGTGCAGATGGGTGTACTTCCCGGTTCCCGTCTGAAAATAATCAGAGTGGGTTTCAGAGGAAGCACAGTTGAAGTTATGATTGATGAAGGCCAAAGTATTGCTCTCCGAAGTAAAGAGATGGAGATACTTGACTGTAAACTCATTTCGGTGCCTCTATCGGCTTTGAATGCCAAAACCGGCGAAAAATACAAAGTTATCAGATTTACAGGCGGACAGGGTTTTGTAATGAAAATGCAGGAACGGAATATTAATATTTCAGACACTTTTGAAATTATTAAAGACCACCCGTTTGAACTGAAAACCCGCAATGGTGTCGTTACGATAGGACGGGGCGAGGCGGAAAAAATAATTGTTGAACCTGTTGACTGAAATGGCCGGAAACAACATAACCATAGCGATAAGCTCCATTCCAAATACCGGGAAATCCACACTTTTTAACAAATTGACCGGTGCACATCAGGCTGTCGGCAACTGGGCGGGAGTTTCGGTCGAGAAAAAGACGGGTCATTTTAAGCTGAACGGATATGATATCAATCTTATTGACCTCCCGGGAGCATATTCCATAACACCGACATCAATTGAGGAGACCGTTGTAAGAAACTATTTCCTTACTACTCCGCCCGATTTTATTATCAATATTATTGATGCAAGAAATATGTACCGCAGTCTCGGACTTACACTTCAGCTATCGCAAAGCGGTATTCCGATGATAGTTGCTTTGAATATGATGGACGAAGCAAGACGTGCCGGACTGGAAATAGATATTGAAAAACTTTCAGATCACCTCGGTTGTCCTGTAATACCCATTGTTGCCCGGACAGGTGAAGGAGTTGAAGATTTGAAAAAAGCCTTGCTCGAAACAATAAAAGACCCTTCAAAACTACGCCCCCCCAACATTTCGAGACCTCCGGTTGTTGAAAATGCAATCATTTCAATTGCAAAAAAAATAGAAAGATTATATCCCGACCCGTCACTTAATAAGACTTTTATTGCCGAACGACTGCTCGAAAGCGGTGAAATACCCAAAGAGGTCTCTGTTGATGAAAATGTTTTGAAAGAGATAATCAGGGATGTCAAACATTTGCGTTCACGGACAGAATCGTCACTCGGTGAAGAGCTTTCGGTTACCTGTGCGAAATGCCGCTTCAACTCTGCCCGCGGACTGGTAAACGAAACCACATCCGAAACCCTTAAAGTACCTGATAAGTTTACAAATACCCTTGACAGGGTACTGCTGAATAAATATGCCGGACTACCGATGTTCTTTTTTGTTATGTTCCTGCTTTTTCAGGGCATCTATGCCATAGGGACACCTCTACAGGCTTTGGTCGGTGACTTTTTTTCTAATATTCAAAGTTTATTACATAATGCTTCTTTGTTTGAATCATTGCCGGATTTTGTAAGTAATCTCCTTATTGACGGGGTGTTGAACGGGTTCGGGATTGTGATTTCATTCTTCCCGCTGATTGCCGTTTTCTTTATATTTATGTCGTTGATAGAAGACAGCGGATATATGGCAAGAGCAGCTTTCCTTCTCGACAGATTGATGCACACCTTTGGTCTCGACGGCAAAGCCTTTATCAACATACTTCTCGGATTCGGATGTAATGTTCCTGCAGTGATGGGAACAAGGATACTTTCAAGCAGGCATAACCGGATAATGACTATGCTTCTTATCCCGTTTACCCTTTGCAGTGCCCGTTTTCAGGTTTTTGTTTTCCTTGCTGCAATTTTGTTTGCACCCTCAACGGCACCCTGGGTCGTGTTTTCATTGTATGCTTTGAGTTTTGTTATGGTTTTTGTTGTGGGATTTATGCTGAAGCTTTTCAAATTTGCGGGTAACCCCGAGCCTTTTATTATGGAGATACCTCCATACAGAATACCTACGTTAAATACTGTAACATTACGTGCCTGGATGGAGATGAAATCTTTTCTTTACACCGCATCAACATACATTATCGGAGGAGTTGTTCTCGTTTGGCTGCTTACCAACCTGCCTGCAGGTGTTGAGCCGGGAAGCATCAATACCTGGGCGGGACAGATAGGGCAGTTCCTGCAACCGGTCTTTCATCCGATCGGAATCGGCTGGCGCGAAGTTATTTCTTTGATTTTCGGGTTTGTGGCAAAAGAGATTGTCGTAGGCTCAATGGCAGTCATTTATGGAGCCGATACCGCTACTCAAATACTTGCTTCAGTAACTCCGCTTCAGGGAATAAGTTTTATGGTTTTTACATTGCTCTATACACCTTGTATTGCAACCATTGCAGCAATAAAAGCTGAATCGGGAAGCTGGCGGATTACTGGTGTTTCTCTCGCACTCGGACTGATTATTGCCTGGGTGACAGCCTTTGTCGTTTATCAGGGTGGGCTGCTTTTGGGGTTTTAATGCGGTAATACGAAAGTAAAATATTTCGGTGATTTGTAGCACAAATTTCAGAGGTTTTGTATCCGATTCCATTAAACCCTAAATTGTACTAAATCGGGGTTATCTCGCCTATTAATTCATTATAATAATTCAATTGTATAAGCCGGCTTTGAAATCGCCCGCGAATTACACGAATTAACACGGAGGTGCAGCCCTATCTCCTGATGACTCAGGTGTAGTTACGAATAGCAATTCGATTTTTCCTTGCGATAGTTCAGAGTGGTCATCCGAAGATTGTGCGCCGGCCGACATAGCCATAGACTTTATTCCCATACCGACTTCTTTGACTGACTCACCCCTTAATCCCCTCTCTACCAAGGCAGAGAGGGGAAACTACAGTACGTTTCAATTAAACAGTTTTTAAGGGAAAAATGGTATTATCATTTTTTACTTTTGTTTTAAGGTTACAGGTCGTCCTTTTGGGACTTCTTTCGGGCTGATATCTCCTGATGACTCAGGTGTAGTTACGAATAGCAATTCGATTTTTCCTTGCGATAGTACAGAGCAGTCATCAGAAGATTGTGCGCCGGCCGACTTAACCCTGACCTTATTCCCATACCGGCTTCATAACCTTAACCCAAAACCGGATTCAAGGGGCTATACCCGGCATTTTATCCGGCGGGGCAGTCTACTCGATTGGCATTTAGTATTTATTTTATAAATTTTTTCAGTTCTTCAATCGAGTAAGCTGGTTTTCTTTTATGAAGCATAGAATGACAATTGGGACAGACTGGAATTAAGTCGGTTATTGGATTCACTGAATATTCATTTCCAATTGTTGCTATATCAACTATATGGTGAACGTGAATAAAGTCTTTACCTAATTCCCCATACTTTTCTTCGAAATTAAAACCACAAACTTGACAAGTAAAACCAAAATATTCAATACATTTTTGTCTTGCTATAGGGTTTCGTTCATAACTATTAATTAAAACTTTTTTTGTTTTACCTTCCGAATATTCGATTTCAGAATCTACTTCATCTGGATAAATTGTCTTTTCAGGATTTTGATTTATCAGTTTTAAATATCGTTCATAAACTTCCCTTCTTTTTTTTACAGAAGCACCCGATTTTTCTTCATAATAATCTAAGTGTTGTGATAATGAGAGTAATGCGTTTTGAAGTCCATTAATTCCATTCTCTTCATATATTTTTTGAAGAAAATATTCCGTTCCATAAATATTAGTAGTTCGGGTGAATAATTTTCCTTGAACTAAATTAGAGTAATTATATATATAATCAACCGCAGAATTTTCATTCATTCCAATATCAGTTAAAATTTTCATTCCTTCTTTGAGAGATATTTGATCTTTATAAAACTTTTTTCCAATTTCGAATGATTTTTCAACTAATTCCTTTGTTATTTTACCCATAATCGTTCTCGTTTTTTATATTAATGCCAACGGCAGTCCGTCTAAAAACTCCCTAATTTTTCAATATTAGGGCAAATAAACCGATTTTTTCGGAAATTTCATAATTTTTGATGGAAATAATTATTACGCTATTAATATGCTTTCATAAAACGGTAAGGTTTATGCGTATGTATATAAGCCAATTTAAGGTGACATTGAAAATACGGGTTATTTTTCTGTAAAATAAGTACTTCTATGTGGTTGTTTCTGATTTATGCATTGGCATTTGGTGAAGGCCTAATCCGGAACTTTTCATATCAGGATTTGAAATCCTGTTAGCTTAACCTCCAATAAATCGCCCGCGAATTACACGAACTGGCACGGAGGTGCAGCCCAATCTCTTGATGACTCCGGTGCAATCACGCGAAAAACAATTCGATTTTTCATTGCAATAGGAAAGAGCGGTCATCCGGTGATTGTGCGCCGGCCAATTCAAACCCAACCCAACCCCATTACGGTTTCATAACCTTAACCCAAAATCAAATTCAAAAGGCTCTCCCCGACAGTTTATCTTGCGGGGTAGTATGC
>CAYOZZ010000058.1:0-4722 GCA_964408535.1 uncultured Bacteroidales bacterium | reverse complement strand
CCTGTTATTCTCGTTATCGGGTTGACATGGATACTTGAATTTAACTTTAAGGATAAGATTCAAAGAGTCCGCAGCAGTCGTAAAAGGAAAAACATTCTCGCTTTCGGGATTTTGTATCTGCTTTATGTTATCGGCACCTCATATTCCTCTGTTATTCACGGACAGGAAGGAGCTTTGTTCGACCTTGAGGTAAAAATGTCGTTGTTGATTTTCCCTTTGCTGTTTTCGACAATTGATTTTAGCAAACTGAGAGAGGATTTTGCCGAAAATATTCTTGATGCATTTGTCGGCGGCAGTTTTCTGAACCTTTTATTCCTTCTTGCGCACTCGATTTATCGTTTCTTTTTCCTCGGAGAACCTTCAACGGTTTTTTTCTATACCGGTTTGACCGTTTTCTTCCACCCAAGCTATCTCGCAATGTTTTATGCCTTTTCAATCGGGATACTTGTCATACGACTGATTTCAAGCACAGGAAGCACAAAGTTACAAAGGTACCTGACTTTGTTTCTTATATTCCTTTTCCAGCTCTTCATAGTTCTGTTAAGTTCAAAAGCCGGAATACTCGGAATGGGTGTTGTTTATTTCGTAATCACAATTTATCTGATTGTTAAAAAAAGTTTCGGGATACGAATATTGTTTCTTGTCCCTCTTTTTCTGCTGGCGACTTTTGTAATCACACTGTTTATGTTTCCTCAATCATACGGAAGATTTACAACTGTAAAAAGTTCGCTTGAACACGAAGAAACGATTAGCTCCGATACTCATGAAAGTTCGGCTGCAAGAGTTTTGGTTTGGAAATCGGCACTCGAAATAATTAAAAAAAATCCGGTCATCGGTGTGGGAACAGGCGATGTAAAGCAGGAGCTGATGAAGGTTTACAAAGAAAACGGAATTGAGATGGCACTTGAGGAGCATCTAAACGCACATAACCAGTATGTACAGACGGCAATTGCACTTGGTATAACAGGTTTGCTGATTTTAATATCATATTTTGTTCTGCCGTCAGTTTATGCTTATAAAAATGATAATCTGCTTTATCTCATTTTCCTTGCTCTTGCAGGTTTTCATCTCCTTTTTGAATCAATGCTCGAACGGCAGGCAGGAGTTGTGTTTTATGCGTTTTTAAACTCCTTCTTGTTTTATTTTACTGTTGAGAAAAGAAAGAAATAATATTGCATTTAAGTTATATTGGTAATGATAATATTTATAACTAATTGTTATTCCGAATAACAATATTCGCTATTTATTTGCATTATCAATAATAATTGATTATTTTTGTGCAAAAATTGAAATATAATGGATCGCAAATTACTAATTGAGATTATATTTGATCAGAAAAATTTTAACTGGGACATAAATAACCTGAGCCGTTCGGAAAGCCTTTTCCGTAAAAAAAGCAATCAGATAGAAATTATATCCGGAATAAGAAGATGCGGAAAATCAACAGTTCTGAACGAAATCAGATATAAAAACAAAGAAAAGGATTACTATCTGAATTTTGACGATGACAGATTGTTGCATTTTACGGTAAAAGATTTTCAATTGTTATACGAATTGTTTATTGAGCTTTTTGGAGAGCAGAACACTTTCTATTTTGATGAGATTCAAAACGTTGAAGGTTGGGAACGTTTTGTAAGAAGACTTCACGATTACAATAAAAAAGTATATTTGACAGGCTCAAATGCCACATTACTAAGCAGTGAGTTGGGTACCAGATTAACAGGCAGGTATATTTCACATGAACTTTTTCCTTTCTCTTTTGCCGAGTTTTTAATGTTCCGCAATGTGCAAATTACAAATGAGAAAATGTTTTCAACCAATGGAAAAGCAGAAATAAAAAGACATTTTTTTAAATATATGGAAACGGGCGGATTTCCCGAGTTTTTAAAAACCGGAAACAAGGATTATTTAAAGTTTCTTTATGAAAGTATTTTGTATAGAGATATTCTTGTAAGAAATAAGCTGATTAATGAGAAAGAGATGAGAGAACTTGTGCTGTCGCTGACAAGTAATTTAAGTAAACTGATTACTTACAATAGTTTATCAAAATTAATAGGTGTACAGAATGCAGCAACAGTAAAAAAGTATCTTCAGTATCTCGAAAATTCATACCTTGTTTTTCAGGTTAACAAATACGCTTCATCGGTTAAAAAGCAGATATACAGTCCAAAGAAGACATACTTTATTGATAATGCCCTTGCGTCGGTTTTGGGATTTCGTTTTTCAGACGACAGAAGAAGATATCTTGAAAATCTTGTATTTGTCGAAATGAAACGCCGTGGCTATGAAATGTATTATCATAAAGGTTCAAAAGAGTGTGATTTCATATTGAGAGAAAACAACAAAATCGTTTCGGCTGTTCAAGTAACTCTTTCACTGAACCATTCAAAAACGAAAGACAGGGAAATATCAGGATTAATTGAAGCTATGGAATTTTACAACCTTAACTCGGGAATAATACTAACGGAAGACGAAGAAGATATTATATCAGCAGGCGGTAAAGAAATTAAAATACTTCCTGTCTGGAAATGGTTGTTAACAAATTTATTTTAAGTACAGTTAATGAAAAATAAAAAAGACTCACTCAAGCTCCCGCCAATGTGGCTTTTCAACCTGCTTACAGGTTTCAGGAGGTTTCTGTATAACTTATATTTCAGAATGATACCCGCCAATGTTGCAGTGTTTGAAAAAGCGCAGCGCTTTTGGATTGCAAAAGCTATCGGTGTGGCCTGTGAACTAAATATTGCAGATATAATAGATTCCGGGACTAACTCAATTGAAGGTATCGCTGCAAAATGTAATACTAATCCCGAATCGCTTTACAGACTAATGCGTGCTTTGGCAAGCGACGGAATTTTTAAAGAAACCGACGGAAAAGTTTTTATCAATACTCCGCAGTCCGACGCATTGAAAGAGGGCAAAGGGTCAATGAAATATATGATTCAACATCAATTGAGCGAAACAAACCTGTTATTATTAAGTGAATTGCCATACAGCATAAAAACCGGAAAGAGTGCGGCAATCAAACTGTTTGGAGCCGATGTCTTTGAACATCTGAAAAAGAATCCGGACAAGAATGAGTTGTACAACAAAGCAATGACAAACACATCGGATATTTTCAGTGATGTTTTTACGGCTTCCTATAATTTCTCAGGCATAAAAAAACTAATTGATATTGGTGGAGGTGAAGGATTGCTATTATCAAAAATACTTGCAAGCTATCCTGAAATGCAGGGTATTTTGTTCGATTTGCCGCATGTTGTAACGACTGCAAAAAATATTTTCAATAAATACGGTGTCGGTGACCGGGCGGAAATTGTTGCAGGTGACATCTTTGGGAAAATTCCTGCAGGTGGCGATGCATATATTATGAAGAACATACTTCATATCTTTGATGATGAAACCTGTGTGAGGATTCTGAAAAATATTAAATCATCAATGCCGGAATATGCCGTACTTATTATTGCCGAAACGGTAATAAGCGAAGACAACAAACCGGCGTTCGGCAAACTATTTGATTTACAAATGCTTATCGGCACCGGAGGAGGTAAAGAGAGAACTAAAAAAGAATTTGAAAAGATATTTAATGAAGCGGGATTTAAACTGGACAACGTTATTAAAACCGTTTCTCCTTTCTCTATAATTGAAGCTACAATGAGTGATAACTAATCCGCTCATCTTCATCTTGATTATGTCGTCACCATTAAGTTACCCCGAGCTGTCAGTGATTTAGTTATCGCAATGTAAGCTATCCAGGCTTTCGCCAAAGGTTCGTATAATAAAAATGTTTACAACGCCTTCGTCTCCCTCAAATACATCCTGACCGCATTTTCAAGTCCGAGATAAAGCGCATCACAAATCAAAGCATGCCCAATGGAAACTTCAAGAAGACCCGGAATATTTTCAACAAAATACCTCAGATTCTCAAGATTCAGATCATGACCGGCATTCAGTCCGAGCCCGACTTCATTTGCTGTTTTTGCAGCTTCAATAAACGGAGCTATTGCCTTTTCCCTGTCAACCGGATAATTCTTTGCATAGCTTTCGGTATAAAGCTCAACCCTGTCGGTTCCCGTTTCAACAGCATTCTCAATCATCTTACTGTCAGCATCAATAAATACTGAGGTACGTATCCCTGCATCTTTAAATTTTGCTATCACATCAGTTAAGAATACTCTGTTTGTAATTGTGTCCCATCCTGCATTTGAGGTAATTGCATTCGGCGGATCGGGAACGAGTGTAACCTGAGCCGGTTTCACCTCAAGCACAAGCCGGATAAATTTTGAAGAAGGGTATCCTTCTACATTAAACTCATTTTTCACAACTTTCTTTAATTCACGCACATCACTGTATCTGATATGTCTCTCATCCGGCCTTGGATGGACTGTAATACCCTCGGCTCCAAACTCTTCAATGTCAGTTGCCGCCTTTATAACATCCGGAAGATTACCACCGCGGGCATTACGCAAAGTGGCTATTTTATTGATATTTACACTTAGTCTGGTCATAACTTTACTTTTAAAATACATTACAAAGTTATTACTTTTAAAATTATGAACATCATTTTGTTGAATACTTTATTGCAATGACCACAAATTCGTCTTTTTATGACATTAAATTTGCTGTTGTCGAAATAATTGCCAACATACGATGTTAAAAAGAAAAAAAATAATCTATTTTCTTCTGCTGATTCCGGTACTTGTGCTATTTTCAGTAAGAATG
>CAYOZZ010000057.1:0-29578 GCA_964408535.1 uncultured Bacteroidales bacterium | reverse complement strand
TTAAGAGCGAAGCTCTCCTACGCCATTCCGATGGATATCGGAATCGGAGAGCGAAGGTGGAGCTGGGCGGAATCGAACCGCCGTCCAAACAAGCAGCCGGAATGCTTTCTACATGCTTAGCCTTTTATTGATTGTCGGGTGTTAACCGGGAAAAGGCACCCAATTCAACACCTTAGCTCTTTTATCTCACCGGATGAGCAGAGCAATCATCCGGCCAGCCTGAAATTTACTGCACCCCGTAACCCAGACAGGAATCAGGCAGGTCCGTCTGCGGGATGTCCCGTCCCGGAACCTTGTCCCGGGATTAAGCTTAATCTACTAAACTTCGATTAGGCTGCGAGAGCGTAATTTGTTTCGCCAATTATTGTTTTGAGAATAGTTTTTAACGAGCCACATCCTCAATGCCCGGCATGCTTACAATCCTACTGTCCTTGCTGTCTAATCCAGTCAGCCCCATTGTGAAGAATTGTTTATCTGCAAATCAATTCAAAGAACATTCTCCGAAAAGGAGTGCAAAGTTACAATAAATTCAGTCTTATCCATCAAAAAATGTGCCTTATTGCAATAAAATATTCGGTAAAGATTATTTTGTTTTATCTGCTGTTTTTAAAAAAAATGTATTATCTTGCGCGTTCTAACTATTTATATTTGGTACAATTTTAATTTGAATAAAACCTCTTTTATCGGCAGAATTATTGGTAATTCCGAGGATTTTTCTCTGGAGCACAGGATTTTTAATGCTGCCTGCCTTACTGTTGTAATTGCAGGATTACTCTCCACAATAGTAAATCTTTCACTTGGTTTGGACCTTAAATTAACCGTACCTGTTTTCTTAATTGCAGTATTCTACTTTATTGCTTATTATTACTCTGTTGTAAAACGGAAATTCCGGAAACTTGTATGGCCGTTTATAATCTTCGGACTTGTAATAATGGGCTACTTCTGGTTTGTTAACGGTGGAATAAACGGAACTGTTGGATATTTTATTTTTGTGGCATTTATTGTTTTTTTCGGTATAACTAAAAAGGGTATTAGAAAATATACGGCCTTTGCGGTTATTATACTTATAACAGCGGTGTATTACCTTGAGTATAATTATCCTGAACTTGTAATACCTTATTCGAGTTACAAGGCAAGGATAATGGATTTATACTTATCTTCCGTGATAATATTAATGGTTTTGGGTCTGATTACAAGTGTTATTCTTAACAGTTATGACGATGAGAGAATGCGTGTATATCGTCAACGTGATGAGATTTCCAATAAGAGTAAACAACTGGAGGAGGCCCGGCTCGATTTGGAAGCTCACAAGCAGAATCTTGAGAATTTGGTTACCGAAAGGACCGTTGAATTGCAAAAAGAAATTGATGAACATAAGAAAACAGCCGAAGTTCTTAGACAAAACGAAGAAATGCTTCGTAATATTTTTGAATCATCACTTAACGGAATTATCAGAACAGACCTTAATGGTGATGTTTTATACTGTAATGTCGCTGCAAAAAAAATGTTTGGTTTAGCAGAAAGCGACAAGCCCGAGGATAGAAATATTTTTGATAAAATGGTGAATGATAAATACAGCTATCTGGATGTTCACGAAAGAATAAAATTATTTTCCGGTATCAAACAATTGGAGTTTACGCGTGAAAACGGAGAGGTTTTTCCGGCCGAATGTTTTATCGGGGTTACACAGGGAAATGATGAAGTCAGTTCCTCATTTGTGATAACCATTGCCGATATATCCAAACGGGTTAAAGTTGAAAAGGAACTTATTGCAGCTAAGGAAAAAGCTGAGGAATCGGATAAACTGAAGTCCGCTTTCCTTTCGAATATGTCGCATGAAATCAGAACTCCAATGAATGCTATTCTTGGATTTTCAAATCTTTTAAGAAAAAAGGATTTGCCGGAAATGGCTAAAAATGAATATCTTGCTATTATTGACGAAAAGGGAAAACAACTGCTGAGTATAATCAATGATATTATTGATTTTTCAAAAGTGGAAGCCGGCGAAGTAAAAATCAAGGAGATGGTCATCTCTTTGGATAAGATTATGCAGGAGCTTTATTATACTTTTAGCAGTGTAAAGCGTAAAAGAAATAAAGAAAATGTTGAGTTGAGATATAAATTTGAGATAGGAACTAAAGATGTATTTGTTAAAACAGACCCTGTAAGATTTAAACAGATAATGACAAATCTGCTTGATAATGCTTTGAAATTTACTGATAAAGGTTTTGTGGAATTTGGCTTTAAGGTTTTAAAAACGGATTCAAAAGAGGTGGTTGAATGTTTTGTGAATGATTCCGGTATAGGTATTTCCGAAAAGAATCAGGAAGTTATTTTTACCCGGTTTCATAAGATTGAGGATGTTAACAATAAGTTTTATGATGGGACGGGGTTAGGGCTTTCAATATCACAAAAGCTGGCAAATCTTATGAATACGGAAATACGGCTTAAATCAAAAAAAGGAAGCGGGAGCAGATTCTCATTTGAAGTCCCTGTTGTTGAAAGTAATACTTTTAATGTTGAAAAAGGGAATAAATTTATCATCGGACCTAATCCTGATTGGAAAAAGAAGAAAATTTTAATCGCTGATGATGAGATAACCAGTATATTGTTACTCAAGGAGTATTTGCAATCAACGGGAATAGAGGTGATTACAGCTGCAAATGGAAAAGAAGCAATTGACGCTTTGGAAAATGGTCTGGTGCCGGATATTATACTTATGGACCTCAGAATGCCTGTAATTGACGGATATACGGCAACTGCAGAGATTAAGGAAAAGTATCCCGACCTGAAGGTGATTGCCCAGACGGCTTATGTGATGCCTGATGATGAAGATAAAGCGAGAGCCAGCGGTTGTGAGGATTTTATTACAAAACCGATTAGTAAAGAGGTATTGTTTGAAATACTTGCTTTGTATCTGGATTAAATCAAGGTCTTGCCTCCTAACCGGTTAAGGGTTGAGCATATTTCATAACATCGTCTTTGGTAATGGTATGATCGCAAAGAATTGCAAGTCGCTCGGTAACATTGTGTAGTTCTCTGATATTTCCCGTCCAGGGCATCTCCTGAAGTGCCTTAATTGCATCTTCCTCTATTTCCATTTGCGGTTTCCCGTTCTTTTCGCAGAACTGACTCATAAAATGATTAACAAGCAGTGGAATGTCTTCCTTTCTTTCCCTGAGTGGCGGGACATGTATCAGAATTACACTCAGTCTGTGATAAAGGTCTTCGCGAAAACGTTCCCTGGCAATTTCCTCTTTAAGGTTTTTATTTGTGGCTGCGATTATTCTGACATCAACCGGAATTTCTTTTTCACCTCCCACCCGGGTTATCTTATTCTCCTGCAATGCCCTGAGAACTTTTGCCTGGGCAGAAAGACTCATGTCTCCGATTTCATCAAGGAAGAGTGTGCCGCCATTGGCCTGCTCAAAATCTCCTTTCCTCTGCTTTATGGCTGAAGTGAAAGAGCCTTTCTCATGACCAAAAAGCTGACTTTCGATAAGTTCTGAGGGTATGGCCGCACAATTGACTTCAATAAACGGTGCGTGAGCCCTGTTGCTTTTTTCGTGTAGCCAGCGGGCTACAAGCTCTTTCCCTGTCCCGTTTTCACCGGTTATCAGAACCCTTGCATTGGTCGGGGCAACTCGCTCTATCATCTCTTTGATGTTTTCCAGTGCCTCAGATTCACCTACCATATCATAGGTCTGACTAACCTGCCGCTTTAGCTTTTTCGTCTCTGAAATAAGATTAGATTTGTCAAGAGCATTTCTAATCGTAATCAGGAGTCTGTTCAGATCAAGAGGTTTCTCAATATAATCGAATGCACCCTTTTTTATAGCTTCAACCGCCGTTTCGATATTGCCGTGTCCCGATATCATTATTACCGGAGTTTCAGTCAGTATCAGTGCCTTCTCAAGAACCTCCATCCCATCCATTTCAGGCATTTTTATATCGCAAAGGATAACATCATATTTATTGTTTCGTATCAGATCGACACCAACCAGGCCGTTTTCAGCTTCCTCAATCTTAAATTTCTCATATTCAAGAATATCCCGCAATGTATTCCTGATACTTCTCTCATCATCAATTATTAAAATTTTGGCCATACCGCTATTCTTATAAAACTTGTCAAAAGTACTTATATTTTAATTATCCGGGTAATAATTTATAAATCAGTCCACCTTATGCATTCAGGGTATAGCTGAACTAATGAATTAGTTGGAATAATCCCGATTTAATGCAATTTACCCATTAATCCTACCGGAATTTTAGTAATACTCTGAATCCTTTGGTAACATTCTTCGATTATGCAAATGCATAATTCTGATTCAACAAAAATAAGATAATGACTTACTTCAATTTCTCCCGGCCTGTCAATTACAAATCAATTAATCCACAATTCCACTAATATAAAATATATATCTTTGTCAAAAAAATATATTATGCCTGAACTTACTCATACCGACGACAAAGGAAAAGCCAATATGGTGGATGTCGGACACAAGCCTGACCAGATACGTATTGCCCGTGCTGAGGGACGTATAAAACTGAATCCTGAAACTGTAAAGCTAATCAGGGAAAATCAGATGAAGAAGGGTGATGTGCTAACAATTGCGGAAATAGCAGGAATACAGGGCGGCAAAAAAACAAGTGAACTTATTCCGCTCTGCCATCCCCTTGCAATCACAAAAATGGATGTTAAAGCTGAACTTGTTGATGACGGTGTCGTTGTTAAAAGTATGGCGAAATGTATCGGGAAAACCGGAATAGAGATGGAGGCTCTTACGGCGGTAAACGTTGCCCTGCTTACGGTTTACGATATGTGCAAAGCCGTTGACAAGTCAATGAAAATGGTGGAAATCAGATTAGTGGAAAAAAGAAAAGATGATTTGAGTTAGGAAAAAATTCTAAAATCTCAATAGAAATGGAACTCAAAGGAATTCATTTTATCGGTAACGAATCTTCAAGAAAAGGCGACAGTTTTTTTTACGGTGTTGATCCTGCCGGGATTGCCAAACTTGAGCCGGCTTATGCCGATGCAACGGCAGAGGAAATAAATAAAGCCGTTGAAAAAGCTTATAACGCATTTGAGGTTTACAGAAAAGTATCACCTGAAAAAAAAGCACGCTTCCTTGAACTCATAGCGGAGGAGATATTGAATCTCGGTGATGATTTGATTAACCGTTGTATGCTGGAGACGGCTCTTACCTATGACAGACTTGTGGGAGAACGGACAAGAACCGTAAATCAACTGAAACTGTTTGCAGAGGTTGTGCGTGAAGGTTCCTGGGTGGAAGCCCGGATTGACAATGCCATTCCCGACCGCCTGCCGCTGCCGAAAAAGGATATCAGACAAATGCAGATACCTGTCGGGCCGGTTGCGGTATTCGGTGCAGGTAATTTTCCGCTGGCTTTTACTGTTGCAGGCGGAGATACGGCTTCCGCTCTTGCTGCAGGTTGTACGGTGGTTTACAAAGCCCATCCCGGTCACCCCGGCACTTCCGAAATGCTTGGTTTTGCTATGCTAAATGCCGTTAAGAAAGCAGGTTTGCCTGACGGTATCTTCTCTACTGTTCATGGTGTTTCATCCGGAGTCGGTATGACGATTGTTAATCATCCCTTGATTAAAGCTGTTGGATTTACGGGTTCATACAAAGGCGGAAAGGCATTGTTTGATGCTGCAGTAAGGCGCCCGGAGCCGATTCCGGTCTATGCCGAAATGGGAAGTACAAATCCGGTTTTTATCCTGCCCGGTGCAGTTGACAGCCGAACAAAAGAAATTGCAGAGGGCTTAGCCGGCTCTTTCACACTCGGAGTCGGTCAGTTTTGTACTAATCCCGGAGTGGTTATCCTGTCGAAAAGCAATAAGAGCAATGAATTTGTCGATTATCTGAAAAAAATTATCAGGAAGCAGTCACCCGGAGTTATGCTGTCGGAAAGAATGAAATCAGGTTTTGAGAAGGGGATAAAAAATCTTGAAACAAAGGCGGGAATCAAACTTGTATCAAAAGGCAATGAAGGATCCGGTGTTTGTGAAGCAACAACATACCTTCTGAAGACAACAGCGGAGCAGTTTTTAAATGATGATACACTCGAACTGGAAGTTTTCGGACCGTCAACACTTATCATTCAGGCAGAAGGAAAAGCCGACCTGTTGAAAATTGCAAAGAGGCTGCACGGCCATCTCACGGCAACAATCCATTGCAAAGACGACAATGAACTGTCACAATATTCCGGTTTGGCAGATATTTTAAAACAAAAAGCCGGCAGACTCATAATCAATGATTTTCCGACCGGTGTAGAAGTCTGTCACTCAATGTTTCACGGAGGCCCCTTTCCTGCAACTACTGATGCACGGTTTACTTCCGTAGGAACAGCGGCAATTAAAAGGTGGGTGCGGCCGGTCAGCTTCCAGAACTATCCGGAACATCTTTTGCCTGACGAACTTCGAAACAGCAATCCGTTAAAAATATGGAGACTAATTGACGGAACGTGGAAAAAGTAGAAACCGGACAGACAAAAGTCCGCCCGGTTTCAAAAAAACGAAAGTTTAACAAAGGTTATTTTACCACTACCTTTTTTGTAGTTATCTGTCCGCCGGTACTGCTTACTTTCACAATATACAATCCTTCTGCAAGATTGCCGATGTTGAGTTGTACCTGTTTGCTTATATTATTTTCTCTAATCATCATCTGACCGGATGTGTTAAAAACCGCTATATTATCAATGCTTTCCGGATTATCAAACGAAATATTCAGAGTGTTTGAAGTTGCCGGATTGGGAAACATTCTGAATTCCGGTATCTGCACTTCATCAATTTCGGTTGTTACATCCAGCACAATGTTGTGACTGATGAGTATCATATCGGTAACAAGCGTATTGGTAACCTTAAGAACATAAGTTCCCATATCTTCATAGGTAACGGCATCAATATGTAATGTGCCAGTTGTTTGCTCGGGCAGCAATTCGCCGTCTTTATACCATTTATAGACATTATATTGACCCGAAACACTTATTGTGTATGATAATTCGGTATCGTAGGGCACCGACAAAACCGTATCGGCTCCGAGCATGTCCTGCGGATTGTATTCAAAATTTTCAACATTTCCGACCAGTGGTTCGATAGCACCGAATTGCAATGCATTTTCATAAATATAAAGATACTCAAATGTATTATCGAGTAAACCTGCCGGTAATCTTTTGAGATTATTATTATTCAGCATTAAAACCGGAGTTTCGAGATTACCAAATGATTCGGGAAGCGAATCAATCTGGTTATATGACAATCCGAGTGCGTACAGACCTGTCAGGTCACCCAAAGACTCCGGAACCGAAGTTATCTGGTTCTGATTCAGATTCAGCGTGTTCAAGCTTGTCATTGATCCTATATTATCGGGTATTGATGTAATCTGATTAACGGCAAAAGAACCGTACTGAAGTGTTGACAGATTTGTTAATGATTCCGGCAAATCGGTTATCTGGTTAACATCAAGATATATTTTTTCAATAGTTGCCAAATCACCAAGTGATTCAGGCAGTTCCGTAATCAAATTACTTGAAAAATCCATCAGGTTCAGGTCATCCAGGTCACCGAAATTTTCGGATAATGTCTGTATCTGGTTATACGAAAAATAGCAACTGTCAAGTGATGAGAGATTTCCGAATGATTCGGGCAAACCGGTCAACAGGTTGTTGCTGAGCCATATTTGAGACAGACTGCTTAAATTCCCAAAACTTTCCGGCAACTCGGTAATTTGATTATTGTAACCATACAAGAAAACCAGACTTTCAAGGTTTCCAAATGATTCGGGAAGCGATGTAATTTGATTATTTTCAATTCTCAATTGAAGAAGTTCGGTCATATTGCCAATACTTTCCGGGAGGCTTGTAAGTTGATTATCTTCCATAAAAAAGTACAGCATATTTACACAACCTCCGATACTTTCTGGTAGTTCCGTAAGATTATTTCCCCATATAAAGCAAGACTCCAAAGCCGAAAGGTTGCCGAAATTATCAGGCAGGCTGTTCAGCCCGGCATCACCTGCACCAAGCCAATTTAAACTTGTAAGGTTGCAAAATGAATCGGGCAGTTCACCAAGGTTTGAGAAGCCTATATGCAGTTGTTCCAGATTTGACAGATTTCCAATACTTTCCGGTATTTCCGTTATAGGGTTCCATCCGATCCAGAATTCGGTCAATGCTTCCATATCACCGATACTCTCAGGCATTGAAGTTATGTCATTACTTTCAAGATGCAGTTTATGCAAACCTGTCAGATTTCCGAGTGATTCGGGAAGGTCGCCTGAAAGGCCGTTAAGTTGAAGCCAAAGTTGTGTTATTCTTGTTTCGGTTACTGTTACACCCCACCATTCGCTTACAGGCCCCTGCAGCCATTCATCGTTATTGTTCCAGTCCGGGCCGCCACAGCTATTGTATAAGTCAACGAGAGCCAGTGAATCCTGCGCCAGGACAACAGGTGCGTCAATAACAACAATTACAGGGTCGGAAGGAACGGATTCCCCTTCATCATAAACTGCAGTTACATAATAGTTATATGTTCCGTTATATAGATTTTCATCAATATAGACGGTTGGGGCAACAGGCTCTGAATTAATAAGTTCGCTGTTTCTGTAAACATTATAACCGAGCAATCCTTTGTCACCGCCTTTACCCGCCGGTTGAACCTGAAGCTGCACATTGACATTGTCACCGACTCCGGCTGTGGCAGCATCATACCACTGCCCCTGGTAATGCAACCAGAAACCCTGTCCCTGAACAAGAGGACCTTCGTCCAATCCTACCGGGGCTCCCGGGTTCGGCATATCAATATATACACCTCCCCAAAGATTTGTAGATGCATCAATGGGGTAGGGTGTGTCAAGAGTAATTTCTGTCCAGTCATTAATATTATAATCGGTAACATCCTGACTGTAAACCTCAACTCCGTCAGCGCCTGTCCATAATTTTATTTTAACGGAATTAACATTTGCATCACTCAGGAAAAAGCGCATAGATGTAATATTCCAGCCGTCATATTCCGTTATATGTTCTGGATTCCATTTTGCCGCACAGGAAAACTGGTATGATCCGGAGAGGAAAAAACCAAAGAAATTATCATTATTCCCACTGTCCCAATGCAAATAAACCGGTTCAGCCGGTTTTTCGAGGAGAAGCTGAATGTTCCAGTTTCCGGCACCTTGTGTTTGCCAGCTTCCGTTCCAGTAATAGAGATTGCCATATCCGTTTACTACAGGTCCCTGATCCATTCCTATTATTGCAGCCGGAAACGGAACGTCGAAATAAATACCTGCCCATAGCTGGGTAGAAGCATCAATAAAAACAGGTTCATCAAGTTCGATTATATTCCAGTCGTTTATTATTGTATTCGTAATATCCTGACTGTAAATTTCAGTAGCATCAGGTCCCGACCAAATTTTAAGTTTCATAGTCGCTCCACCGTAGTCCGCAAGAAAAACACGCATTTTTTTAATTTCCCAGCCGTCGTAATTTGTGATATTTTCAGGATCCCACTTTACAGCACAGGAGTATGTTTCTCCGTTCAGTAAAAATCCCCAGGTTGTATAGTTTATTCCGTTGTCCCAGTGAATAGTTGCAGTGTCGCCTGTTGAGGGCTGATCCCACATCAGAGTGACATCATTGTAATTATTAATAGTATAGCTTAAATTTTGAGGGGGATTCAGTGTTTGTGCATACAGCTCCTGAATAAAAGCCAAACTCAAAAAAAAGATAATGAGTGTCGTGATTTTTGATACCTTGTTAAACGCTTTCATCTTTGTAAATTTTTGTTAAAAATAGTTTTTCGTCATTTCACAGGCAAAAATATACTTTGTAATGCTCAATAGAGTCTCAATTTATCTGTTGAGACCCCTAAATATCGGTTTTTCCGGTCTCAGATTTGTTGAGACCGGAAGAACTTTTCTGAAAATAACTGTTTTTAAAACCGGGATTGTAAGATTTTTGCTATTTTTGACAAAAATCGAAGAAAACGAAGGTTTACAATGGAAAATGTTGCTGAAATAGTCTTATTCCTCGGCGGAATTCAGGGAGTATTGCTATCCGTGTTTTTATTTACTCTTAAAGCGAACAGAATATCAAACAGGTTACTGGGGCTGCTGACATTTCTTTGGGGAATTTTTCTGTTTGCGTATGGTCTCCAGTTTGAAGGTCTTTATAAAAATTTTCCTCATTTCCTCAAGGTTTTTTATCAATTCCTTTTTGTCTTTTTTCCGTTATTATATCTGCATGCCAAGTATCTTATGGCTGATTATGATAAGTTTCAGAAAAAGGATTTCCTTCATTTTATCCCTTTTCTTATAAGTATTATTCTTTACAGTGATTTTTTTATTCAGCCTGCGGATGTTAAACTTATGATTATCAAGAACAAATCGGAGTATTACAGGATTTTGCAGATAATTGGCGACGAATTTGTTGCTGTTCAGGGTATTGTTTATTCTATCGTGATACTTACGATGGTCGGGAAATATAAGAAACGTATTAAGGATTACGAATCAACAGTCGGTAAAACTCTTATACATGCACTCTATATCGGAACTTCACTCAACTTGCTTGCCTGGACCATCGGTTTTATCGGGATACAAATCAAATATCTGCATTATGATATAAATGTTGATTTTTTTACAATGACCTATCTTGTTATGGTTATTGTGATTTACGTTGTTAGTTTTTTTGCAATTAAAAGTCCTGAGATATTCAAGCTTGAGGAGAATAACATCAGGGTTGTTTATATGAGGAATCCGATAAATATGCTGAAAAACAGTGAAGCCGAAAGATCAGCGAAAGCATATTTTAAGATGGAATCCGGTGCAGAAGAAAACAACTCAAATACTGAGCTTGAGGAGGTTAATAAAAAGCTGATTGAATATATGGAAAAGGAGATGCCTTTTCTTGATCCTGATCTTACATTACCCGAGTTGGCTAAAAGTCTGGATGTGTCACGGAACCTGTTATCAAATGTGATTAACCAAAAGCATGGCCTGAATTTCTATCAGTTTGTAAATCAATACAGGGTTGAGGAGGTGAAAAAACTTATGGCTGACCCGGCCAACAGTAATCTGAAGCTGATAAGTCTGGCGTATGATGCCGGGTTTAACTCCAAAGCAAGCTTTAACAGAATTTTTAAGCAAATGACAAAAATGACTCCATCCGAATATTATTCAAGGCATAAAAAGGCGGTTTAGTTTTTCTGTCATTTTGTTAAATCCGAATTATTATAAAAAAAGGAGAAGCCGGCTGAATCTGTCAACCGGCTTCAAAAAAAGTAATTCAAACAAAACTTAAATTATTATGAAAAATTTACTACTTAGTTGACCGTCAGTTTTTTAGTATCTTCCTGCTTATCCATCCATCTTCATTCTCAATACGAATATTGTATAATCCGGCAGGTTGTTCTTTTATATTAATCTGATACTCTTTTGAATGAATACCTTTTCTGTTTATAACAATCTGTCCGTTAGTATTTATAACAACAATACTCTTAATTTCGGAATCTGAACTTAGCCGGACAATATCGGAAACAGGATTCGGATAAACAGTAAGTTTACCGGAATTCAAATATTGCACTCCCGAAATAACTTCCACAACTGTATCGGAATGCATTGATTCCCCCTCTTCATACTGGGCAGTAATGTAATAATAGTGTGCTCCGTTAACGTTTCCTGCTCCCATATGAGTATATGTTGTATCAATTGTATTGTCAATCAGTTCAAACGGATTTGTTTCGAGCGAATGATAGATATTATACCCGGTAAGTGCTTTGCCGCCCTTTTCTTTCTGTTCCGGTACAACTTTCCCTTTAACCTGATTATAAGGTTTTCTGACATTTGTCAGCCCGGCATTGTCAAGTCTAACCTTTTTAACCTTCTCTTTTTGCTTTGTAAGTGGATTCCATATCCATAAGTCGAGAAGGAAGTCGCCGCCGGCCATACTGTATTGCGTCAGGTCGTTCAGGCTAATCTGGATTGAGAATCCTTGCAGAAACTCATCGAAAGCAATTACCGGATAAGCATCCTGCGGGTCATTGCTCAAAGGCTCCATAAATACACCAATTTGTCCTCCTGTGGAAGCAACCGAGCCCATCGGAATTTCCACTTCCCATTGATCGTCACCTGTAGTCTGGAACGGACCTGCTGTACCAATCTCCTCTAAAGTTGCCCAGTCAATAATATGGAACATATATGACCAGGTTCCGGTAACTCCCCAAGACTGGTGGAAGAAATCTGCCATTTCAATAGTTGCATCCGGGTAGGATGAAAGATCGAATACCGAACCGTATCCGAAATCAAACCATTCGTAGAATCCGTTATTGGGTACTCCGTCATGCTGATAAAGTTCAATCATCTCACCTGTCGTGACTTCACCCACAGGATCCCAGTTCAGAACAATATTCCCTTCACCGTCAGCGGCAGCAGTAAGATTTTTTGGTGTTATAAGGATTACAAGCGTCACCGTATTTGACGGCAGGGATTCCCCTGTGGAATATGAAGCTGTAACATAATAGGTATGTGTGCCTCCTTCAACACCGGTGTCTGTCCATTCATTTACAGTAAGTAATTCTGAAACTATTTCACCATCCCTGTAAACGTAGTATCCCGACAAATCGCCTCCCGAAATTATATCCCACGTACAGTGAACATCATTCTCTCCAATAAGCTCTGCCGTAAAGTTTTCAGGTGTGGAGTAGATTGTAACATAATCGCATACCTCTTCTGACTCTCCTTCGGAATATACTGCCGTTACACAATATTCGTGGTATCCGGGAATTACATCACCATCCTGGAAGTGTGTCTCATCAGTATTGGTTAAAAGTGAACCGTCCCTGTAAAGATTATATGTTATATCATAAGCAGGTTCATAAAGTTCAATCAGCTGAAAATCATCCATAAAATACTTACAATTATTGTTGGTATTCCATGCGTAAAAGTCTGCACCATTGAGTGAATTTGTGTTTCCCAGTCCGCTGATTCCCGTACTCCATTTCCAGCCATGGATAAGCTCACCGTCAATGTAAAACAGTGCCGTATCGCTATCAATATTGACATCAACATTGATATACATCCATTTATCGTAATCGTAACTGAAAGTAGCCGAACCGGAACCGCCGGCATCCATAATTCCTATCCCTTCCTCGTCGAAGAAAACCTGCATTCCCCAATGCGACCCAACCGACAGATTATGCTCCTGCAGTACATTAAAATATCCGTTGAATCCCAAGGGGATATACATTCTGAAGTTAAGAGAGTACCTTCCTGAAGACAGAAGTTCATCAGTAAGATAAAGAAGATCGGACAAACCGGAAATATCAACGGAATTATCACCGCTGTATGCCATTTCGTCCGTTACGAAGGGGTCGTTATCTGAGCAGGGCTCCATTGTCCAGGTTGTCCAGTCATCCGGATTCTGGCAGGCAACCTGTTCACCGGCATTGTAGGTGTCAAAATTATCTGTAAATCTCGGAATTCCACCGTCAGGAGCAATCCATTGAACGGAAATATCGTTGTTTTCTGCCGTCGCCACAATATTCACAGGTGGTGTTAACGGAGCGAGATAGAAAAACTCGTCGCAAACTTCATCTGATTTTTCACCATCATCATAAACGGCAAACACACAGAATTTATAGCTCTCGGTTTCCGAAACCTGGTCAGAATATGTGGTAGCCGAAGGGTCATCAATAGTTGAAATTAATTCACCGTTCCTGTATATTTCGTATCCGGTCAAACCACTATTTTCTTTCCCCGGCATTCCGGCTCCTTTCAGAACAATGTCATCAATTGCAATTGGATATGCATCATTGTATTGACTGACAAATGCAATTCTGACATTTTTACCTGCAAACGGAGAAAGATCAACCGAAACAGGTTCGTCAAAATTGTTGTACATTGTTGTCTCATCAGTGTATTGCAAAAGCGTATCCCACTCATTGTCAACAAGAATCATAACGTAAAACCTGGAATAGCCATTGGGATCCGCACTGTAATTCAGCATAAATGAAGCCTCATCATTACCATACAGCAATAGTTCGGGTGAGATAAGCCAGTTAAAATTTTGTGCAGTGTCAGGGCAATATGCCGAATACTGACCGTCATAAACATAGTCAAAACTTTCGCTGTACTGTATCCAGGTTCCGCCGACCGGATTATTCAATTCTCCTGTAAGAGATGTGCTTTGTTTTATTTCCCAGCCTTCGGGGGGCCAGGTACTCAGCTCAAATCCTTCGGTATGTGTGATTCCCGGATTTTGAGGAACGTTCCAGGCAAGGTCAACATTACCATCGTCGAGAAGTGTAGCGGTCATATCGGTAACCGGATTATATATCTGTTGTGTTTCAATAATGTTGATACTGTAATCTTCCGTTTCCCCGTAATCAACCGCCTCACAACTTGCAAAAAGATCGGGTTCTGAACTGTTTCGAACTCTTAAGATTGTAAGTCCGAGAGCTGCATCATCGGGAATAGTGACCATAACGGTAACCTCCTGTGTTGCTTCATTACTTCTGATATGAAGAATCCTTTCACCTTCATCGTCGAACATTTTATTACCGTTAAAATCAATCCAGGCGGCAACTGAACCGTTTGTGCCGCTTGTTTCGGTTTTGACGGTAAATTCATAAGTGCGTCCGCGTTCAACATTTGCACTAAGATTCGTATAATCATTGTAAGCCGGGCCTCCCTGTGCTCCGGTTCCCGTATTTTGAATTTCATTGAAAATAACATCGTCAATAAAGTCCCCGTTTTCAGTACCATACATAGTTTGCGGAACACAATACTGTCCGTTCAGGTCAAGCTTAAAGAATTTTGCATTGGCAAATTCCTGCTTATGGAACTGAAATGCACTATTAAGGCTTGACTGGTCATACGGGTCAATGGGATCATTGTAACCGCTATAATATCTTACCATTGTGTCGGCAACGTGCGTAATACCATTGCGGCTGAATCCGAGGAAAGGTGTATTGTTTTCTTTATAAGTGGTAACAATAAGATTTCCGCCCTGATAATCATAAACATAATCAAGAGGAATGTAAACGCCATGTGTTCCCGGAATAAATGTTACTGTGCCTTCAAAAACTTTTGAATAATCATTGGCAGCTTCAAGAGGTGCCGACATATTAGTTTCTCCGGTTTCAGAAAACCACATATCAACAGGTATGTTATAAACCGGATAGTTTTCCTCACAACGATAATAAAACATTATCCCGGTAATAGTTTTCGGCTCTCCCAGTTCTTCGGCAAGATAAAGATTTTGTGAATAGTAGGCGGCGGAATATGTTGTAATGGGATAAAACCAGTTTGATTCGAAATCCGTTCCTTCACCAATCTGTACCTGCTCAACTCCCTCCTGCTGGACATAAACATCGAGAAAAGTTGAAGTGTTGTTTGTCGTGTCCTGATCATCGGCAAAATCAATTACAATATAACATTGATTTAACCCTGCCGCCGTGAATGTGTAATCGAGGTTAAGATGCAAAACCTCCTTGCTGTCAATATCCTGTCCGGGATATGTTGCAAGTACTTCACCGTTTTCTTTAATAAGGTTTAATGTGTATTCCGAACCGGATTGAAACTCGGAGCCGACATTTTTAATATCAATATTAAAAGTCATAGGCACATTCTCTTCAGGAGTTATATCACCTGACAGAATATATGCTTTCAAATCGTTTTCGTGATAAAATCTAAAAATTCCGTCCCCCACAATTTCATCAAGTTTAACCTCGCCGGCACCACCTTCAGGATTATATTTACCCACAAAACCGAGGTAGTTATCCCCCTGTGCAACAGATACATCAATCTCAAATGACGAGTACCAGTTAAACGGAATGGGAACATTCTCGATGAGTTCGGACTGTCCTGTTTCGGCATCAATCCATACAAGATCAAGCTCGCCGGGCCACCAAAGGCTGCTAAAAGCCATAAAATTGATTTTGGCTGAGTCGGTAATATGCAATAACGGAGTATATAGGGTGTCAAACATTCCGTAAGGTGCATTGCAGAAAGCTCCGCCATCACCAACAGCCGGCCAGGAATCTTTTCTTTCCCAAAAAGTTGATGACTGTCTCCAGCCATCGGGAGGAAAAGTTAAAGCTTCAAAGCCTTCATAGAAATAATCGAACGGATAAACATGTGCATTCATTGCAGCGGAGTTGTTATTGTCGGTTCCCTGATCTTCGGGCACCGAAGCGGTTATTTCATAGTCGCCTTCCGTCAGCGGATGCCAGACTGTTTCGACAATTACCGTATCGGACTGGGTAACCATACCGGACGGAACAACTGCAATTGTATCGTCATTAACAACAAAGGTCACATCTTTATCAAAAATCCCGGTTCCCACATTCTTTACATAGGCATAAAGGGGAACATAATCGTTTTCATATATGACCGGATATCCCGATTCAACTTTCATTACTTCGAAGTCATTTTCAGGAGGCTGATGACAGGAGATATTTGCCGACCATCCCGGTTTTTCAAAGGGAGTCCAGGCCTGAGCATTGAATTTAACGGTCAGGGCACCTGTTGTGTTTTGATATGATGCCGTCAGTGTTCCGGGACTGAGTGTATCCTCCCAGAATCCGAGCATTGGTGCGGAATCGTCTTCTCCGTCATAAATCCAAAAGTCTGACCACCCGATATCGAATTCTATGAACTGAAGTCTCATTTTTGCTCCCGGTGTTGCAGGGTAAAAGGTAATGACTCCCCAGTCATCAACAATAAGGTCGCCTTCCAGCCCGGCAGCATCCGTAAAAGTGCCGGAACAAGCCGTAACCGAGGTAATCTGCTCTGAAGGCATAGTGTATATCGTCGGGTCGAAAACAACTATATTTATATTTTGTGAATCATTATCAGGATCCTCGTCACCGGGAAGCATTGTCGAAACTGTAAAGTCATAATTTCCAGGTATTGAAAGGTCAACCTGTTGTGAGAAGGTGAATTCGTAGGACTCATTAAAATCAAGTGTTACCGATCCGATGTTTTCAATCACCTCCGTACCGTTAATATTATACTTGATATCGAAACCCGTTTGCGGATTTGTACCCTCATTTTTAATTATCACGGTAACATCCTGAGGTTGAGACGGTACGCCGTAATAATATGTTTCTGGTGAAACAATGGATTTTACAGACAAATCATTTTCGGCAGGTGCTCCGAAAAGAGCAAACGAGAGTTCCCAGGTGAGCCAGGGGCCGACAACAACACTTGCAGGTGTCCAGTCGGTTGCTCCCATACCCCACCCGTCTTTCGGATTTATCCAGTGCCACTCCGCACCGTAAATGGCAGATGAATACAAGTGCTCCATCCATCCCCATTTACCGGTTGAATTTACATCGGAATACATTTGTACGGATACCCAATAGGTTCCTTCATTCAGAGTTACGGCAGATGGAAGAGTAATATCAAAATATGTACGTATCCATTGCTCTATCGTATCAATCTGCTGGGTAAAATTTGTATATGCCCAAAACTCCTGAATTGTGTCACCGGGCTTACCATTATTATCATTCATAAAAAACAGGTTAAGAGTATCGCCACCACCCGGGTCACCCTGAAAGTATGAACCGACAATACCCACCGACCAGATATCCCAGGTCTCTCCTGCCGGAACATCAAAGTCGTCTGCTGCTGCGGCAGTTTCCGTATTATTCGTTGAGGTTGTGAAGTGATGAGAAACGATAAAGCTTGTTCCCGGATTTGTCATCTGATTAAAAAGTACGGGCCCTGCTTTTCCTGGATCAAACTGGGGTGCTTTTACCGACTTTTCATATATTCCGCTTTGCTGCCCCTTTACCTGCAATAATGCTATAAACAGGTATAATCCTGTCAGCAATGATATCTTGATGAATTGTTTTATTTTCATTTTTTTATATTTTTTATGAATTAAAAATTATCTCGAAACTTTAACTTTCTTTGTTACAGTCCCATTCCTGCCAATAATTTTTATCAGATAAATCCCGGGAACGAAATCCGAAACATCAATTTTTTCTATTTCCGAATTTGCTTTTTTCGAGAGTTTAACATTCCCAAGGATGTCATAAATGATTATATCACTGCTATTAACATTCTTTAAATATAAATTACTGCTAACCGGATTAGGATAAACTGTTACTTGATTATCCAAATCAAATCTGTCTGTTCCTGTCCCGATATCACCGTAACCTGATAGTTCCACCTCATAAACGGGATTTTCGGGATCATTACTTTCAATTGTCAAAGTGCCTTCATACATCATTACTTCCGTAGGTGCAAATGTCACCTCTACATCCATATTCATACCCGGTAACAGGTCAAAATTTGTCATATTTACGGTAAATGCCGTATTTGATGAAGTAATATCTGTAATGCTGAGTGTTCCCTGTCCCTGATTACTGATTGTCAGAATTTCCATTGAGGTTTCATCAATAAATGTTGTGTCGAATTCAATCTGGCTTGCACTTACGTTTATTTCTCCTGCAACGCCGGTTCCCGTAACATTGATATCGGAAACACTGTTTTCGGGGTCGTTACTCATTATTTTTATCTGTCCGAAATATGGAATTTGTTGATCAGGAGAAAACGTCACGGTAACGGTTTGCGACTCACCGGGATTAAGTGTGAATGCTGTCATATCAACGGAAAAAGCATCGTTTGTCGAAACAATATCATTGACAACAAGGTCTCCGAACCCTGTATTTGATACGGTAACAGGAAGCGTTGCAGATTCTCCGAGATTTATACCTCCGAAGTCCAGTGCGACAGGAGAGACATTAATTGCAGGTATCGGCGGATAGCCTTCTTTGCGCAAAACAACACCATGCGATCCGCAGATGAATCCGGTATAATTATCGGTAAAAAGAATTCTGTAGAATGCTCTTTCAAAGTTGCCGTTGTATGCAGATGTCCAGGAGTTGCCACCGTCAGTACTTTTGTAAACGTATTCCGGTGTTCCTACAATCCAAGCGGTATCCTGATCCCAGATAAACGGAGTGTGCAGCAGGTCATCACCGGCCGGAATTGTCATATTCCATGTATTCCCGCCGTCGGTTGTTTTATAAACGTGCCCAAGGTCACCCGCTGCCATTCCGTATTGAGAGTTCAGGAAATACACTCCGAGAAGTATGTCACCTGCTGTACCGGTTGTATATTGCAATACCCAGGAATGCCCCCCGTCTGTTGATTTGAAAATTCTGTCTTCAACTCCTACGGCAAACAGTGTGTTATCATCGGCATAGGTAAGCATTTTAGGTGCGACATCAATTCCCGAGGCAATCGCCCAGGTTTCACCACCGTCATCAGTTACGTAAACACCTTGATCAACGGTAGTAATAACACCGTGGTCTTCATCCCTGAATTCCACATCAACGATTTTAAAAAGATTGCTGTTAACCGTTATTGATTCCCAGGTTTCCCCGCCGTCAGAGGTTTTAAGAATATCGCCTCCCATTCCGCAAACAAATCCGGTATTAAGATTAATGAAAGATATGCCTGTAAGCCAGGGTGTTCCTGCAGGTGTCATTTGTTCCCACGTGTCACCGCCGTCTGTTGTTTTAATAACAATACCTTCACCGTTATAAGTGTTTGCCTGTCCGACACAATAACCTGTTTGGTTCTGTCCTTCGGGAAATTCCATATCTGTCAGAATGTAGTCGTAAGGTGTTTGTATCCATTGCCATCCCTCATTGAGATAAATCATTCCGGTTCCTGACAATTGCACTTCATAAGGGTCGCCCGTCACATTGTCACTGAATATTTGCATTGTACCTTCAATAAGTCCGGCTGTTGCAGGAGTGAAGTAAACGGGTAATTCCCCGCTTTCACCCGGTTCAATTGTAAAAGTTGTGTAATCAATACTGAATGACGGATCGGTAAAAGTGATATCTGAAACATTAAGTGTTTGATTACCGGTATTAGCAAAAGTTACCATTACCGTTGACGTTTCATTGAGGTAGGTATCATCAAATTGAACAGGGTTCGGTTCTACTTCAAGGATTGGGCCGTCAAATCCGGCTTTTCGTAATATCACACCGTGCGAACCGCAGATAAAACCTGTATAATTATCCGTAAAAGTGATTCTGTAGAAAGCTTTATCGAAGTTGCCGTTGTAAGCGGAATTCCAGGTGCTGGCTCCGTTTACGGTTTTCAGTACTATTTCGGGAGTGCCGCAAACCCAGGCTGTATCTTCATCCCATATATATGGTGCATGTAATACCACATCGCCTGCCGGCTGGTCGCTTGTCCAGGTTTCCCCTCCGTTTTCCGTTTTCATAATATAACCGTAATCACCCACGGCAATTCCGTAATCACCGAGAAAATCCACCCCGAGCAATAACTCACCGCTGCTTCCTATACTTTTAAGTATCCAGCTGTTTCCTCCGTCGGTGGATTTATAGATAGAGTTTTCGTTTCCTACAACAACAAGTGTATTAGCGTCTAAATATTCCACCATATAACCGGCCTTTGTTAATCCTGTACCCTGTGTCCAGGTCTGGCCTCCGTCATTAGTCAAAAATATATTCGCACCTTCAAGGATAATCCCATTATTTTCGTCATAGAATTCAATATCAGTTATTTCCCACATATTATTAGAAACTGTTAATGTATCCCAGGTAGCTCCGCCATCAGTAGTTTTAATAACATAACCGTCCCAACCTGCTGCATATCCGGTTTGTACATCAACAAAAGACATTTCCTCAAGGCCGGGTATTCCGTCGGGAGTTATTTGTGTCCATGAAAGTCCGCTGTCAGTAGTTTTAATAATAATACCATCGCCGTTATAGGTCAGGGATTGTCCGACGGCATAACCAATCTGGTTTTGCCCTTCCGGGAATTCAACATCCATCAGAATGAAATCAAATCCGGTTTGTATCCATTGCCATCCGTCAATGGTTTCTATAATTCCTGCACCCGAAAGCTGAACTTCATAGGGGTTAACAGGATTATTACTGAATATCTGCATTGTTCCTTCATAAAAAATTGCCTCGGTAGGAGTAAAATTTATCGGAAGTTCTCCACTCTCACCCGGTCCGATTGTAAAAGCAGTGTACTGGATACTGAATGCAGAATTTGTAAATGTAATATCCGTAACAACAACTGCCTCATCACCTGTATTTTCAAACAGAAACATTGCTGATGCCGTCTGACCGATATAAGTGCTTTCAAATGTGTACGGATTTGGTGTAACCAATAGTTGTGGATCGGCATTTGCAGAAAAATTTAGTGCAAAAACCATTAATAGAATAAGTACGTTTGTTTGAATTAACTTTTTCATCTCTTTTTTTGTTTTTTATTGTTAATAGTTTTGTTTTCCGTATTTAATTCCTGAAGACTCTCAAGAATTTTTTTTAAAGCATTATTTTCAATACTTGTCTGCTCAATTATCTTGTCAAGCTTCTTTTTTACTTTTTCTTCATAATTACTTTCAGTTTTATATTCATTTTTATCACCGTTCATAGCGCTATATATTTATAAATTCAAAATTCACGGCAAAAAAATATATAATTGAAATCCCGGAGTTGATTTAATACATGACAAAATATTAACAAGTGGCAAAAAGCAAACAATAAAACATTTACAACGCACTATAATAATCACTGAACCAGATAATTAAACTACTTTTTATTTCTGTTTTTAATAAATCCGGACTATTTTGACAGCTTTCTCTCCAAATTTTACATTACTTGTACATAATCATTTAATAAAAGAAGAAAACCGGATAAAAAAAGCAACACCAAAAAAACATCATAACAGTATCTATGTCAGATAATTACAATTAAGTGTTAATCATTTGTGAGGTAATGCAGCAGGTCTCAACTTATACAATGAGCCATTAATATAATGAAGTAAAAATACTTTTGAACCGAAAATCACGAAATAAAAAGTTCTTTACAAATAATTTTTTTACTAATTAAAACATAAGAAAAATGAAAAAAGCGATTCTATTGATTGTGGTGATGATGGCCGGTGTTGCAAGTTTTGCACAAAATACCGTTTATGATACCATTAGTGCCACCTATGCGGATTCAATTGCCGTTACACATGAGTTCCGGTATTTCGGCGATACGTCGAGCTGTCCCGGACAATTAAATGTCCCTGTTCCTAATAATGGAATAGCAGTAAGTGTTGATGTAGCTTATGATATGACATCAGCATCTCCACAGAAAATTTATCAGCAAAGATCTCAGCTTTGGTGTACATCTCCCGGAGGTTCAAATGAACCTGCCATTTATAATGGAAGTGGTTATGTCACGGGAACATATTCATATAGTAGGACAGAACTTGATATCGCAAAGGGAATCAAGCCGATTTTCGGACTCGGAATTGATTTTGAACTGCATGCAGGGATAAATTATTATTCGGCACCAGATACCTGTAACGGAGATTTTACAAAGGTTGACGCCGGCACCTGGACGGTATCGGTTGTTTATCTTCCTCCCGGTTCTCCCGGATATCCTTCAGATCCAACGCCTGAAGTAGGAACTCAACTTGTAAGTCTTAATCCTACTTTAACCTGGACTTTCGGCTCAAATACAGATACTTATGATATTTATCTCGGAACTGACAGTCAAAATATGACAAAGGTTGTTGACAATGCAACAGCCACGGGCTCAACAGGCTCGTACTCTGCTACAAATCTTGATGCATCAGCAGAATATTTCTGGAAAGTTGTTTGTAAGAATTCGGTTAATGAAAATCCGGGTGAACTTTGGTCGTTTTTCACCAAATGTCCTGAGCCGTCATATCCCTATTATGAAGGATTTGATTCTGTTACAATGCCGGAGCTTCCTCCCTGCTGGGTTGACCTCTCTCCATCAACAAACCCGAATACTGCTATAACTACTTATACTTCAAATTCAGCACTTTCAGCACCAAACTATGTCAAATTTAATGCTGATGCTGAACCGAATCCTGAACTGATACTCGTCCTTCCCGAAGTTGCCGACGTTTCCGGTCTCTGGCTGTCGATGTACGGTAAAAACGATGTTAACTGGAACAACGGTGAGCCTTATACGTTCCCGTTTGAGATAGGAACGATGTCCGACCCGTTCGACGAAACTACATTTGAAGTATATGAATCATATATTCCGGGCAAAAACTGGACGTTAAAAGAAGTGTATTTTAATAATTATACGGGAACAAATACATATATTGCAGTTCGTGCAGTTGTTCCTCAATATGCAAGATTGTTTGCCGACGATATTACGATTGATGAAATACCGGGTTGTGTCAAACCGCTGGATTTAACAGAGGAGAGTGTTTCTACAAGTACTGCAACAATCAGCTGGACAGACCTTATATCAAGCCCCGGAACCTGGCAGCTTGAATATGATACTACAGGATTTATACTTGGGACAGGTACACAGGTAATTGTAAATTCAAACCCGGGGACTATTTCCGGTCTTATGGATGGAACATATTATGATATTTACGCACGTTCGATATGTGGAGCCGGAGATACCAGTGTTTGGAGCTGGCCGATAACTATCCTTACCGATTGTTTGCCGAAAGATGCGCCCTTGTTTGAAGATTTCGGTACCAAACCACCATATCCCGAAGTTGCAACAATACCCCTTTGCTGGTATCAGATTGATATAACTGCAACCAATAACGGAGGAATATATTATACATCCAGCGCAAGCTATACGGGTTCTTATGATATAGGTGTAGCAATGGTTGCCGACGGAGACCAAAATGCACAAATGATATTAATTTCTCCCCAAATGGTCCCCTCAATAGGAGACCTCCAGGTTAGTTTTTATGCTAAAAGAGGCAGCTCTCTCGAAGGTGACAGCCTTTTAATTGTTGGGACAATTACCGACCCGTCAGACTATACAACATTCCATCCCTGGGATACAATTTCAGGGCTTGAATACTTAGACTGGAAGTATTACACGGTTTATTTTAAAAATTATTCGGGTACCGACCAGTATATAGCATTCAGACACAATAGCGAACAGCATCCGACAAGAAAAGTGTATTTCGATGAAATCACAATTGAGGAGATGGAGTCTTGTATAATTCCTATAAACGTGAATATTCCATTAGTAACAGAAAGTACGGCTACGATGGACTGGGAAGATATTAACGGTGCAGACACCTGGGAAATTATTGTCGGTGATACTGCTTTTGTGCCGGATCCGGGCAATGCACTTTTTACTTATACTCATACAAATCCTTCTTCAAACGGAACGGAAAGTTATGTAATGACAGGTCTTTCTTCCGGTTCACTTTATGATGCTTACATAAGGACAAGTTGTGGGGGCGGAGATTACAGCTTCTGGAACGGTCCGTTCAGATTCAGAACCTCATTCGGTCAAATGGCATTGCCCGTTTATGAAGATTTTGAAAACGGAGAAGGACTGGGTATTAACGGTACCGGCAATAGTATTAACTGGATGCTTGATACCACACTGTATGCCAGTGCAAATCATTCAATGCATAACGCTTACACGGGAGGCAACGATAATGTTCTTTATTTTGGTGCTTCTGTTGATCTGACAAGCAAAGCCAATGCTTATCTTTCATTTAACCATATAGCAAAAACCGATGGAACTTATGATCACTGCTATGTTGAGATTTCAACAGACGGTGGAATGAACTGGGATCAATTGCCTGTATCGGCATACAAAGGTCAGGGCAATTACAGGGAAGAGGGTACTTACAATTATCCGGAAGGCCCGAGTTTTGATGAAGATTCTTATTCCGACTGGGGTACAGGATATCAAATCCCGGACAACACCTGGTGGAAGAAAGAATACTTCGATCTAAGTGGTTACAGTATGTATGACAATGTATCATTCAGGTTCAGAATAGTTACCAATAATTATACAAACAAAGCAGGCTGGTATCTTGACGATATCCGTATTGAAGAGAAAATATCTCCTAACTTCTCTGTCGCTCCGGCTACAATTGAGGAGTATGTTCCGGTAGGAAATACGACAAATATTGGTATGACAACATCTAATTCGGGTAACTTCCCGGTTGCTTATAGTGCAAGTGTGGTTTATAATGAAACTCTGCTACTCGACGAAACATTTGATACCGGTATTCCTTCAACCTGGACATCAGTTGCAAACGGAACAAATGACACAACCTGGAGAATGAACACTGCATACCAGACCTACTATACATTTGATGGTACGCCGTTTGCATTTTGTAGCGGGAAAAAACCGACAGGCTCCTATGATTTGATTACAAATTCGGATCTTATCAGCCCGGTAATTGATGCTTCAGGCTATATTGGAAAACATCTTATCCTTGAATTTGACCAGGCTTACTTTGATTATTATAAGGATGTTGATACTGCAAGAGTATTTGTTTATGACGGCACCGACTGGGTAATGATATATGAACATTACGGTTCATCAGACGGAAAACTTTCTTACAATTCAAATGGAGTACATAAAGTATATGATGTAACCCAATATGCAAATGCCAACTTCCAGATAAAATATAATTATTATGTTGGACCCGACTTTACTGCGTACTATTATGCTATTGATAACGTGAAATTACGTGCATCAGACGATCCGATCGGTTGGCTGACTGTTGACGGTGCAGAGTTAACAAACGGACTGACGTTCCCGGATACAGATAACAATCCTTCGGTTATTGATGTTCAACTGGATGCTTCAAATCTGGAAGAAGGTACATATACGGCTGAAATAACTGTTACATCCGACGATCCTGCAAATCCTTCATATACAATTCCTGTTACGATACATGTAGTTGCAGGATTTGATTTGACAGTCCTCCTCGAAGGTCCGTACAGCGGCTCATCAATGGAAACAGGATTGAACGACAACGGAGTGATTCCTTTGAATCAGCCTTATAATGTTGCTCCCTGGAACTATAACGGAACAGAAGCTGTAACCGAATTCCCAACAGGCGTTGTTGACTGGGTTTTGATTCAGGCACGTGATGCTGCCGATGCCGGAAGTGCTGATACAAATACTGTTGTTGAAACTATTGCCGCATTCGTTACGGATGACGGAACAATAACAGGAATTGACGGAGGAAGAATAGGATTCCAGAATCTCGCGGTAAGTCAGAATCTCTTCATTGTTGTATATCACAGGAATCACCTTGGAATTATTTCAGCCAACGGGTTGACAAAAACAGACGGGGTTTATTCTTATGACTTTACAACGGATTCAGGACAGGCATACGGTGGTACCGATGCCCAGAAAGAAGTTGCAACAGGTGTCTGGGGAATGATTGCAGGCGACGGAAATGCCGACGGAGTTATCAGCAGCCAGGACAAGAATCAGCAATGGACACCGCAAGTCGGACAGGGTGGATATTTATCTGCCGATTACAACTTAGACGGACAGGTTGACAATCAGGATAAAAACGACCTGTTGCTTGGAAATGAGACAATGAGTTCTCAAATCAATGAATAAGATCCAAATTAAATACGTTCTTTTAATATAACATCTTCGCAGATAAGGCCGGCAGGAAATTTCCTGCCGGCCTTTTTTTATAATTGCCTCAGAAAAGTAATAAGATTTTCATTGGAGGAGATGCCGAGCTTTTTCCGCAAACGATGTCTTGCCATAATGATACTGTTATACGACTGAAATGTAATGGACGAAATTTCCTTTGTTGACATATTTAATCTCAAAAATGCGGAAAGCCTCAGTTCGTTTGGTGAAAGATCGGGATGTTTCTCAGTAAGTTTCTTGTAAAAATCGGAATGTACCTCCTGAAATCTCAGTTCAAACTCCTTCCAAACATCTTTTGAGGTACTTTGTTCCATATCGTGGATTATTCCGTCAATTATTTTCCTGTTTTCAGGTTTAAAAGAATACCGGGAATTCTTCAACTGGTTTGAGAGATTCAGTATCATCTCGTTTTTCTTAAGCAGATATAATACATTGGTTGTCAGTTCTTTGTTTTTATATTCAAGATCTCTTGTGAGTTTATCCTTCAATAGGGCAAGATTATTTCTTTTGAGACGCTGGTTATTCAGAAGCAATGCGAGTACAATCAGTAAAGCAACGGCCCCGCCGATAATAATAAGATAAAGCAATTCTTTTCGTCTTTGTGTTTCCCTGTATTTTAACTCTTCGACTTCCCTTTGCTTCAACAGCCTGTCGAATTTGTATTGCATTTCCAGCCTGGTTATTCTTTCGGAATTTTGTTCTTTTGCAACGCTGTCGGAATAGGCCTTGTAAAGCTTATTATATTTAAGTGCAGCCCAGGCATCTCCCTTCATTTCAAACATTTCACTGAGATAATTTGTGTTTTTCACCAAAATCTCAAGCAGACCTGTTTCCTCTGCTATTGCTTTGGCTTTAAACAGAAACTCCTTGGCCTTATCGTAATTTTTCAGTTTAATATAGCAATAACCGATATCGTTATAGTTTTCTGCGTAAAGCTTTGACTTCGGCCCGAAATAATCGCCTCCCAGTTTGTCAATATATCCGAGGGCTTTAAAAAAATATTTCAATGCCGTTTTGTAATTACCTTTAATTTTTTCAATCTCACCTTTTGTAGAGAAAATCCTTTGAAGTCCCAGATTGTCCGAATTTTTATCGTAGATATTATAGGCTTTGTCGAGATAGTCCAGAGCAGTATCAACCTCTCCTTTTACAATATAAACTTTACCGATATTAATCAATGAAGACGCCGTTCCAAGGTCATCGTTGTTTTTTTTATTAATCTCAAAAGCTTTTTTATAATTCTCAATGGCATGGTCATAATCGTCGAGTGCAAGGTTCAGTTCACCGATATTGTTGTAGATATGCGGTAAGGGTCTTTGGAAATTTATACTATCGGCAATTGCGAGTCCTTTCTGATAATTCTCAAGTGCGGTATAAAAGTTACCCTGCGAAAGGTAAATATTGCCAATTACAAGATAGACAAGGCTTTGACCTTCATAATAATCTACATTTTTATAAAACCGGAGCGCCTTCATATAATTATCCATTGCGCTGTAAAAATCATTCTTTACAACATAAATATCACCGAGTGCCGAATGAAATCTTCCGATATAATAATCCTGGTCATTGTCAAGAGCATATTTCAACCCTTTTTCGGCATAATACTTTGCAGAATCAACGTCGGATACAATCAGATACTTTGTGATGTTGTAAAAGACAGTTGTTTTCGCGGTATCTTCCTTCTGTGACAAGGTATTTATGAGGCTGTCGAGTTTTGACAATTCCTGTGAATAAACAGAAGCTGTAACAAAAAACAGGGCAAACAAAAAATATATTTTCCTGACAAACATCATAGCAGATAAATGTGAACCCATTTAATTAGAAAAAACAAAAGTAACTGTTTAAAGTTTAATAATCAATAAATTTATTTGGTTTCATTTTTTAACATTCCGGTTTTTGATTGAGACGGCTAAATTAGAAAAATAATTCATTTTATAGTTAAATGATCAAAAAGGATGATATAAAGCGTTTTTTGAATGATTTCAAAGTTATGTTAGAAACCCGGGGAATAATTACGGGGATGACAGGGGTAAAAACACACAAACATTACTTGATTTGGAAATGAAAATAACAAAACTATCTGCATTTCTTTTCATATTGCAGAATATTCGATGAAATATCCTTTTAAATGAATTATTATGAAAAGTCCGGTTACAGGTAAAGAAACGATTCTTAAAAAAGAAAACCGTGTATTGAGTTTTCGCAAAGAAAAAATTGAAGTTATTTATCATTATTATTTATGTGAAGATAGTGGCGAACAATTTGAGGATGACCAATTGTCAGACTTAAATATAACACAAGTCTATAATAAATACCGCGAGCGTTTAAGACTTCCGTTTCCCGATGAAATTTCGGCAATACGAGAGAAATTCGGTTTGTCTGCTCGCAAGATGTCTGATATATTGGGGTTTGGTCCGAATACTTATGGCAATTATGAAAAAGGTGAAATTCCGAGTAAAGCAAATGGAAGGCTTATACAGTTGGCAAGTGATTCGGTTGAATTCAAGAAGTTGGCTCATCTTTCAGGTAATTTATCAAAGGCATTAAAAGGGATTAAGAAATGACAAAAATGTATTATCTTTGTTAACACTTTTAAATGACAGTTTTATGCAAAAAATCATAATAGATAATGAAAAAGGAGTTTTATGACGCTAATTATCAAGTAGATTATATTGAAAAGAACGAGTTTTCTTTTTCCGGTTAAAATTGTTAATTAATCCTTTAAAAAAATATGAGTTAATATTCTCTAACCCTATGTATTTTGTAAAAACACCCGTCATATTATCCCTTTTTTATAAAGATTTTATCTGGAAGGTTAATACCAAAGAGAAAATTATTTATCTTACTTTTGATGACGGGCCGGATGAAGAAGTAACTCCGAAAGTACTTGATATCCTTGATGAATATGATGCTAAGGCAACATTCTTTTGCCTTGGTAATAATGCTGAAAAATATCCCGGAATTATTGAGCGAATTGTAAAATCCGGGCATATCCTCGGAAATCATTCCTACAGTCACAAAAACGGTTACAAGAGCAAACTTGATGAATATATTGCAGATGTTGAAAGGTGTGAAAGTGTTTTTAAATCAAATTTATTCCGGCCTCCTTACGGGAGAATTAAGAAGAGCCAGGCA
>CAYOZZ010000056.1:0-5615 GCA_964408535.1 uncultured Bacteroidales bacterium | reverse complement strand
CGGCAGCGTCAGATGAGCGGAATTGAGCTGATTGCTTCGGAAAACTTTGTCAGTGATGAAGTTATGGAGGCTATGGGTTCGGTGATGACAAATAAATATGCCGAAGGTTATCCGGGCAAAAGGTATTACGGCGGATGTCAGTTTGTTGATGAAACTGAGCAGCTTGCCATTGACAGACTGAAAGAACTGTTTGGCGCAGTGTGGGTTAATGTCCAGCCTCATTCGGGAGCCCAGGCAAATATGGCAGTATTTCTTACCCTGCTGAAACCGGGTGATAAGTTTATGGGACTTGACCTTTCGCATGGCGGACACCTTTCTCACGGTTCTAAAGTAAATTCATCGGGAATGCTTTACAATCCGATTGCTTATGAGGTTGACGAGGAGACAGGAACGGTTGATTATGATAAGATGGAAGAGGTTGCTTTGCGCGAAAAGCCGAAGCTTATCCTTGCCGGGGCATCTGCCTATTCCCGCGACTGGGATTATAAAAGAATGAGAGAGATAGCCGATAAGATTGGTGCTTTTCTAATGGCTGACATTGCTCATCCTGCCGGACTGATTGCTGTGGGATTGTTGAATGACCCGCTTAAATATTGCCACGTAGTTACATCTACAACACATAAAACCCTGAGAGGCCCGCGCGGGGGCATTATCATGATGGGCGAAGACTTTGAGAACCCCTTTGGCAAGAAAACAATGAAGGGCGTTGTTCGTAAGATGTCATCTCTGTTTGATTCGGGAGTTTTTCCGGGTACCCAGGGAGGACCGCTTGAGCACGTAATTGCTGCTAAAGCTGTTGCTTTCGGCGAAGCTCTGACAAAAGAGTATAAAGATTATATGAAACAGGTTAAGAAGAATGCCGGTGTGATGGCACAGGCGTTTGTTGATAAAGGTTACCACGTAATTTCCGAAGGAACCGATAATCATCTTATGCTGATTGATCTCAGAACAAAATTCCCTGATATCACCGGTAGGAAAGTAGAGAACACTCTTGTTCAGGCTGATATTACGGTTAATAAAAATATGGTTCCTTTCGATACACGTTCACCATTCCAGGCTTCCGGCCTTAGAGTCGGTACTCCTGCAATTACAACGCGTGGAATGAAAGAGGAGCATATGACTTTGATTGTTGATTTCATTGACCAGATAATCTCTGATATCGAAAATGAAGACCTCCTGAAGAAAATTAAAGGTGAGGTTAATGAACTGATGGCGGAATTCCCGATGTTTGCCTGGTAGTTATTATAACAGTTTATTTGTTTAAACGGGTTTGTGTGAAAGCATAAACCCGTTTTTTTTTGGAGGGGGGAGCTGTTATTTGGAAGATTTTTTACCGTGTAAATTGTTTCAACCCGAATTATTCAATAGCATAATCGAAAAAGTCTTAACAAGGAAAACTTAATCAAATTATAATATGAAAGCGGAATTACTTTTAATATTTATACCTTTGCCAAAACGCATTTATTATGGCTTCAAAAAACAAATTGGAAAATATCGAATTCAACTATAAAATCTGGCTTTCCACAAAAAGTGGTGAGGGAATTATGGGTGACGGCAAGTGGCAGATACTGAAAGCGATTAATGAGCATGGCTCCCTGATGGCTGCTACCGAAGCTCTTGGAATAACATATCGTCGAACATGGGGTGACCTGAAGGAGATTGAGGAAAAACTTGGATTTCCGTTGCTTGAGAAGAGCAGGGGAGGGAAGGAGCGCGGCGGAACCAAACTCTCACCGGAAGGAGAGAAAATGGTAAATGCTTTTGACAGATTTCATAAAAAGGCAGATGATTTTATGGAAAAAGCGTTTGAAGAATTCAGAAGTGAATTTGACTAATCCGGTAAAATCTTGCAGTCAGGAACCTGCTTGTGCATCTGAGTATTGAACGATTGGAGATGAAATAATTTTATAACAACCATGAAGAAAGTCAAATATGCAATATTACTACTCTTTGTTTTGTTGATTGTCGTAGCTGTAACGCTGTTTCCGGTTTCTTCATTCCTTGATTATAATGCCCCGTTGAACTCTGATAATATTATCGTTGAGGGTTGGTTGCAGGCTTGTGAACTGGAACAGATAAATGAAAAATGCCGGAATATTAACGAGTTGATTGTTGTCGGTAATGAGTTTCGGCAGAATACGGATACACGTGAAAGATTGTTTGACTATTTCAGGAAACAGGTTAGCAAAGAAAAGTCCGGAAAGGAAATGTGGCTTTATGCAAATTCCACACTTATTTTTAATCCTGAACTTTTTAATTTAAAGGAAGCAGGTGATACATTGAAAATTGTTGTCAGGGCGAGAGGAACCAAAGCGAACGGTAGATTTGCCCATTTTAATCTGATTGTCAACGGTAAGTTTTATAATGGAAGTTTTTCCGCCGGAGAGATGAGGGATTATATTTTTAATGTGGAAACGGGAGGCGCCGGATTAAAAACTCTCGGAATCAGATTTGATAACGATTGTGGCTCGTCACAGGAAGACAGGAATCTGTTCGTTTACTCGGTAACTGTAAATTTTGAGCAAATAACTGTCAATAAAAATACAGCCCTGATCACCACTTTGGAAAACAGATTTACAACCGGCTTTGCCTCAAAAGCCGAGGCTGCAATGAACTATCTGAAAGCACTGAATGTTAAGGCAAAGAATTACAGAGCCGTCTCTTTTAAACTTGCGAGGGAAAATCAGACTCTTGCAGCAGCAAATTCTTTTAGGGAATGGGTTGGAACAAAAGATTTAAGGAAATTTAATATCGTTTCTGCCGGAATACACTCCCGCAGAAGCTGGATAACGTACAAAAGAGTCCTTGGCAACGATTATAGAATTGGGATAATCAGCTTGAAGTCAATGCGATATAATAAGAACAACTGGTGGAAATCTACGGGAGGATGGTTTGGTTTGATTGATGAGTTTTTTTCTTATATTGTAAACCGGATAAATGTAGAATAAGGGTGAATTATAATATTATCCGGAATTATCTGCGTATATCAAAGAGATCAAAATAATCAGCTAATCATAAAACATCCACGAAACCCCGAACCTGAAACCCGGGTCCTGCATAGGGTAGGAGGGGGTTGTATAATACCGGAAGTCTTTCAGGAAAAAAGCCAGGTTTGTATATTCAACGAACAATCTTGATCTTTTAATCTGTAAATTCAGGAAGACATTGGCATAAACATAATTTCCCGTCTCCTTTTTATTCTGCAGGTAGAACATCCTTGATCCCGGGGAATAATTGTGACTGTAATAACTTGTGTTATAAAACAGATCAAGCCCGGTTTGAAGAATTGCTGCATTTTTAAAAAGATGAGAAGTAAAATAAAGAGAGCCGTCACCAATGAAATCGGGAATCCTTATTACATCGTTATTTGATGCCTGATAAATTACCCTAAGGTCGAGCGACCATTTTTTAATTGTAAACTTTTTTCTGACATAAATTTTCAGCACATTCAGACTGCTTGTCTGTGCCGGCAATGCGAGGGTGTCAAGATAGACGAGATTACTTGCATTCGTAAGCTGAACACCGGCCTGGAGCTCTTTATACGAGTAGTCAAACTTTTGAATACTGAAGCTCTGTTTTGCAAAGCCGTTATCCCATCTGAAATGATTCGAATGAAATCGCAGAAAGTACCGTCCTGCCTCATTTTGGATTGAATTAAGTTCAAGTGACAATGTTCCGAACTTAGTCGCGTATTTCAGACTTCCTTTTAGAGTATAGTCCCCCACATAGTCGCTTCCTGTTACAAAATTTCCATAGAAATCCAGATTCATATTTTTTATAAACCGGAATGAGACATATCCTGACGGAATAAGGAGATTATAATAATTCTTAAAGACTGTATCATCCGAATGTTCGACATACTGGTGTTTTACGGCTATTTTAAAAAGAAGCTTCTGTTTATGTTTAAAGCTTGTATTTGACCAGGATAGGATATTTTCTATTTTGAAAATTCGTGTTGAATCGTGAGTGTTGTTTATTGTGTCGTATGTGTTATTGTAGAATGAGTTATCCTGGGGTGTATCCTCAAATTTATATTGAAATTTTGATACAAGTGTTGATAACGATATTACTCCCGGTGAAATTTTCAGTCCTTCAGCATTTAGGGTGTCGGCGGGATTCATACTCTCTTTCCCGGAGAGGGCGAACATTTGCTTTGCGTAATAGCTGTCTTCTTTAAGCAGGTTATTTGCTTCCTTAAGATTTACTTCAATGCCGTTTCTTTGCGGTTTTACATTTTCCTCAAAAACAGAATCATATCTTATGCCACCGTTCTCCTCCATCTTAAGAATATTGTGCAGATAATTTGCTATAACCATATAGCGGTAATCTTTTGTATGAAACCTTGCTTTCATTACAAAGTTTTTATCATCAGCCTTTTGTCTCAGATAGAAACCCGGAGAATGTGTATATCTGAAATTAAGTCCGAATTTGATGAGGTTACCTATATTTTGAGAATGGTCAATCGTCAGGTTCTGCTCTTTCTTAGGTCCCATAACATAAAATATATTTGTGTATGGTTTGCCGAACCAGTAGTATGAAACACTATCGTTGTTAAGAAGATATTTGTCGAAAGAGTGAATACCATAATCAAAACCTGTTTTTATATACGGAGTAAAAACCATATTATTATGAGCCAGTCCGGGATTTCCAAGGGATGCATAATAGTTTCCCGGCTTCATAAGGGGATCATATTTCTCCACATTTGTAATCAGGGTATCAATCTCTTTAAACAGATCTACTCCTTTCAGGTCAAGGTCGTTTTTGAAATAGTAAACTTTTGATGAATCGAGAGCTGCAACGATTGAATCCTGGGCATATAAAGTTGTTCCTGCCGCGAGGAAGAGTATCAGAAGCATAGGATATATGATCTTTTTTATCATTTAGTTCTCAATATGGTTACAAAAATAGCAAGAATTACCTATTATGAGAGTAATAAAAACAACTAAAGGAACAAATAATTGTAAAGATGGGTAAAAAAAAATCCCGACCTTAAAAAGATCGGGATTAATAAAAAGTTGGCAACGACCTACTTTCCCACCTTTTGGGCAGTATCATCGGCGCTGGAGGGCTTAACTTCTCTGTTCGGAATGGGAAGAGGTGAACACCTCCGCTATAGTCACCATAAAATCTTCTATCCTCCGTAACCTCGGCTCAGGAGGATTAAATTTTAAAGACATATTACGAAAGAAAATACAGAATAAGAATATAACAAGAATATGTTCAGAAGAAAGCTTACGGGTAATTAGTACTGCTCGGCTTTGCCATTACTGACTTTACACCTGCAGCCTATCAACGTCCTCGTCTTGAACGACCCTTAAAAGAAACCTCATCTTAGGCTGAGTTTCGTGCTTAGATGCTTTCAGCACTTATCTCATCCATACATAGCTACCCTGCGGTGCAGCTGGCGCTACAACAGGTACACTAGAGGTATGTCCAACCCGGTCCTCTCGTACTAGGGTCAGGTGCCTTCAAGTTTCTAACGCCCACAACAGATAGGGACCGAACTGTCTCGCGACGTTCTGAACCCAGCTCGCGTGCCACTTTAATGGGCGAACAGCCCAACCCTTGGGACCTTCTCCAGCCCCAGGATGTGACGAGCCGACATCGAGGTGCCA
>CAYOZZ010000055.1:0-4398 GCA_964408535.1 uncultured Bacteroidales bacterium | reverse complement strand
AGAAACGTTCTTTACATCTTCGCAAATAATTGGTCCTTTAAGGCCTGACGGGCTTTAATGCCTGTCAGGCCGGGATACAAAGGATCATTATCCAAATTAACTCTCCATATTTATATTCAGGAGAGTTTTTTGTTTAACCCGAATTATGCAATAGTATAATCGAAAAAGTGTTAACAAAGAAAAAAAGCAGAAAAAAAGAAATTCCTACATCATTAACAATTTTTCAAAGAACTCAGATTTTTATTTTACAAATCTAAAGGCATAAGGCGGGTTTGACCCTTATTGAAATATGAATATCACAAAGGAACTTCACCGCAAAGTTTTTTTACAAGATAAAATACAAACCCAAACTTATTAACTTAGCCGTTTATCAAATCCCCAAGTCTTCCCATCACTTCAGTTGCTTTACCCTGAAGGAATATATCTGTTAATGAGCCGGTATATTTTGAGGGTTCTTTGTTGACCTCAATGATTGTGGCACCGTTTTGTTTGGCAAGGTAGGGCAGTTGTGAGGCGGGCATTATTTCTCCCGTTGTTCCGATAACAAGCATTACCTCTGCATTTGATGCATCGTGGAATGAGCCGGCATAAGCTTCCTGCGGAATACCTTCCCCGAAGAAGATAAAATCGGGCTTAATCAATCCTCCGCACGAATTACACTTTGGAGGCAGATTGTCAAAATCAATATCATCAACCGTAAAATGACTGTGGCATCCAGTGCAAATGAGCTTTTTCATATTTCCATGAAACTCATAAACAGTTTCATTTCCTGCTTCATAATGCAGATTATCAATATTTTGAGTTATTACCGATTTCAGGAGACCTTGTTTCTCCATACCGGCAAGAGTTAAATGGGCTTTGTTTGGAGAGGCTTTCCCATAATAATCGTAAAAAATCTCTTTAATGACCGACCAGGACTCCAGCGGATGACTATAAAAGTAATCCAGTTCAAGGGTTTTCATATCATATTTACTCCATAGTCCGTCAGGTCCTCTGAATGGCGGAATACCACTCTCAACCGAAATTCCGGCACCTGTAAATGCCGTTGTGAATTTTGATTTCCTTATGGCTTCGGCAGCAGCTTCAAATAATTGTTTTTCCATATTAATTCTGTTTTCAAAGCAAAGATAGTGAAAAAACCGGGAAAAGGATGTTTATTTATTTTCCGTCAATTTCATCAAGCATATCAAGTGCTGATTTATCCCCGGGATGTATTTTTATCCAGTCAACAAGATATTTCCTGGCCTCGCTTTTATTACCGGTGTTCAGATAGAATCCCACGAGGGCTGATATATAGCTGCCGTTTTCAGGGTCAAGTTTCCATGCTTTCAGGAACGCTTTCTCTGCTTCCGGCATCCGCTTCAGATACTGAAGGGCAAGAGCAAGATTGTAATGCACCCTTGACCTGTCCGGCATCAGTTCCGAAGCCTTTTTCAAATATTCTGCCGCAGCTTCATAATCTCCTTTTTCTGCCGTTAAAAGTCCGAGAGAGTAATATGTATCGGGAAGTTCAGGATGATTTTTGATTACATCCTTAAGCAGGATTTCAGCTTTGTTGTTATCGCCTTTCCTGTTATACAGCATTGCGAGATTAATTTTCGCCGGATAAAAAAGGTTGTCAATTCTTATGGCTTCTTTGTAATTTTCTTCAGCTTTTTCATCATCACCAATGTTTGAGTATAGATTTCCGAGATTATGTCTGCTTCCGGCAAAATCAGCACTGTAGTTCATTGTTTCAATATATTCTTCAATATCTTTTTCAAGGATTATTCTTGTACCGGAATCAATATAGCCGGCAGGTACAGCCGAAAGAGCGGCAGTTGCGCTTATTCTTACCAAACGTGTCGAGTCATTCAACAAAGGGGATAGATAACCGGCATATTCACCCCAAGGAACTCCGGGAAATGATTTAACAGCTTCGTTTCTGATCATCGGGTCCGGGTCATTCAGCATCTCCTTAATCAGGTCAAAAGATTTTTGTACCGGATATCTGCCAAGATACATTGTAGCAGCAGCTCTGATTATTGGGGGGTTAAGTTTGTCAATTGCGATATTTTTCAGTTCATCAACCGAAGAAATATCCCCTTCTATTGCTTTCGCAAAAACCTCACCGAACTGAGGGCGTTTTTTCAGACCGTACCATTTCTCAGTAAACCCTGCCGCCCATTCGGCGGATTTATCAGTGTGGCATTGGCTGTTGCAGGCATTGGGAGTACCAAGTTTTTTACTCAGATCGGGGCGGGGAATTCGCATACTGTGATCGCGCCGGAAATCAACACCCATAAAATATTTTCCGGGCATATGACAGTTAATGCATTTGGAGCCTTCTCCCACCTCAATAACTCTCTTTCCGTTATCAAGCACAATTGGATTTCCGGGCTCACCCGGATATTTGTGAAAATGGTGTCCGGGTGTATCGTAATCAGCTTTCACGTGGCACTGTTCACATAATTTATTCTCTCCTCCGTATTTCACCTTCAGGCTGTGAACGTCATGACAATCAGTACATTTAACATTATTCATATACATCTTACTCTGTGTGAAAGATGAATAGACGTAATCTTCTTCAAGAATCTGCCCGTCAACATAATAATAAGGTTCAACCGGAAGTTGCGGGTTTATAATATTGAAAATATCACTGCGGGGATGGATAAAATCACCGAAGGAGCTGCGGCGGGCATGGCAGTAGGCACACTGGCCGGTTAACCTGTCAGGACTGATATTACTTGTTTTAACGACGAGACCGCAGTTACTATCGTGATTTTTTTTCTCAACAGGCAGCTCAGCCCATTTCAGATGTCGGGAAGCAGGCCCGTGACAGGCTTCGCAACTAACATCTATTTCCGACCAGGTTGTATGAAAAACGTGTGTTTGAGGATTATAATTTTTTCTAAGATTTGTTGAATGACATTCGGCGCACATACCGTTCCAGTTCTGACCGTTATTAGTCCAGTAAAGCCAGTCGTCAGGTTTTATAATTTCACCGTTGTGTACTGAATCCGAAAGATGATACCATCGTTTTTTATCGGTATCCCAAGTAATTTGCAAACATTGCAGACGTCCGTCTTCAAAAGGCACAAGATATTGCTGCAAAGGCCTGTATCCAAAAGTATATGCTATCTGAAAATCACCCGGTTTTCCTCCCGGGCCACGGGTATGAACATAAAACTTACCATCCTTTTTATACATCCTGCTTACAAATCCGTCGCGCTCAAACTCAACATTGTTGAAATCGCCCAAAACCGTTTCGTCCGTTGCAGTATCCATTGCAAGATCATGATCTGAACCTTTCCATGAATTATATTCGTCCTGATGACATTCGATACAACTCTCTCTTCCGACAAAAGTCGCCTTTGAAGTCTGTATTTTTTCAGGGTTATTGCACTGAGTAATAAAAACGAGAGACAATCCCACAAGAAACAAATTATTGTAAAACAGCATCTTAAACCTTTTATCTCTCATATCATATTGTTAAAAAAATAATTAAACCGATTCTCGCCGTGCTGCGTCCATTTAACCGAATATTTGCAAAACTATCAATAAATCGGGTTGCAGGTAGTTTCTTTTCATTTTTTTATTACTTTTGCAGTTTAAAATATTAAAGAATAGTATTGTTAAATTTAAATTAATTATGAAAACAAAAATCTCATTGCTGATACTGTTATTTTCAGTTTCAACTTTTTATAGTGCATTTGCACAATTAACAATCCTTTCAGGACCTGAACAGTTAACATATTACAGGTTTGTTGAAGATATGAATAGTGTTTTGGGTAACGATTCGGTACAACCCTTTATCAACAAATCGACAAACGGAGCAGGATACAATTTCGAACAGTTGGCTGATCCTCATTCTCCATACAAAATTGCCCTGATTCAGGAAGACGTACTTTATTATATGTCTGCTCTTGATCATCGTGATAATACAAAGAAAACAAAAGATTTAAAAGTTATCTTTCCTCTTGCTCAGGAACAAATTCAGGTGGTAATAAGGAAAAATTCCGGAATTAATAAACTCCAGGATTTGAACGAAAAAATGGTTGCTATAGGTACGACAGATCAGGGTACATATATGACGGCAAACTATATTAAGATTAGGTCTAAAGTTTATTGGAGGTCAAGAAATATTCATATTGATGATGCCCTGAATGAGCTTTATATGGACAGAATAGATGCATTTATAATTATAGGAAGCGCCCCTATTTCGATTATAAACATAGACCCGAGAGCTATGGTTAAAGGTCTTGATCTGGTAGAGCTTGATAACTTTAACGGCTGGGCTGATTATTATGATAACGATACTATTTACAGCGGTACTTACAAATGGCTTGAGAAGGACGTCCCTACCTTTAGTGTTCAAACGGTTATGGTTGTCAACACAGCAAAATTGACCGATGAAGA
>CAYOZZ010000054.1:0-5569 GCA_964408535.1 uncultured Bacteroidales bacterium | reverse complement strand
TTACCAAAGTTTTCACCGTACCACCAGTCGTCACCAACTTCAAATGGTCCGTCAGGTGCAGGATATGGAGGCGGCTCATTGTTCTTTTCTCCTGTTGCTGTCTTTACCTCAAGTGTTAATTCGCTGCCGTTACTTGAATACTCCTCCAAATCAACATATTTTAATCCCTTTTCCGTAAACTGCGAATTGTGATAATCGGCAGCCACATTGGTCTTCATTTCTTCGTACTTTTGCGTGAGAGTTGACATATCCACCGTTCCGTCACCGTTTACCGGTACGGTCAGATAAGAGGTGTCTATCTCAAAGTCACTGTAATAATCATTCGGAAAGGCGTGCGAATAATTAATGGTTGCCTCAAGATACCACAATGCCGAATCGGCAGGAACCGTTTCTCCGTCCTTTAAATCCGGATTGGCTTTGTACCAGGCAATTTTCTCTTTGAAGTTTTTAATCAGGTTGTTTACTTTTATATCCCGCTGCGAAAGATTACTTCCGGAAGGGGTTTCCTTTTTAACGCTTTCACTGTTTCCCTTTGTAAACAAAAGAAAAAACAAAGTAATGATATTTCTCTTTTTAACAGGCATTATAAGGTCAACATAATTTAACGTTAATCTTAATTTTGTTCTGTATCGGCTTTATCGGTTGCTAAGATAAACAAAAAAAATGAAAAGTCGAGAAAAAACCGGCGAAATAAGTTAACGGTCGTTTTTATAAATTAACGGTTCGAGGGTGAATATCCGGTACGGGATTCGGAAATTCGGAACAGCCCTGAGACTTACGTGCTTCTTCGTGCCTTCGTGGCAAAAAAAATAAAAGGTACGTTACAGGACTATAAATGCCACTAAGGCACCAAGGCTCAAAGGTTCACAAAGGAGCGTATTTCATATATTTCCAAGCGTGGACGCTTGGAACATATGTAAGTCTCCCCGACAGGGGAGATTTAGAGGGGCTACCGAATTTCACGAATTTACACCGATTAAGGTTTAAGGCTATGGCAAGGAAACCGGTATGGGATATCGTTTATGGTCAGGCACGTCATCCTCCACAAACCTAACCTAATAACCATACCGGCTTCATAAACATAAACACAGACAAAACCCTGCCCGCAATCTCCAGATGACTGCCCTATGCAGGCATTGTGGTGAATTGAATTGCTTACCTGTCTGGCACCTATAGTCATCAGGAGATTTGCGGAGGCACGCCCTGTTTGCAAAACCGGATGCAGTCCGCAAAATTGGTTGATACAATCACTTATAAAATGATGTATTATTCTTAGATTTCAATTGTAATCCGAATAAAATGAATAATGCCAATGATAATAATTTACTTCTCATTTTCAATTTTTTTCCAATTCATCTCATCTTTTTTTGCGGTTTTCCGGTTCCGTTACAAAACGACTATCTTTTCCGAAGAAATATTTTCACCGGTGGCTGTTTTAACTTCAATAAGATAATGTCCTGCCGGCAGATGTTCTCTGATTTTAAGTTTTCCGGTTTTCATTTCGCCCGAAAATATCATATTGCCTGCCATATCGCTTAACCTGACGTATAATATGTCAAAGTCGCCGTCAACTTTTACAGTAATCAGTCCGTGAGAGGGGTTCGGGAAGACCATTACTTTCAACAAATCGTCGCTACTGTTTTCTCCGGCGGAAGTTGTCGGATTATTGCAATCAACAGGTGTAAAATTGAGGGAGCCGTTATTATCCAGCGTGCCGCGCCAGCACTGTCCGTCAGGCGATTTCATTATTATTCCCCGGTCAATATCTTCGATAAAGATGTCGCCGTCGGTTATTTGCAGTTTTGCCTGTGGATTGTCGGTGCCTACACCTACATTGGCATCCCAAAAGACAAAGTCGGACACAGTATGAAAATTCAGGTCTTGATTGTCTCTTGCATCAATTCTGTTTCCCGTCGTCCCGAATTTTACTCTTGCATATTTCATTGAGCTACCGGGTTCAAGTAAGATATCGGCATCTTCGGCATTGCTGCCGCTACCTTCATCGCCTTTAATATGCAGTTTCGCCTGCAGATCGGTTATGTCGCCTATGCCTATTTTGCCGGTTGTGCCGGCTCCGTTTGACTGACTTACGAAAAATGTCGGTTTATCGGAATTAAAACCGATCATTAATGATTTTGTCGTATTATTAACCAATCTTTCGTTAGTTCCACTCCCTATACCACTACCGATTACAAAATTATAGGGAGAAGAGGCTGTGACATAATTGCCAAAAGCATAAGAATTGCTATTTTCACTTTCGGAATAAAAGCCAAGTGAAAACGACCTTGTATCCTGCGATTTTGCTTTATACCCTATTGCTGTTGAAATATTTCCTGTCGCTTCCGATTGATATCCGGTTGCAAAAGAATGGCTGCCTGTTGCTATTGTTTGATAACCTATTGCGCTTCCATTATTGTTTGTTGTTGTACCGTCGCAATTTATACATTGTGAATGCGCATTCAATGTTATTAGAAAAAATGATACTGCTATGGTAATGTATTTTATTGTTTTCATAATAAATAATTTTATTTTAGTTAATAAATCAATTCTTAATAAATTTACCGGATTCTATCAATTTATCAGGTGTTCTCAATGACCATAAATATTCTCCCGGTTTTAAATAATTTAAATTGACTGTTGTTATAAGCCCTTGTACATTAATATTCAGAACTTGCTTTCCTGCCAAATTATAGACATAAAAAACAGCCCCTTTTATTGCCGTTCTTAAAAACAATTCGTCACTAACCGGATTTGGATATACTATTGCACTTTTTACTTTTAAATTACTTTTTTCAGAAATGCCTATATAACCGTTTCCGTCTAATTTATAAAGAAAACCATCATATTCATATGAATTAATGTTTTCATCATATCTTCTGCCTGTTAATATAACACCTCCGTCGTAAGTAGCACACATACCGTCGGTTCTGTAAAATGCATCTCCTCCGAGATATTTTTCCCATATCATATTCATATCCTGATCAAACTTGGCAACATAAACCCAACTGTCATTTGAATTAAAATTTCCCGGTGGCACATAATAAGCTCCTCCCACATATATTTGATCTGGATAAACATAATCAATACAGTTATCCGACGCTGTATAGGTCTGGATATTTTCCGGACCTATACCTTCTGTAAGAAGATTCTCAACAAGTATATTAAACTCGGAATCGAATTTGAAACCTCCTATATAACTTATTATTGTGCCGTAACCTTTATCATACATACCTGCTGCAACAAATGTGGTATCCGGCAAAATTTTTGCCGAAAACGGCGCCCCGAAAGAGTAAAACATTCCACTGGTCTGTAAAGGATAATAATATGTTGTTATACTGTCCAATGAATTTATTTCCAAAACATCACAATTGCGATTACAATTTTCTGGAGAGTATCTGCTAAAATGTATCCATAAAGCGGTTGAATCCGGACTGAATGTAAAAGAACGCACCTCTCCGCTCGAATACCATGGAAAATCTTTATATTGCAAACTATCTCCCAAAGTATTGAACCTCAATATGCCCAACGTTTGCTTTCCAGGACCTCCGGGTCCATTTGTTGCGTATAATGCAAGTAAAAATGTTGAATCGGACAGTTGCAAAAATTTATCATAAAATGTCGGAAAGTAATCTTCAGGAAAAAAATTGTATGTTTTCTCCCATTTGATTTCAAAATCAACGGAAACACTAACCAACCATTCAAAAAATCCTGCGGCTGAACCTCCTCCGTTTTCCAGTTTAACGCCGATTCCGTATATGAATAGACTTTCAGATACCTTATCATACAGCAGTTGAGCATACATAATAAGTGTATCCTCCTTTTGATAATCCCATCTTAATGTATCTCCTGTCGGTGAAATCCTGTAAATATAGTATGTGACAGTTTTGGGCCAGGGTGTTGACGGTGCTATATTTGATTCGATCATATAGGAAGTCCCTTCAGGCGTAGTAACAATTACATCGGCATAATTCGAATAGCTTCCGTTAAACATTATTTCAAATGTGTTTTGTGATATCGCAGAATAAAAACTGAAAAGCACTATATATATTGATGTAAATATTGTTTTCATTTTTTCTTAATTTTTATTGTTGTAATTATCTTTTAATTAATTTCCCACTTTGTACTATCCGGTTTTCATCCGAAATGGTATAAAAATAGAAACCGTTATCAAGATTTTTTGTAATAACGGTACTTTTCCCTGATTGTAATTCTTTTGTAAACAACTTATTTCCCGTCAAAGAATACAATTCAAATTTTAAATTATTTTTTAAAGTTTCAATATTCAGATTTGTTTTGAAAGGATTAGGATAAACACTTGCGGGTTTTTGCCGTTTAACGTAAGGCTCTTTAACATTGGTATAAACATCTTCCAGTGCTACCTTTTTAATAAAAATATCAGTATAATAATAAATTACCGGATCTTTATCAGGAACCATTCCGGCTACAATACATCCGTTATCTTGCGTTGGAAACAAATCCGCCATCATATACCGCGTATTACCCCCGTAAAACTTTTCAGCTTTAAAATTCAATTCCGAATCAAAAACATACAAATAATATCCCGATGTGCCCGACATCCAGTATATATCATCATAATCTGCTCCTATCCAGATAACATCATCAGATACATATCCTATTGCATTTCTGCAAAAAGGCACATAATCACCGCCTCCTAAGAATATTGTATCCCGAATCAAATTGAAATCTTCATCTAAAAGTCCGATACTTAATTGGTCAAAATGCGTTGTTGCAATCAAAAGATTACCGTTATTCAAGAATACAGCTGATGTTGCAGCTCCCAAACCGTTCTCCCAGTCGAATATTCCTCCTCCGGTAATGTTTAATTCCGTGTCAAACTCAATCCATTCTTTAACAACCTTATTAGTTGAGGACGACCCGAAAAGATAATATCCCGATGTATTTGGTTTTTCAAGTAAAGCGGAACAAATATCACGACGATATGGTGCCGGAATATTAATGGAAAGTAACTGACCCTGCATATCAACTTTTGCCATATACAAGTGAGCATCAAACGTTTTGTCCGTCGGATAATATGCATTTGCGCTAACTACAATATTGCCGTCGCTATCTACAAGATAATCAAGCACTTCAAGAAACTCATAAGGAGGGGGCAGCTGGTAGTAAGTTTCCCAAACCGGTTCATATTCGGGTGTCATCTCCCAAATATACAAGCCTCCGGTACTGTCTGCAAATCCTATATCGCAAATAAATAAATAGTTTCCATTATCTTTTAAATAAATAAATTTTGCAAAAATAAATGAATCTTCATTATGTATAAAATGAATTGAAGTATCCTGATTATTTGTATAATTTATAATTATCGGCCCACTTGTATCCCCGTTATTGCCTGCGCGATTTCCTATTGTAATATATTTACCGTTTTCTTTCTCAACTGTAGAATTTGGAATTTCAAAAAAAGGATTTGAAACTGTAAATTCAAATGAACTTTGAGAGAAAACCGGGACAGATAAAATAAGAGCTACCAATATTAATATTAATCCTTTCATATTCAAGAAGTTTATTCCGGACGGGGTTACCTGTATCATAC
>CAYOZZ010000053.1:0-11573 GCA_964408535.1 uncultured Bacteroidales bacterium | reverse complement strand
GGCATTATTTTTCCCGTTTCAAAATTATTTTCTGAAAAACAAGCAGGAATCGCCGTAACTTAAAAACCGGAAGTTGTGATTCAGGGCATATTCATAAACATCTTTCCAACTGTCACCAATAAATGCCGAAACCAAAAGTAGTAAAGTGCTTTGCGGCATGTGAAAGTTGGTTATCAGGATATTAGGAATTTTATATTTATAGCCGGGGATGATTATGAGCTTTGTTTGTCCGGCAATCACATCCATATTCTTTTCATTCATAAGATTTAAAATTGCTTCCAAAGATTCTTTTACCGGTATGTTTTTGTCGTATTTTGGGTCGTAAGGGTCCCATTGTTTAATATCTATTGTTTCGGGAGCGCCGGTATCAACAAGAAGTTTAACACCGTACCAGTAAAGGCTTTCGATTGTCCGTGTAGTTGTTGTTCCTACTGCAATGATATTACCCGGATGAAATGTTAAATGTTTTCGATTGTTTTCCTGCCGATATAAATCTGCTCGGTATGCATTTCGTGTTCTCTTATATCGGAAGTGTTGACAGGTTTGAAAGTTCCTGCACCGACATGCAGAGTAACCTCTTCGAGAATGATATTCTTTTGCCTCAGCTTTCCGAATACTTCATCAGTAAAATGCAGTCCGGCAGTGGGAGCGGCAACCGAACCTTCGGCACGGGCATAAACCGTTTGATAACGGTATTTGTCCGATTCGACAGCCTGACGGTTCATATATGGAGGCAGTGGAATAATTCCCGAATGCAGCAGTATATCGGAAAAAGTCAGACCGGACGGTTCCCAGATGAATTTTACTAATGAATATGATTGATTGTGTTCAATTCTTTCGGCTTTCAAAACGGCCTGTTTATCATTAAAAATAAAATACTTCTGAAGTCTTCCCGTTTTCCATTTTTTCGAATTACCTACAAGGCACTTCCATACAATTTCCGAGTGTTGTTCAAAAGCCTGCTGAATTTCGCGTGTCGGTTCAACAGGTTCAAGACAGAAAATTTCAATATTTGCTCCGGTTTCTTTACGAAAAAGCAATCTTGCCTGAACCACTTTTGTTTCGTTGTATATCATCAAACTGTCAGCAGGCAGCAATTCAGGTATATTTTTAAATATATCTTCCGTAATAATTCCTTCCCTGTAAACGACAAGTTTCGATTCATCGCGTTTTTCAAGCGGAAATTGTGCAATCTTCTCTTTCGGAAGGTTGTAACCGAAATCCTTAATATTTAATCCGGATATTTTCATTTATGATAAAAAATGCAAAAGTACAACATTTTAAACCATTTGGGGTGTGCTGCAAAATGCATTTTTTACCCCTATGTCCCATAGAGAGGATTTCCAAATTAATGCAATTTGTCATACATCCGATTTGCTTTTCCCGTTTCCAATGTGGAAACACTTTTCTTTTATCACTATTTTTTCAAATATACTTGACTTTCATATATAAAAATATTATATTTGTATGGTTTTAAAAAATAGTGTTATGAAAGTTTTTTTAGTAAATTTTGCGTTTTTGTCGGGGATAATAGGTTTCTCGCTTTATCTGTTTCTGATTTTGGCAAGTTTTGTGGGATGTTGCACTTCGATAACATCATTACTTTTCAGTAAAATAGCTACGGGAGCCCTTGCTGTTGCAGTACTGCTTTTTATTATCTGTATGTACAATAATTGCTGCAAAATGAGGAGCAGATAAAAAAAGAGACGGTCTCATAAGGCAACCGTCCCTTTTGCTAACTATAAAAATTATTTTTCTAGTTCATAATTGTAACTCCACTCTGCATAAGCACCATCATAAACTTTTATTTTGTTGTAACCGAGAATGTTTTTCAGAGCTAAGAAGATCACTCCGGCTCTGACACTTGTTCTGCAATAAAGATATACTGTTTTATCAGGGGTAATTCCCTTAGCAGAAACAATTTTTTCAATTTCTGCTTTAGTTTTAAAAGCATTTGTTGAAGTTAAAAGTTCGGTATAAGGAAGGTTAACTGCTCCAGGGATATGTCCTTCGCTCGGTTTGTCTGTTGAAGTACCGTTATATTCTGCTGGAGTTCTTGCATCTACTATTATTGCATTATTGTCAGTTACTGCATCAACCACATTATTAAGATCAGAATATATTGACTTATTCAAATTAACATTGAAAACGGTTTTTTTAAAACCCGGTACTGTTTGTGTTAATAAAAGTCTGGCTTTTTTCCATTCGTTAAGGTCCTTATGCAAGACTTTAACATTTTGTGCACCAAGATATTTTAATATCCAATACAACCTTGTTGAATACTTTTGTGAACCACCGTCATACACAATTATTGTATTAGTTTCGCTTATACCTTTTGAACCGAAGATATTTGCCAGTGCTGCAGGGCTTTTTATTATTCCCTCAATTTCATTATCTTCACGATACAGTGTAGTATGCGGAATATTGATGGCATTTTTCAAATGAGTCTTCTTGTAATTCGAGGCTTTGTCGGCATCAATAATTCTTATGTTTTTATCTGTTTTTTGCAACTTTGCAAATTCTGCAGCAGTTATAATATCATTTTGTCCGGTTAGTACCTGGACTAAAAAAAGTGAGATTAATAATGATAATATTGATTTCATAGTTATAAATTTATATTAATTATTAAAATTTTGCTTGAACCTGAAATAAGATTGCATCGTTAGGAAATTCGACATCACCGGTCTCTTCAGCATTATACAAGTAATTAATTTGAATCCTGGTCCATTCATTAAGAAAATAATTTATCCCGAAAGTTAAAGTTGTCTGAACAAAATCCTGCTCAACATACAGATATCTGTATGTCGTATTATCAGGGTTATACATTTCATATTTAATAACCGGCTGAATTCTCCACGGGGTCATATACATCGCCTGTACAAAAAAACCGTTTTTATTAAATGTAAGGCTGTCGGGAGCCGCCGAGGTTGATTTACCGCCACAGCCGCCGCCACTTGTTACTTTTCCCTCATCAACACCTGCGAGATATTCACCCTGAATTAAAAAATTGTTAAATTCAATGCTTATATCTCCACCATAACGCGTTCTGGTCTTCTGTATCTGATCAGTCTTCTTAATATCCTGTTTGCCGGTTCTGTAACTACCTCCGATGCTTAACCATTCCCAGGGTGATATTACCAGTCGTGCGGCAATATCCTTGTATTTATTATCATCCCAGTGATTGAGCCCTGTTCCGTTTAGTATGGCTACACTGTATTTCAGGAAGTCTTTTTTACCAAATAATGTATCTGTACTTCCGAATATCATAAATCCCATATCCCGGAACGGTGTCGCAAGGTTGTTTACAACCGTTGATCTGCGTATTGTGTGTAACGCATGGCAGGGGGTATTAAGCTCAAGACCCACAGGTGATTTGAATTGACCGATTGTAAATTTGGCATATTTACCAAACGGTGCATAAGTAATGAATGCATCGAGTAGAAATGGAGTTCCCTGGATTACAGGGCTTAATTCAGCCATAACATAATAACTGACATCATAAGGGATTGATCCGAGAACACCGATACGCGCTCTTTTAAAGTAGAAACTGTTCGGTTTGTTGAGAGTATTTCCGTTTTTGTCCGTATCAAAAAAGACATTGTCGTAGTCAGCCTGAAGATAACCTACAACCTGTACTCCTTCGTCCGAGTCGCCTTCCATACATCCCTGTCCTTTCCCGATAAATGGTGATAAGAGGCCAAAAAGAAGAAAAGCTATTATTATCTTTTTCATAATTATCTGATTTTTATTATAAAAATTCAAACAGAGTTAAACAGCAGGATTTTGCAATCCTGCTGTTATTACTTTCATTTGTTATTCTGTGACATATTCAAAGTTAGCAGGTCCATGCCAGTGAGGTTTTCCTGCCGCTTCAAGTTCGTCGTACTTAAGCCTGTTTACTCCGAACAGTATGCTTTTTGCATCGTAACCCAGAACATTTAACCAGGCTACAACCATTGAAGATGTCTGTCCTGTAAAACAGTAAACGAGAGTTGTTTCCTCGGAGTCAACTGCTTTTACAACATCGTTTGCCAGTGAAATAGGCTTCAACTGATATGCTGTTGAGAAGTGACCGAAAGTTGTATAGTCACTTTCAGCCCAGAAATTATGAATCTGATAATCGGATTGATGACCGAAAACATCGTCGGAAGATATTGCCTGAAAACCATTGTCTAACATAAGTTGCACTCTTTCGGCAAGAATTGCTGCACCTTCGGTTGCGGTTGATTCCCATGATGGGTTTGCAAAAGATTCGAGTGCAGGTGAATCGGATGTACTCCATTCGGAAGCATTGTTGTCAGCGAGGTTGCCAATGTTACTTGTCCAGGGGCCTTCAAACTGGGGGTTCCATCCTGCCATACCAAATTTTAAAACAGCAGCATCAGGATAACCCGAAAGACGCAGTGCCATAACGGCATGTCCGGCAGTCTGACCGGTTTTGCAAACAACGAGAATTTTTTTACCTCCTGCATTGGCAGCGGCGGATACAACATTTTTAAGCTCGACATTAACTGCACCTTTGATGTGCCCGTCGGCAAAATCGGAGGCTGAACGGATGTCCATAACGTACCAGTCTGGAACAGTGTAATCGTTTGAGTCAACAACAGCACTTGCAGGAACTACCCAAGGTGGGTCAGAAACTAAAATATCCGTCAAGTCAAGCCCTTCACCTACCATATAATTTACAAGGTCGGAATAAGTGCCTTTCGGTTCTTTTTGCGTATTATCATCATCATTATCCTTTTTACATCCATTTATTAACATAACAGGAACAATGACGGTAACGAGTAATAAATTTAAGTACTTTTTCATAATAAATCTTTTTTAATGAATAAATATTTGTGAACTCTATATTGTTATTCAAATAACAAAAGCAAAAGTATAACTGAAAAATATTATAACACGAAAAAATAGATACAAGCATACTTTGAATTTTTATGATACAAATCAAAAAATAGATGATTTATATCATAAAGGTTAATGATATATTTCGTAGTTTTGTGCGGTAATAATTGATTATTAATGCATAATAACGGATATACAAATACTTGCACGGTTTACAACAGCTATTTTTCCTGTTTTGAGGAACTTACTGAGAAGGAGTTGGACATAATAGAAAAGAATAAGCTGGTAGTGAAGTATCACAAAGGGGAAAATATTTGCAAGCAGGGTTCTTTTGCTTCTCATATTATTTATTTAAGGGAGGGGCTAGTTAAAGTTTATCTTGAAGGAAATCCCAAAAACCTGGTATTAAAGATTTCGCCAGCAGGTAATCTTATAGGTTTACCCTCCATTTATGAAGGAAACAATGTTTTTCTATATTCCGCTGCAACATACACTGATTCAGTTGTCGAACTTATAGATATAAATATTTTTAAACAAATAATCGGAGAAAATGCAAAGTTTGCTTTCAGGGTAATTAACGTTTTGAATGAACATGCAGTACAAATTTACGGTAGATTTTATTGTTTGACCAATAAGCAAATGCATGGCAGGTTTGCTGATATCTTGCTTTGTTTATCACAAAGAATTTTTAAAAAGTCGGAATTCGATTTACCTCTTACCAGAAACGACCTCGCCGAACTAACAGGAATGTCCACCGAAAGCGTTATCCGTGTTATGAAAGATTTTAAGGATGACGGCCTGATTGAAACAAGCGGAAAAGCAATAAAAATTGTTAATTATGAAATGATGAACCGGATAAGTGAAGTTGGTTAGTAACTGAATTCTGATAACTGAATAGATGATAAAGGCGCAGATACCAAATATAATTACACTGTTAAACCTTATTTCAGGAAGTATTTCAATTGTATATGCACTTGAGGGCAACCTGACAGTTGCTGCCTGGTTTATTGGAATTGCAGCGATATTTGATTTTTTTGACGGGTTTTCGGCAAGAATGCTTCACGTTAGCTCTGAAATCGGAAAAGAGCTTGATTCTCTAGCAGATGTCATTTCCTTCGGTCTTGCTCCGGGAATGATACTATATATATTATTATCAAATTCCGGTTCTTGTCCCGGAATTATTATTGCAGGCCGGAATATTGTTCCGTTTATTGCATTTCTCATCCCTGCTTTATCGGCATATCGTCTCGCCAAATTCAATCTTGATAAAAGACAAACAGATTCATTCATCGGTCTGCCGACACCTGCCAATGCACTGATGATAGCATCGTTCCCTTTGATAACGGCACAGCAGAAGAATCTTGCCGGGCTTGATACTGCATTCGTTACGGGAATAATAAACAATCCCTGGTTTCTGATTATATTCATACTTGTTTTTTCCTCGTTACTCGTTGCCGGGCTACCGCTGATGTCGCTAAAATTCAAGACTTTCAGATGGGGTGACAATAAAGTGAGATATCTCTTTCTTATGGTTTCGGTAATACTTTTTATCCTTCTGTTTTATACGGCTGTTCCGTTGATTATTGTTTTCTACGTTTTATTGTCACTTTTTACAAGGTGAGGATTTACATTTTTTTAAATAGATTTCCCCTGTTTTAATTCCTTTCCATATCTTTGCAGCTATGGATGAGACGTTATCTACAAAGAAGGTACAAGCAGAGGTGGAGCCTGAAGAGAATGAAATGTCATTCTGGGATCACCTTGAAGAGTTACGAAAGCATATTTTCAGGTCGCTTGCTGCAATCCTGATTCTTGCTATTATTGCTTTTCTGAATAAGCATTTCATCTTCGACACAATAATTCTGGCTCCGAAGGATTCCGATTTTATTACAAACCGGTTGCTTTGTCAGCTTGGAAATTACCTGTCGGTTGAATCACTGTGCCTCGGAGATACAAATATGGTGTTGCAAAATATCAGTATGTCAGGGCAGTTTATGACTCACATGTACATTTCGTTTGTTGCAGGATTCATTGTCGCTTTACCGTATGTTTTATGGGAGTTCTGGCGTTTTATTGTTCCTGCTTTACGCCCTGAGGAGAAAAAATATTCAAAAGGTTTTGTTGCTGCCGGTTCATTCTTGTTCCTGACAGGTGTTTTATTTGCCTATTTCATTCTTGTTCCCCTGACATTGAATTTTTTCGGTAATTATCACGTTAGCAATCAGGTTGCCAATCAAATTCATTTAAACTCATTTATCAGTACCGTTGTTTCGGTTACTCTTTCAGTCGGACTGGTTTTTGAACTTCCCATTATTATCTATTTTTTAACAAAGGTTGGAATTGTCACTCCTCAGTTTCTTAAAAAGAACAGAAAGATAATGTTCGTCATCGTCCTTACGCTCTCAGCTATCATAACTCCACCGGATGTTTTTTCACAAATTCTGGTTTCCATACCGTTGTTGTTGCTTTATGAAATGAGTATTAAAATATCAAAACGTGTTTATAAAAAGAGGGAAGAGGAGCTTGCAGGATAGTAATGGAATGGCTGAACGGTGTTGTATGTCATCTTTTTTGTTAATATTTTTTAATTTCATAAGTTAATGAATTGAAAATGCTTAATTTCGCCTCAATTTTTGAAATACAATATTTGAGATAAATGAATTCATTTAAAAAGCTTAATCTGATAATCGGCTGGATCATTTTTGCCATTGCATCAATGGTTTACATCCTGACCGTTGAACCTACTGCAAGCTGGTGGGATTGTGGAGAATATATCGCAACTGCATACAAACTTCAGGTTGGACACCCTCCCGGAGCGCCATTGTTCCAGATGATAGGCCGGGTCTTCTCTTTGCTTGCTTTCGGCGATACTTCAAAGGTTGCTCTGATGATTAACATTATGTCGGCACTTTCGAGCGGTCTGACAATTATGTTTCTTTTCTGGACCATAGTTTATATGGCAAAGAAAATTGTTGTTTCACGTGGTGAGATGACGGAAGGTAAAATGTATGCCGTTTTCGGTAGCGGTATCGTCGGAGCTCTTGCTTATACTTTCACCGATTCATTCTGGTTTTCGGCTGTCGAAGGTGAGGTTTATGCAATGTCGTCTGCTTTTACTGCTGTGGTTTTCTGGGCAATATTGAGGTGGGAAAGTGAGGCTGATGATAAGCACTCAATGCGCTGGATAATACTGATAGCTTTTCTCATTGGATTGTCAATCGGCGTACACCTCCTTAACCTGCTTGCCATTCCGGCAATTGCATTTGTCTATTATTTCAAAAAATTCAAACCTTCTTTAAAGGGGATTATAATAACCGGTATTCTGTCGGTTGCTTCACTCGGGTTAATTATGAACGGGATTATTCCCTGGGTCGTTAAACTTTCAAGCAAGTTTGAGCTTTTCTTTGTGAATTCGCTCGGTATGCCTTTTAACTCGGGAACAATCATATATTTTATTCTTCTTATCGGTCTCGTTGTATGGGGAATACGTTATACAATAAAGAAGAACAAAGTTCTGGCCAATACACTTTTATTGAGTTTTACTTTTATCCTGATTGGGTATTCGTCATTTTTTATGATTATTATAAGGGCAAATGCCGATCCTCCAATCAATGAAAATAAACCGGAAGATGCCATCAGCCTGCTTTCATATCTTGCAAGGGAGCAATATGGTGACTGGCCTATTTCATACGGGCAGTATTATAATGCACCCATTGTTGATGCAAAAGACGGAAACCCTATTTATGTTAAAGATGAGAAAAAAGGTAAATATATTGTTACGGATTCACGCAAGCAGGTAATTCCGGTTTACGATCCGAGATTTTGCACGATTTTCCCGAGAATGTGGAGTTCGCAGAAACCCGGTCATATCCAGATGTATAAAAAATGGGGAAATATTAAAGGTATTCCTATAGAAGTTACAAAACCGGACGGCACGACGGAAGTAAAAATGAAACCGACATTCGGCGAAAACCTGAGGTTCTTCTTTACTTATCAGGTGGGGCATATGTACCTGAGATATTTTATGTGGAATTTCTCGGGACGACAGAATGATATTGAAAGCCAGGGAGAAATTGATCATGGAAACTGGCTTACCGGCTTCGACTTGTTCGACTCAAATGTTCTCGGTCTGGGACCTCAAAAAACCCTTCCTGACAGTATGAAAAGCCGGGCATACAATAAGTTTTATATGCTTCCTTTTTTGCTCGGTATGATTGGATTATTTTTCCAGCTTAATACCGATAATAAAAATACTCTTGTTGTTATGCTTTTATTTATAATGACAGGTCTTGCTATTGTAGTTTACCTTAATCAGTATCCATATCAGCCTCGTGAGCGTGACTATGCCTATGCCGGCTCCTTTTATGCTTTTGCAATATGGATAGGGCTTGGTGTTCTTGCCATTTTTGATACACTGAGCAAGAAGATGAATGAAAAGGTTGCAGCTATGGCAGTTACGGCGGCTACACTTATTTTTGTTCCCGGAATAATGGCAAAAGAGGGCTGGAACGACCACGACAGGTCAGGAAAGTACGCAACTCTTGATTTTGCATCCAACTATCTGAATTCGTGTGAGCCGAATGCAATACTTTTTACTAACGGCGACAATGACACTTTCCCTCTCTGGTATGCACAGGAGGTTGAAGGCGTCAGGACAGATGTAAGGGTTGTCAACTTTATGCTGGCTTCCGGACACTGGTATGTGCACCAGATGATGAGAAAGGCTTATGAATCCGATCCTTTGCCATTTACTCTTACTTATGATGAGTATGAGAACGGCATTAATAATCAGGTTGCGTTTTACAATACAAATATAAAAGGATATGTTGAACTCAAAAATGTAATTGACTTTATTGCAAGTGATGACGAAAGGACAAAACTTCCTTTGCAAAGTGGTGAAAAAATAAGCTTTTCACCAACCAAGAAGTTTAAACTTACTATAGATTCTGCATATATTGTTAAAAACAAACTTGTTCCCGAATATATGTACGACAAGCTTGTTCCTGAAATTAAATGGGATGTCAAGCAAAGCTATCTTTACAAAAATGATTTAATGGTTCTTGACATTATTGCAACAAATAACTGGAAAAGACCGATATATTTTGCCAATCCCAGCTCTATGAACAAAGTTCTTGATGTGGATAAATATTGCCATCTTACCGGATTTGTTTACAGGTTTATGCCTGTTCTTGCAAAGAATTATTATAAGGGGGTAGGAGGAATTGATCCGACAGCTTCCTATGATATTCTGTTGAATAAATGCAAATGGGGCAATCTGGCTGATCCTGATGTTTATGTTGACCGTGAAAGTCAGCGTAACAGTATTATGCCGAAGCAGAATATGATGAGGGTAGCTCAAACTCTTATTCAGGATGGTGAAAAAGAGAAAGCTGTTGAAATTCTTGACAGGGCAATTGAAGCATTTCCAAACAGTAAATTCCCGTATGATATGTATATGATTCCGTTTGTAAATATCTATTATGATGCGGGAGCTATGGAAAAAGGAAATGCGGTTGCAAAGCAACTGTACGAAAATACGAAACAGAATCTTGACTACTTTAGCAGCCTTAAGCCCAAACTTGCAAAGTATTACGATTCGGAATTCAATCAGGCAATGGGTGTTTTACAACAGCTTTCGATGCAGGCAAAAGCAAATAATCAGATGGAGATCTATAAAGAGATTGACAGCACTTTCAAGGAGCAGTTGCAGTTTATGCAGTAGGATTTATTAAACGCAGATTGTTATGATTATTAAGGCATGCAAATCATAACAATCTGCGTTTCAGTATAATACACGTATCTTATTTTTCTTTTAGCAAAACATCCACAGCTTTTTCCAACTGCTGGTCGCGGCCTTTTATAACTATTTCATAATCCTGACGCTGTTTAACATCGGGTTCCAGTTGCTGATTTTCAAGATAGTTGCCTTTCAGGTCTTTTGTGCCGACCTGTGGTATCCCGAAATATACCGTATTATCCTGAAGTGTCTCCCACCACACTGCCGTCATAGTTCCCGGAACCGGCATTCCAATTAGTTTGCCGATACCAAGGGTTTTATATGCATACGGAAAACCGTGTGCATCGGAGTAATTACTCTCACTGATGAGCACTACCGAAGGTTTTATCCACTTGTTCATCGGATCATAACCGAAATGGACTCCGCGAGGGTAGAAATCAACATATTTTTTCCCGCTGAGGATAGTCACAAGGTCGTCGTGCAGCCAGCCGCCACCATTGAAACGGGTGTCAACAATGACCGCTTCCTTATCATAGTTCCGACCGAGCAGTTCGGAGTAGAACCGGCGGAAACTTTCGCTGTTCATACTTCTGACGTGTACATATCCGATACGTCCGTTCGATAGGCTGTCAGTTTCGGTATAAAAGATACCGAGCCTTGCTGTTTTGTCTTCGTTTATGTTGTTATGCCGGTATCCTGAACCGGTATGAGACCCGTTCAGCTCACCCGGCATCTCGCTAAGCATCTTTAAACTGAATTTCCTTTTTTTTAGGTACAGTCTGTGGATAAAATTTTTTTTCATAACAAAATACACTATTTTCAACTGTCACTGTTTTAGATTGTTACAGGGGTATTAGCGGGGTTGTTTCTCTGACTTTTTTTATCTATTCCTGTATGTTGTCAGGGAACCCATGAGGATATCGTCGGTAACGAAAGATTTTGATATTTGTGTACTTACTGATTTTGGATTTTATTTTCCTTTCAACATTAG
>CAYOZZ010000052.1:0-6411 GCA_964408535.1 uncultured Bacteroidales bacterium | reverse complement strand
GTAAATAAAATAAAAGAATTCATATTTTTATTCATTGATAATAATGAAAAAGGATAAATCACCCGGGCTGTTCCGGATTTAAGCTTTGGCCATAGCTCAGGCCTAATCCGGAACTAAATATAATACGGATTTGCAATCCGGTAAGACAAATACCTGACTGTATGACAAGAGATTACAAATCTCAATGGTATTACATTCGGATTACTTTGACCGACGAAGCTGGCGTAGTCAGTATGCGGCACACAAGGCCACGTTGAAATCCGAAAGAGCCTGAGCCCACGAATCTCACGAATTTGCACTAATGAAGGTGGAAGGCTATGGCAAGAAAGCCGGTATGGGATAAGGTCTATGGTTAGATACGCCCATAGTGTCACTTCACAGCTCTTTCCTCTCCTATAGAGAATGGATTAAGGAGCCACTCCACGGCTCTTTCCTCTCCCCAAGGGAGTTCCGATAGTTATCGGAAAAAGGTGAGGGGTAAATAAAATAAAAGAATTCATATTTTTATTCATTGATAATAATGAAAAAGGATATATCACCTCACCCTAACCCTCTCCTCACAATCCTTCGTTTAAACTACGGACGCTGAGAAAGGAGAGGGAAGAGCGGCAGTGGATTTTTGTGTTTCTTGGTGTCTCTGTGCCAAAAAAAACAAAAGGTACGTTACGGGACTATAAATGCCACGAAGTCTCCAAGGCTCAAAGGTTCACCAAGGAGAGGCAATGGCAGACAGATTGCCATATCATTCCCACCTGCATCCCTGCCTTTGAATGTTTAGCTATGACTATCGAGACTCTGCGGGTTAAAAAAGACAAGTTCCGGATTAATATCCCTCTTGCTAACTTTAAAATCCCGGACAGCCCGTGTTACTTTTCAACCGGTTCTTTCGTTGCTTTTTCTTTCTTCCGGGCATTCTCAGCCTTAATAGCATTATGTCTGTTCCTGACAATATTCATTTCGTCAATGAGCCGTTTTGCTCCTGCATATTTATCAATAATAAACAGTACATAACGGATGTCAACGGAGATAGTGCGCTGAAGTTCAGGCTCAAAGGCTATATCACCGCTCATTGCCTCCCAGTTTCCGTCAAAAGCAATACCGATTAGCTCACCATAGCCGTTCATTACCGGACTTCCGGAATTCCCACCTGTGATATCAAGGTTTGAAATGAAACAAGTATGCATTCTGCCGTTTTCACCGTAAATACCGTAATCTTTTGCTTCGTAAAGCTCTTTCAACTTCGGCGGAACTACAAACTCCCAGTTGTCGGGGTCTTCCTTTTCCATTACACCTTTCAGAGTAGTGTAATAATCATAAAAAACCGCATCTGCCGGATAATACGGAAAAACCTGTCCGTAAGTCATCCTCATTGTAAAATTTGCATCGGGATAAAACTTTTTATCCGGCTCCATTTCGCGCAAAGCGGCTATAAACAGTCTGTTGCCCTTATTCAGCTTATCATAGGCTTCACTAATAATTTCGCTATAGTTCCCGTAATAGTAGTTTGTGAAAGCATTGTAAAGAACATACGCAGGGTCTTTTTCAATCTTTTTTGCCGATGGTTTTTCAAGCAGTGCATTAACCTTTTCGGGGGTTGTAAAGTTTGATTTGTCAAAAACATAATCTGCATATTTGCCGAAATCATTTTTGTATTTTTTTGCAATATCTTTTAAAAACTGCGGTTGCTGATCTGCCGGAACATTTTTATGGTACATCTCAAGCATTGCGGCAAGAAGTTTCCTGTCTGTCGGTTCGTTGTAATTTTTAAAATGGCTCTTCTCCCTTTTTTTAAGATATTTAATTGTTTTGTCAACTTCTGCCTGATCAACCTCTTTTTTTGAAAGTTCGGAAGCCAGTCTGTAAAATGAATTTGCAAATCCCGGTAATTCGCTGCCCCGCTGGATGGCTTCTCTCAGATAAATTCTTGCAAGCTCATACTTTTCGATTGTTGAGTAAGCATCACTTATCATTTTAAGAACATCACCATATTTTTCTTTTCTGGCATTATCGGCATCAACCCAATCGGTAAACCTGTTCTCAAGTTCAACTTTTTTGTCATATACGTGCAGGCGTTTCAACCCTTTTGTCTGACCGATATAATATTTCCAGTAATTTGATGTTCCGGCATATTTGGACGCATATTTAATTCTTACAGCCGGGTCGGCCTGCATATCCTCCATCATTATTTTCAACTTTTTATCGCGGATACTGACAATGGTGTTGTTTGAAACATCAAGAGCCAGCTTAATTCCGTAAGATGTCATATATCTTTCAGTGCCACCCGGATAACCGAGTATCATAGCAAAATCGCCTTCTTTAACTCCCGCCACCGATATTGGTAATGAATGTTTCGGTTTCATCGGAACATTATCTTCCGAATAGGGAGCCGGATTACCCTCTTTATCGGTATAGACCCTGAACATTGAAAAATCTCCTGTATGACGGGGCCACATCCAGTTGTCGGTATCTGCACCGAATTTCCCGATTGAAGAGGGAGGAGCACCCACAAGTCTTACATCAGTAAAAACTTCATAAACAAAAAGATAAAACTCATTTCCTTCAAAAAAACTGCGGACTGAGGCTGTGTAATGTGTATCTTTGGTAGCCTCATCGGATATCTCATTTGAAATTTTTCCGATTGCCCGCCATCTTGAGTCTTCACTCATTGTATCGCTAAGGGTAGCAAGTACCCGTTCCGTAACATCTTCAATTCTGACGAGAAAAGTTGCTCTCAATCCCGGATTGGGAAGCTCGTCGGCCATTGTCTCCGCCCAAAATCCCTCCGAAAGATAATCATGCTCAAGTGACGAATGTGCCTGAATGGAACCGTATCCGCAATGGTGATTTGTCAGAAGAAGCCCCTGATCCGATACAACCTCACTCGTACAACCGCCTCCGAAAATAGCAATAGCATCCTTTAAACTCGAATGGTTGATACTGTAAATTTCTTCAGGAGTAAGGTGCAGACCCTCCTTTTGCATATCAACATAGTTCAGTCTTTCGATGAAGATGGGAAGCCACATTCCTTCATCAGCCTTTGTCAACGGAACCAGACCGAGAATAACGACTATTAGAATCAGTAGTGTTTTTTTCATTTTATGAATATTTTAATGTTTAAATATTTACAACCGGATATTGTCAGACGGCAAAAGTACATAAAAGATGATTTTGAGGATTAATAATTTTTGCATTTCAGGATTGAGTAAATATTTACGGAAGTGTACGACAAAATGCATAAAATTCAAATTTGCCGCAAACTCATATCCAAAACAACTATCTTTGCCACAATAAATTATATACCGGTTTTGGCTTTTTGTGCCGGTTGCCGGATAATAAAGTAGTTATGGATAAGAAGATAACAATTCCCGGAGGGGGCAGAACTCTGTTGCTTATATTCACGGTACTCTTTTTCCCATGGAATTGCTTTGCGCAAAATGATACCGTTTATAAGAAAAAAACCTTTCTTCAGCGTCTTGACTCCATAAAACACTGGAAACTTGAAAACGGAAGGTCAACTTTAACTCCATATATTGCACCGTCATATTCACCCGAAATGCAGGTAATGCTCTCCGTAGGAGGGTTATTCACCTTTAAACTTAAGCCCGAAAGTCCCGTATTGTCAAGGTCATCCGTTCCATTTTCCTTTGCATACAGCACAAATGGTTCAGCACAGGTGAGTATTAAAGCAAACATCTACGGGAAAGAGGATAAACTGAGGATGACGGGTGAGTACTGGTTGAAAAATATGCCTGATAATTATTGGGGTGTCGGTTATATAAATGCAACCGAACGGCATAAATCACCTGATACAACAGGTTATCACCGTAACTGGCATCAATTCAAGTTTAAGATTGTTTACCGCATATTTCCCGATTTTTATCTTGGTGTGAATTATGACAATAATGTTACAAAGGCGGATGAAATAAATGATTTTATGGCAAATGACGAGTATATTACGGAGTTTGGCCCGGAAATAAGAAATTCAGGTTTCGGAATGGTTTTCAGATACGACAGCAGGGATTTCCCCGAAAATGCTTATAGAGGTTTGCTTATAGAGCTGAGTGGAACAGCTTATGGGAAACACACTTCGTCAAATCATATATTTCGTATTGCGGAGTTTGATTACCGGCAGTATCAGAAAATCGTAAGGGAGGGAAGTACGCTTGCCTGGGAGATAAAAACAAGATTGAGCAGGGGTGATGTACCCTGGACGGAAATGTCAATGGTCGGGACGCCTTTTGACCTGCGCGGATACACCTGGGGACACTACCGCGATTATAATATGTTGTTTGTCTTGGCAGAATACCGTTATATGTTCGGGCGGAAGAAAGTCAGGAAGAACGGCGAAAATTACGGACCTTTCGGATTTGTAGTCTGGGGAGGTACAGGCTCTGTTGCCCCCGACTATCACAATATGAAATACTGGCTGCCAAACGGCGGGGTCGGCCTTCGCTTTGAAGTTCAGAAAAGAATGAATGTCAGAATAGACTATGGCATAGGAATGAACTCAAGTGCCTTCTATATCAGTTTTAATGAGGCTTTTTAAACAAACTCCTCTCCCTTTTCAACCTTCACGGCATTTACCATTTCGCGGATATTCTGTTCATCCCTCTTACGGCAAACCAAAAGGATATCATCATTTTCAACAACAATGTAATCGTCAAGACCCTGTAAAACAACCAGTTTGTTCTCAGGCATTGTAACGACGCAGTTTTTGGTGTCGAAGGTCATTACATTTTTACCGATAATTGCATTATTGTTCTCATCCTTATCACGGATTTCAAACATTGACCCCCAGGTGCCAAGGTCGGACCAGCCGAAATCGGAAGCAAGAACATAAACATTCTTTGCCTTTTCCATTACACCGTAGTCAATTGATATATTTTTGCAAACGGGATATACCTTGTCAATAAACTCCTGCTCTTTTCCGGTGTTGTAAATACCTTTTCCGTCCTTAAAAATGGAATCAACCTCGGGAAGATGGTCATTGAATGCCTTCAGAATACTTTTTGCCGACCATATAAAAATACCGGAATTCCATAAAAAGTCGCCGCTTTCGAGAAAAGTTACAGCAAGGTCGTAATTCGGTTTCTCGGTGAATGTTTTTACCTTTTTTATCCTTTTATCTCCCGGAAAAGGATTTGAATCCTCGTACTGAATATAACCGTAACCGGTTTCGGGTCGCGAAGGAGTAATTCCGAGTGTCAGCAACCAGTCGTTTTCGGCAGTTGCCTTAAGCGCCGTAAGGATAACATCCGTAAATGCATCTTCTTTCAGGATAATATGGTCGGAAGGTGCCACAACTATATTTGCTTCGGGGTTTACTTCATTTATTTTGTAAACGGCATAAGCAATTGCAGGAGCGGTATTTCTTCGCATCGGCTCACAAAGCACCTGATTATCAGTGAATCCGTCAAGCTGCTCAAGAACCGTTTCCTTGTATATTTCGTTTGTTACTATCAGAATATTTTCCTTTGGACATATCCTTAAAAAGCGGTCAACAGTTTGCTGTATAAGCGTTTTGCCTGTGCCGAGGATATCAATAAACTGTTTGGGGTGTGCCGTGCGGCTCATAGGCCAGAATCTGGCTCCGACACCACCGGCCATTATCACACAATAGTTATTTCCGTTCATTGTTTTAATTTTAAAAATGCAAAGATAAGGATTCAAATGAAACTTTTGATAAAGAAAATTTAACCAACCTTATGCAGTAACATAATTCGGGTTTAACGGTTTTGCCATAAAGTCCTTTACCGTTAACTTGTAAAAACGACCGTTAACTTGTTTCACCGGTTTTTTCCTTGACTTTTTATTTTTTTTCTCTATCTTAGCAACCGATAAAGCTAAAACAAAATATAATTTATATTATGTTGAATTTGGTTTGTTTTATTGTGAACCGGATGACGAAATTGATCCGCCCGTTGATTTGTAAATCTTATAGGGCGGATATATACTATTTTGTCCGCCCATTTCAAATAAATTAAAATTATGAAAAAAGTTTGTTTTATTCTTTTAATACTATTTTATACTACAGCCTCATTTTCCCAAAAATCCGATATCATTTTTTGGGGGGATACGCTTTTTGTTGGTCCAACAAATGGAATTGTTGACAAGTACAATAGTATTATTATTACTGGAGTTGGGAGTAAAAATAGCAAGTATAAAGGAATAGTACTAAAAATAAGCGAAGGAGAAGTGCAATCATACTATATTCATCCTCAAGTTCAAGATACAAGCACAGTATATCAAAACATAACACAACTTGATAATGAAAATTATCTATGTGTTGGAGCATATAGGATTGGAACAGAGATTGACATACCGTTACCTGTATTTTTTACATTATTGGACTCTAATCTAAATTTTATAGAGGAAAAGAGTTTTTATTTACCACCTGAATATTCAACTGGA
>CAYOZZ010000051.1:0-13791 GCA_964408535.1 uncultured Bacteroidales bacterium | reverse complement strand
CAAAAGGCCAAAAGCAGGTCAATAATTCGCTTTCAGATTTATATAATAATTGCTATTATTCTCCTTTCCGTTTTTGGGATACTCTTTTATCACTATTATTTCATAAAAGGATAGCATTTCTCTTTCCCCGGAGAAAAACCGGAGAATAGTCATAGAATACACTATGATTTTTATAAATTATTGAATTAGCCGGTAAATGTGTCGCTCCACGGCTCTTTCCTCTTCTACAGGGAATGGATAAAGATATCGCTCCACGGCTCTTTCCTCTCCTTGGTGAGGATAAAGGTGCCAATCCACCGCTCCTTCCTCTCCCTTAGGGAGAGGAAAAAGGTGAGGGGTAAATAAAATAAAAGAATTCATATTTTTTTTATTCATTTGATATTAATGAAACGGTATAATCACCTCACCCCTTTCGATAACTATCTGAACTCTCCTCACAATCCTTCGTTAAAACTACGGATGTTGAGAAAGGAGAGGGAAGAGAGGCAGTGGGTTTTTGTGTTTCTTAGTGTCTTTGTGCCTTCGTGGCAAAAAATAAAATGTATGTTACGGGATTAACAATAGAATAGAAAAATAATGCCACGAAGACACTAAGGCTCAAAGGTTCACGAAGGAGGGTGTTTCATATAAGGAAAAGCCACAGATACGCAGATTATTAATCTATATATTTTCAAGCGTGGACGCTTGGAACTTAGATGGTGGAAATGACGAGAAAGCAACCGAAAACGGACTACCCTTTCATTAGTCTCCCCGACAGGAGAGATTTAGAGGGGCAACATAGGTGAGAGCCCACAAATTTCACGAATTTGCACTAATAAAGGTGGGAGGCTATGGCAAAGAAGCCGGTATGGGATATCGTTTATGGTCAGGCACGTCATCCTCCACAAACCTAACCTAATAACCATACCGGCTTCATAAACATAAACACAGACAAAAACGCAATCTCCAGATGACTATTGTATGCAGGCATTATGGGGAATTGAATTGCTTTCCTGTCTGTTGCACCTATAGTCATCAGGAGATTTGCGGAGGCACGCCCTGTTTACAACTCCGTTCATCCCTCAAGGAGTGGATTAGAGTGCCACTTCCCGGTTCTTTCTATTCCTAAGATAACGGAAAAGGTGCCACTCCACCGCTCCTTCCTCTCCCTTAGGGAGAGGAAAAAGGTGAGGGGTAAATAACATAATTCATATTTTTATTTATTGATAATAATGAAAAAGTATAGATCACCTCACCTTTTCCGATAACTATCTGAACTCTCCTGACAATCCTTCGATAAAACTACGGATATTAAGATAGGGGAGGGTCAGGATGAGGTGGGTTTCGTGCTTCTTAGTGTCTTCGCTCCGAAAATTTCTGAGTTGTGGCAAAAACAAAAGGTGCGTTACGGGACTATAAATGCCACTAAGTCACTAAGTCTCAAAGGTTCACGAAGTTGTCAGGGCTTCCTGTTGTCTTACTTTTATACTGAATATCAAATGACAGGTTTTTGTATGCCGGTAGTTATATTTTGAAAACTCAAAGAAGCAGTGGCGTAGCCAAATCTCTGCGCCGGCGTTCAAAACGGGTTGTCATCATATCTTTGTTCTCTGCTTTTGTCATATTTGTTTTTTGCCCGCAAAAATAACACGGCAGAAACTCCTATGAAAGATGTAGTTTGCCGTTGGGATACCTATCTCAGCCAGGAGCTTCCGAATACAACATAAAAAGCCCAGTCCTCAGGTCCTTTGGCCACATCTATTCCCATCCGCAATCCCATAACACGTGCTATCAGGTATCTGAATCCGGCACCGGCATTCCACGCACTGTTTCCATTTTTGTTGTCGTTGAAGGTCATTCCATAGCCGGCAAACCCATTAACACCCCATCTGCTTGTTAGCAAAACCAATTGCTCGGTTTCCAGAAGTGCTGTATATTTACCCTGGTACCGCATTGCAGGGACACCGCGGAGATAAATGAACGGATAAGCATAAAACGGAGGATTACCGGCAGCCATTTGCGATTCAAGTCTGAATCCTGATATCAGTCTGCCTGAGAACAGTGGAAGGTAGTAAAGCGCAAAACCCGTTATCCTGCCATAATCCCTGTCACTGCCTATTACATTGAGATACTGGTTGTATGTAATATTTACCCTGAAACCTTTGTCAGGAGAGAAAATATTATCAAGATTTTCATATTCTCCTATGAGTCCTATGCCACTGTTTGTCAATTCAAACTCTTTTGTGTCAACCCAGGGAAGTTTACTTTCTTCAAAAGTATAAACTTTTGTTTTTGTAAAAATATATTTACCGCCGAGCATAAACCTGCTCTCTCTAATCCTGAATATGGCCTGTTGGACAAGTCCGAAGGCCTTAATGGAAAATTTTGCCGGATATTTGTTCAGAAATTCACCTCCCTTTCCATAGTATTTCAGATTAACATCTGCATAACCTGCCGCACCCCTGTATCGGATATGGTCATCTTTCCAAAATCCAAAATAACCTGCACCGGCAAACCAGGTCTTGTTTTCCGTATAACCCCCTCCGAGAGCAACCACATCAGGCATTCTGAACCTCTTGTCATCCGCGTCTTTTTTCGGAATAAAGAAAGTGCCGGCAAGAACAGCCCCATACCCGACGGCAGGCTCTGTAACAGGCGAGATAACAGGCAGGAAGCCATGCAGATTGTAAAGATAATAGCTTATGTCGAAAGCATTGTCGAGTGTATCAATAAAGGGCTTGTTCCGCTTTCCTTCCGTCTGGCTAAAACCGGAAGTAACAGTCACAGCGAAAATGAGTGTAAGCAGAAAATAAAGAAATCCCCTTTTTATTCTCATCTTTAAAACAGCATTATTTATTCATAAATGCTTTTTCTTCTTCAGGCGTAAGCCACCCGCCCCCAAGTGCCTTGTATAGCAATATGTACGAATTGAGAAGATTGAGACGTGTTGTTAAAACATCTAATTGGGATGAGAACGACTGACGCTGTTGTTCAAGCACTTCGAGGTATGTTGTTGCCCCTTCGTCATATCTTACATAAGACAAGTTTTCTGATATTATTGCCGTTTCGGCCCTTGACTCCTGTGCATTCAGTTCCTCTTTGAAAGTGGAAATATTGACCAAAGCATCTTCCACATCTTTAAAAGCCTGCTGTGTTGCTTTCTCGTAATCAATCAATGCAGCTTTAGCATTTGCCTTTGCCATTTCCACACGTCTTTTATTCTTCCCGAATTGGAACAGCGGACTGAAAATACCTGCACTTGCCGACCAGGTAAGTCCAACCGCATTTAACGATAGCAGATCATTGCTAACCGCTCCAAACAGTCCGGTAAGGCTAAGCGACGGCCATCTTAATGCCTCAGCAATGCCAACCTGAGCAAGTTGTGCGTGATATATCTCTTCAGCCTGTTTAACATCGGGACGCCGCTCAAGCAATTCGGAAGGCAGTCCGGCGGGGATATCCAGTACATATTTGTGTTTGTAAAAAGGGTCCCCGGTATTTATCTTTTGCGGATTTTTGCCGAGCAAGATACTTAAAGCATTTTCGTTAAGTGCAATTGACCGTTTATAAACAGGGACAACGGCAGCAGCAATGTCGCGTTGGATTTTCGCCTGATTAAAATCCATTTGCGATATCATCCCGCCTTCATATTTATCCTTCATAATTACAAGGCCACTGTCTCTTGAAGCAAGTGTGTTTTGAGCGATATTTAACAGGTCGTAGCTTGCAAGGATATTGAAATATGTAGTAGCAACAGCCGAAACAAGAGATAACTGAATAGTACGTTGTGCATATTCGGTTGCAAGATATGAGGCAAGGGCAGTTTCGTTCATCCTTCGGTATTTTCCCCAGAAACCGATTTCCCAGCTAAATTCAGGATATGCACTAAACCCTGAAGATCTGTTTCCCCAGGAGCTTTTTACTTCAGCTCCGGCACCAAAGTGAAGTTCTGGCCATCTGTCGGCATCAGTATAACCGATATTTGCTCTTGCTTCCTCAATCCGGGCAGCGGCAATCATAACATCTTTGTTTTCGTTAATGGCGGTTACAATTAGTGTATCCAGTACGGGATCGTCCATCAGCTCCCACCATTTCAGGTTAACGGCAAGTGTGTCACCTGTGGCGAATCTGAATTTATCCGGTCCTGAATATTGCGGTCTTTGAAAATTTGGTCCCAGCATACAACCGTTTAACCCCGATAGTGCTACGAAAAGTATGAAATAGATTGTTTTTTTCATTTATCCGCTTATTTTATTGATTTGCGATTTTTGTATTTTTTTTCTCTTTTGCAGTCTGTACTTACTGAAAGCATCAACTGATACTGACACAAACACAACATATAATACAGCCAGCATAACCTGAAATATCCTGTCGCCTATCTCTGCTCCTGCCTGATCAGTGCTTAGTATTGCACCTCCAATAATTAGTGTTAATGCAGAAAACCCCGTTTTAAAATACTGGGCTGACGGTTTACCTGAAAACACTCTAAAAGCAAATAACAATGCTGTTCCGGTGTATAAAAGTATAAAAAAGAAAATATTGGGAACTGTTATCAGTAGCCAATAAAATAATAGTGTTGCAGCCCCACCGATTATATTTCCGAAAAACTTAACGGCTCCCGGTTTATATCCGGGAACAGGTATCATTGTCAGAACAACTATATAAATCAAAACCAAAAGATAGTCGCCCCAACCGAAAAAAATAAATGCTATAATTACCGGAAAGGTTGAAAAAAATGTGATTACTGCATTTTTTAATCTATCTTCATGACTCAATCCTGCGGAAACACTCTTATCAGGTTGTTTGGAGTTATCATTTACTGGATCAGGGAAAATAGAAAAGACTACATAGACAACCAAAATTGTTGCTATTGCACCAAAAATAAGCGTACCCGTAAGGGCATAAGCCCAGATGGTCGTATTAAGACCATAATCAGGTACGGGAAAAGCAAGTAAAGAAATAATGAGGAACAGTTTGGCAACAAAGTATAATTTATCGGTATAAAATATCCAGAATAATGATAATCCGAGTATTAGGATATAAAAGAGTTTGTATTCATAGAAATATTTTGTAAACAAAAAACCTGTTATCGTGCTGACAATAACAACAATGACAAAGCCGAGTCCTTCCTTCAGAGACGGCATTTTTGAACCCGGACCGAGAAAGCTGAGAGCCAGCATCGGGACAATATAAGAAATGCCGTTGCCAATGGTGGCAACCAAAAGCATTAATATGCCCGAACCCAAAGCATATCTGAAAAGCGGCATATATTGTGCGTCAATCCGCAGAATATCCGGTATGGTAATCGCTTTAACGGACATAAGACAACCAACTGTTTATCTTTATTCGTAAGTGTGCGATGAAATTTAAGAAAGAGTGATCACCTGTGTAGATTACCACATCAGCCTGTCCACCTGCCCGGCATAGTTTTTTAACCTCCGGTTCGGTGATTTCAACTACAACAGGAAAGCGTTGCGGGTCTTGCAGCCACGAACTTTTACTTTTAATATCGGGTAAATCGCCAGGTGTGAATTTGTCACCGGTTTGCACGCCGTATCCGATACTTCCGACAACTCCTTTAAAAACCTTTCCCGGAGCTACATCAAGAATAAATTCAACCTTATCACCCGGTTTCATCTTCGACAGATTGTTTTCCTTAAAATTTGCCTGTATCCACAAATCCTCTTTTGAAACAAGAGTAGCCAACGGTTTTCCTGTCTGTGCATAATATCCGGCATCCAAGTTAAAACTCTCTATGTAACCATCAGTCGGAGCAAATATTTTTGTCCAGGAGAGCTGAAGCTGGGCATTATTCAACTGGTTTATTGCCAGTCTGAGCTGCGGATTATTTTCTCCCTCAGGTCCGAGTTGTTTTTTTGCTTTAGCAAGATTAGCTTCGGCATTGGCCAGTTTTTCCACAGCCTGATTCAGGGATGTTTCTACCCTGTCAATATCAGCCTGTGATAATGCTCCCGGATTTTTCTTGATTACCCGTTCAGTACGGTTATAGTTTCGCTGAGCTCTGTCAAGCTGAGCCCTGGCAACACCAACAGCACTGGCGGCAGCTTTAACCGCAGCACTTTGTGCGCCGAGTTGCTGAATAACATTTTCGATATTGGTTTCGGCACCTCTCACAGCAAGTGAGTATTGGCTTGTGTCAATCTGAAAAAGAAGATCATTGGTTTTTACAGTCGAATGTAATTTTACCCTCACATCAATCAGGTTACCCGAGACACGGGGTACAACAGGAATTGTAATTTCGTTAACGCGTGCCTGGTCGGTGTATGGGGTAAACCTGTCGGAATATACATACCAGATAAAGACTATAGCTGCAAGTAATAATACAATCCGTGTTGTCCATACAACAGGGTTAGCCTTTTTCTTTTCCGGTGCTTTTGCCTCTTTGTTTTCCGATTGTTCAAATTCCTCAGTGTTTTTACTCTCTTCCGTCATAAATGATATAGTTTTATTATTGCTACTGAAGCCATATCAGCATAATATTAATAACAACCGCGTTGCTGACCTGAATGATAAATGCCCCGACAATAGGGATTACGGCAAACGCTATGGGTGATGGACCATGTTCCTTTGTGACAGCAGCCATATTTGCCATTGCCGTTGGTGTGGCACCCATTGCAGAACCTATATATCCCGCTGAAATTACAGCAGATGTATAATTTTTGCCAAGTACTCTGAAAAGGATGAAAACCGAAAAAAGTAATATTGATACGGTTTGCAGAATAATACTTACAACAATGAACAGTGCCTCATTTCCCAGTTCCCAGAATTTCAGCGACATCATTGCCATAGCAAGGAACAGCCCCAGACTGAGGTCGGATGTTATGGCAAGGGTTGGTGAGTTTGCCGGGCATTGTAATTTCGGGATTATCAGCGGGATAAGGTTGGCAAGAAGAACTCCGCCAAGCATACAGGTTGCAAACAACGGTAAAGTAAAGTTGATGTAATCCAGAAAATTATGGATATAAATACCGATACCGATTGAAATGGCTAGAACCAATAAAACCTTTAATATTGAATTGTAATCAATAACAAGATTGTGGCCATGCTTTGTGCCGATTGTGATATCTCCTTCTGCATTTTCGGGTTGCAGCTTATACTTTTTTATCAGAAATTTTGCAACCGGGCCTCCCAACACACCTCCGATTATCAGTCCGAAAGTCGCAGAAATCATTCCTATTTCCATTGCATTTGAAAGAGAGAAGGTTTCTTTAAAAATCGGTGCCCAGGAGACGATATTGCCATGTCCGCCTTGCAAAGCAGCCGATCCGGCAATAATACCGGAAGCAGGATTAACATCAAAAAGCTTTGCAACCGTAACTCCAAGATAATTTTGCAGAAAAATATATCCAATGGCAACAACAGTTAATATTAAAAGTACTTTTCCCCCTTTTATAATACTTTTTATTTCAGTTGACATTCCAATGGCAGTGAAAAACACAATCAGTAAAATATCTCTATAATGATTTGAAAATGTTATATTTATGTTGAAAATCAGATATATTGTACCGAAAATCAACGAAGCCACAAGTCCGCCGGTAACAGGTTCAGGGATATTATATTTCCTTAAAACACCTATCTTCTTATTGAGGTACTTTCCCAAAAACAGCACTAAAATTGCTGCAATAATTGTTTGCCTTGAATCTAAGTCCAATACCATATTCTATAAGAATTTAAGCGGGGATATTATACCTATCATTATTCTTCCTGTATCGTAATCTTTAAAATGTAAACCCGGGCGCGATTTGACATAATCGGAATATTTGAAATATCTGCCGACATATCCCACAAAAAATTTGAGATTAAAATCCTCATAGGGGAAAAACTCAATGGTCGGGATAAAACTGTAGGTTGTTCTGAACCTGTCTTCCGTTTTTAGCGGGTCAAGGTCATCTTTCCAGTCTGCAAAATCAACAAAAGCATCAAGGCTCAAATGCCATTTTTTATTAAACTTGTATGTTGCACGTATCCAGTGGCTTTGATAAAGAGTATTTTTAACGGCATAATTATACAGTGAGTCAGGAATCTCATTGCTTATTATTCCTGTTCTGTCAATATCCTCCTGACTGATTTTGAAATCATAAGCTATGTCAAAATGTTTTGACCTGAACTGGTTACCGAGTGCTATATAGTTCTTACCGTTGTTTTTTGCTTCGGTGAAGTATGAGTATGACCATATTGTGGAAAACTTACCGTCCCAAAAACTTCCCCTCCAGTTAAATACAATTGCAAGAGGAACTTTTGAAGACACAACATCGGGAATTGTATCATAAATGTCCTCAAAAGACCCTGTTCGCGAGTTAAGTATCTGTAATCCGAAATTATTGCTTTCGGAAGCCTTAAAATGTACTTCTGCTCCGGTAAGGAAATTATCAGCCATTTCAATGATATCGGAATATTCGTAAATGTCTATCGGATTGAGGTCAAATTCTATTCCACCCCAGTCGGCGTAAGTTTTACCAAATGTCAGTTTCCATTTATCACTGAGCTTAAAGACAAGATATGCAAAATCCACTCCTTTAATAATCTTATCAATGGACTGAGGTTCAAAAGGGCTGGTAAAACGATGGCGAAAACGGAAATAAATATTTTTATGAATATAACCCTTTATCTCCATTCTGAATTGCTCAAATTTAAATTTTGAGCCCATAAACTCCCCGTCAGTAAGATCACTCCTGAATGCCAGTTGGGTATTGGCATACATGTCAATATTCCGTAACAAATTCTGTTTGTCATCAGGAATAATACTTTTATAGGAAGTTTTGACATTCGATTGTCTCTCCTGAGCATAACTAAAACCAAAAAGAACAAGGAAAGCACCTGTTAACAATATTTTTGTTTTCATAGTTATACTATTTTATTAGTAATTAATCAGCAATTGCTGTAATTTCTCCCTGTCTATATTTTTGTATTTTTGTAATGCAAGCATAAGCAATATCCTTGCTTTTTGCGGGTTAAGCTCGTCAGAGGCAACAGTACCGTACTCCTCATCATTTACCTCACCGTGAATTAGTACTGTTCCGATAGGAACGCGTGAAGCTCTTATTACAGGGATACCTTTACCGGTTGCTCTTTTGGCTGCTTCAAGAGTAGCGGTTGTCATATTGCCGTCGCCGACACCGGCAATAACAATACCTTTTGCTCCGGCTTTAACCATTATGTCAATCAAATCGGGAGACATATCCGCACAGGCATAAACAATATCAACACGCGGCAATTCTTTTATCCCGTCAATCGAAAACTCGCTGGATAAAGTGTAAAGACCATGAGGTTTGTGATAAAAAGTGACATCACCGAAGATGACAGTCCCCAAAACACCGTGCATTGGCGACATAAATGTTTGTACCGGTGTAGTAATCATCTTTTTTACGGCATGAGCCGAATGAATCTCATCATTCATTACAACAACAACTCCGTGGCCTTTTGATTCGGGGTCGGCAGCTACGGCAACAGCATTGTAAAGGTTTAATGGTCCTTCTGCACTCAATGCTGTTGACGGCCTCATTGAGCCTGTTAATACAACCGGTTTATCGCTTTTTACAACGAGATTAAGAAAGAAAGCAGTTTCTTCCTGGGTATCAGTGCCGTGAGTTATAACAATTCCGTCAACATCGCCTGACAGAAGTTCGTTAATGCGGTTTGCAAGGTCAACCCAAATCTTTACACTCATATCCTGGGAACCGACATTGGATATCTGCTCACCTGATAAATTGGCTAATTTTCTGATGTTCGGAACCGCATCAATCATAGCTTCGATACCTACTTGTCCCGAAGTATAGCTTGAACCCGTCGAGCTTTCGCCTGCACCCGCTATAGTGCCGCCGGTGGCGAGTATTACAACATTAGGAAGGTCTTTGTTTTGTGAGAAACCAAAGGGTATAATCGCCATCATAATGACGAGGGTTAACAGACTTTTTAAAGTTGATTGCTTTTTCATAATGATTTGTTTTTATTTGTTAATAAATGATTTATTTGTTTTCATATTTTGATTTATCGAGTCCTACCATATTTGAAGGGTCGAGTAAATCTTTTATCTGGTCTTCGGTAAGCAGTTTTTTCTCACGAACCAGCTCAAGGATTCCTTTTCCCGACTCTTTGGCCTCTTTTGCAAGTTCATCGCCCGTATGGTGTCCCAATATCGGATTCAAAGCGGTCACAATACCGATTGTAGTTTCCATATTTCGTTTGTCAATATCCTCGTTAATCGTTATGCCGTCAGTGCATTGCTCCCTGAAAGCTTTCATCCCGTTGCGGAGAATTTTTTGCGATTCAAAGATTGATAACCCGACAACAGGCTCATAAGCATTCAGTTGCAGGTCACCGTCGGAAGCAGCAATGTTTACGGTTACATCATTGCCAATAACCCGGTAGCTGATTAGTGCCATAAGTTCGGGAATAACAGGATTGACTTTTCCGGGCATTATGGATGACCCCGGCTGGCGCGGAGGCAGATTAACTTCAAAAATTCCGTTTCTCGGCCCTGATGATAATATTATAAGGTCATTTGATATTTTCGAGAGGGTTGTGGCAAGGGTTTTTAATGCCGAAGAATATACGACAAAACCGTGTAAGCTTGAAGTGGCTGCTATCAAATCATCGGCATTTTTAAGGTCATATCCCGATATTTCTCTCAGATGTTTGATTACATACTCGTGATAACCTTCAGGGGTGTTCAATCCGGTACCTATAGCCGTTCCTCCCATATTCAACACCATTAGCGATTTTTCGGCATACTCCAGATTGTCAAGCTCCCATTGGAGCATCGAAGCGTAAGAGAAAAACTCCTGCCCGACGGTCATAGGCACTGCATCCTGAAGTTCGGTTCGTCCCATTTTAAGGACGTCAAGGTATTTATGTCCAAGCTTGCTGAATGAAGCAATAAGCATTTTTAATTGCTCTTTCAGCTCATCGTTTTGCATAAGCATTGTAAGCTTTAACGAAGTGGGGTAAGTGTCGTTAGTTGACTGCGACATATTGATTTCATCGTTGGGCGAAATTTTGTCGTACTCCCCTTTTTTATATCCGGCCAGTTCCAGTGCGCGGTTGGCAATTATTTCATTTGCATTCATATTGGTTGAAGTGCCTGCACCACCCTGATACAGGTCTGTTTTAAAATGCTCCTGAAGTTTGCCGTCAATTAATTCTTCGCAAGCCGGTTCAATCAGCTTAAGCATTTCCGGTTTCATTTTGCCTGCATCTGTGTTTGCACGTGCAGTAGCCAGTTTAATCATCCCCCAGGCTTTTAAAAAGGCGGGGTAATCATTTGTGTATTGGCCTGAAATTTTGAAATTTTCGATAGCGCGCGCAGCCTGTGCACCGTAATACGCTTCAGCAGGGACTTTTATTTCACCGAGCAGGTCTTTTTCCGTACGGTATTCCTGGGAAAATACTTTACCGTTAATTATGATTACCAAAATCAGTAATAAACCGGTAATAAATTGTAATTGTGTTTTCATAATTCTAATTTTTTGTGTTAAAATAAAGATTAATAAGTCTGTTCCCGGATATTGGAAATACTAAAAAAAATTATTTAAATTTTATTAGTGTCTCCGACAGGTCTTTCGGGTCAATAATAATAGCATCAAAATGTTTTACTTCACCGGCTTCTTCCTTTTTCAGTGTACGGGTTACCATACTTTTTATCTTGTCATAGAGCATACCGTTTCTTTGCGCTCTTGCTGAAATGTCGGCAGGAAGTTCAGCTACAACTTCATACTCATCATCCGGTGTTGAAAACAGATAAACCGGAACACCTTTGCATTCCTTTATTGTTGCTTTAAGCGACACCTCACCTTTAAATTTGATAGCGTGAGCTTTTTCATTTTCCAAATCCAATATAATTGCATCAAATTCAGGTACTTTTCCTTTTTCTTTGCGCGTCATCGCAAGAGCAACCACATCTTCGGCTTTCTTTTCGATTGTTGATTCTTCATCCACTGCCAGTTTTATAATATTCCCAACCGAAAGAGCTTTGCCTACAATTTCATAATCGGCTACAGGCTCGGAAAAAATAAACAGCGGCACATCCGATACTATGGATACAGTTGCCGGAGAAGATTGTCTGCCGGAAGGTGTAAATGCATAAATTACGATCAAAATTACTAAAACAACTGTTGTAATAAGTGATTTTTTCATTTTTTATTATTTAATTGTTAATATCTGATTTTTTATTTGTTTCATCTGAAACGACAGGTTTGTCAAGTACATCATCTACCAGTAAAGCTTCAAAGACTTTGTAAGCAATAGCAAGAACAACTGCGCCTACAAACAAACCGATAATACCTGACATTATCATACCACCTATGGCACCGAGTAAAACAGCAAGCATAGGCACATCAACCCCCCGGCCTAATAATAGGGGTTTTAAAAAGGCATCGCTCATACTAACAATTAAACTCCAAACCGTAAAAATAACAGCAGGTGTTGTATCGGCAATTGTGAAACTGTAAACGGCTATTGGCCCTAAAACCAGTAAAGGTGGTAGTTGCATAATTGCAAAAAATAAAATTATAAGTGCCCATAATCCCGCACCAGGAATTCCGATTGCCCACATACCTATTCCTCCAGCGAGAGATTGAATAACTGCAATCCCAAGAATTCCCTGTACCACGCTTCTGATTATTGCTACGGAAAGTTCGGCAAAATTCTCACCCTGTTTTCCAATTAGTGTTTCAAAGATTGATCTGGCAGCTTTTTTGGCTGATTTTGCCTGCGTAAACAGTGCACCGGCTATTATTATAGAAATGATAAACAATAGAATTGTTGTGCCGAGGTTTGTGGCAAGTGACAAAACTTTCGGAGCAAACTGCTTAATCTGCGGAGCAAATTTTATAATCGCAGCTTCTAAATTTGTTGATATCAGCATCCAGCCTTCATAAACAGGTTTCCCGATAATCGGCCAGTCTGCAACATCATTTGAGGGGGGCGGTATTTGAAGACTGCCTGATGCCATCTGAGCGGAAAAATTACCGAGGCTTTCAACTGTGGAATCAATCAAAAAGATTGAAGGGATTATTAAAATAGAAAGCCCGACTAATGTTATTATTGTTGCGGCAAGTTTTTCCTTGCCTCCAAGTTTTTTTGCCATTTTTTTGAATAAAGGATAAATGGCTACGGCAATTATTATACCCCAAAGTACCAGCATTATAAAGGGACGTATTATTAAAAACGACCAAATAAGAAGTAAAGCAATAAAACTAATCCTTAATGCTGTGTAAACAGCTCTGTTGTAAAATTCTTCGTTGTTAGGCATATTTTAAATGTTTAATTGTGACTTTTCAAAAATAGTAAAAAAAATGATAGCAACATACAAGGAAGGAAAGATTTAATAATTTTTTTGCATTATAATAAAGAAATACTTTCACTATCTGTCATGTAAGTGGCAGAGGAATAGCTTATTCCTGAGTTTTTAACAAATATCTTAAAATTGATTTCTTTCCAGGTCTCAAATGTTTACCTGTAAAATTTTACCCGAAGCTATTGATTCAAGTCTTCTAAGTACTTATCAATAATTTTATCCCAGGTGTCATATTTCGGTTTCCAATTCCATTCGGTAACGGCACTGCTGTCGTCAACGGGATGTGATGCCGATTTTAACAACCTGTCCCAATCTTCATTTACATCGAAGGTGATATCGGCACCCGGAATTTTTGCTTTAACCATTTCTGCCATTTCTCCCGAGCTTGGAAGCGGGTTTTGAACGCCGTTAATAAAATAATTGATGGTTTTTATATTCTCTTTCGGGGCCTCGCCAAGCTGAATTAAAGCCCGTGCTCCGTCTTCAACATAAACAAT
>CAYOZZ010000050.1:0-10633 GCA_964408535.1 uncultured Bacteroidales bacterium | reverse complement strand
ATTTAGTGAAACCAAATGGTCAACACTCCGTAAAAACCGGGTAGTTTAAATTAAATATTAATAAATTTTGAAGTGATGAAATTTTTAAACTCTTTAATCCGAAAAATGCTTGCCGCCGGGATTCTGATATTAATCGGAGTTTCTGTTAGTGCCCAAAATGTAGATAATCAGCTTGTCGCGCAGGATGAAACTAAAACTGAATTACAAACTAATGCAACGGAGACTGTCAATGACGGTACCACATTAGAAAGTAATTTTATTGATTTGTATGAAATTAGTCTTGGTGATGCAAAAGATGCAAAGGTTATTCTGGATACAAAAATGTATTCGGAACCATCGGAATCTTCCGAATATCTTGGTTCATTGCCTCAGGGTGTAATAGTAAAAAGCTACAAACTTTTTGCTCGAGAACAAATGTGGGCCGTTAAATATAATGATGTATGGGGGTTTGTGCCTATAACGTCATTAATGCCTGTTAAGATATCTACTGGTGCAAAACCACCAAAATATGACAAACCTCCGAGACTTAAATCCAATGCAAAAATTATCTATCCTGAATTGGCAAGAAATATGGGTATTGAGGGGCAGGTTGTGATGTTAATCCACATTGGTAAAAACGGAAAAGTTGATGACACAAAAATAATTAAGAGTATTCCGGAGCTTGATGATGCTGCAATCTCTACTGTAAAGAAGGTTAAATTTAAACCTGCTGAATATAAAGGTAAACCTGTTGCTGTTTGGGTAAGGTTTCCAATTAATTTTAAATTGCAAAATTAGATTACAGCACTTCTGCAACAACAAAAGTGCTGCCGCCAATAAAGATAAGGTCGTCAGCATCTGCATTTGACACAGCATTTGCATAGGCTTCGGAGACCGAAATATATGAATCGCCCGGTAAATTAAATTGCCGGGCTTTTCTTTTGAGTTCGTCCTGATTTAAAGCCCTTGGAATATTCGCTTTGCAAAAGTAATAACGGGCTTTTTTGGGAAGAAGTTTTAATATCCTGTCAATATCTTTGTCATTGACCGTACCAAATATGAAATGCAGTTTGTTAAAATCCGTATTTTTAATTTGGGAGACTATCTCTTTAATACCGTCAGTGTTATGTCCGGTATCACAGATAGTTAATGGTCTCTTTTTTAAAACCTGCCATCTTCCGGTTATCCCGGTGTTTTTTACAACACTACGGAAGCCTTGTTTAATATTTTGATTTGAAACGGAGAATCCCGATTCTTTCAAAATGTCAATTGCCTGAAAAGCAGTGATGATATTTTTTTTTTGGTACATTCCAGCCAAACCGGAAACAAGGCTTATTAATCTTTTATCTTTTTCAGATTTTAAGTCTAAAACTAATTTCGGATGATCTCCGTATTCCGTATTACAACCTGTTATTGTAAAGTTCTTGTCTGCAAATATAACAGGTGAATTTTTCTTTTTGGCAAATTCTATGAAAACAGCTTCTGTTTCCCTTTGCGTTTCACCTATGACAACAGGAATACCTGTTTTTATTATGCCTGCTTTCTCCGCGGCAATCTTTTGTAGTGTATCGCCGAGAAATTGCGTATGGTCGAGCCCGATATTCGTTATCACCGAAATAATTGAGCTGACAACATTTGTCGAGTCAAGCCTTCCGCCCATTCCCGTCTCCATTATTGCAATATCAATATTTTCTTCTGAAAAATACTTAATTGCCATACCGAAAGTATATTCAAAAAATGAGGGTTTTACAGAGCCGAAATCCTCTTTATATTTATTTACAAAGTTGACAACATACTTTTTCGGGACTTTCTTTCCGTTTATTTTTATTCTTTCCCTGAAGTCTTTGAGATGTGGCGATGTATAAAGCCCGACTTTCAGACCTGATGATTGCAATACCGATGCTATGAAGTGCGATACGGAACCTTTGCCGTTTGTGCCGGCAATATGGACCGAGGGGAAATCATTCTGCGGATTGCCGAGAATATTACATAATGCAATAGTATTGTCAAGATTTGCTTTATAGGCAGGTTTGCCAACTCTCTGAAACATCGGTAACTGACTGAAAAGGAATTCTAATGTTTGTTTGTAGGTTGTCAAAAGAGCTATTTTTTTACAACAAAGTGATATGTAATTGTTCCTTTCTGCATTTCAGGAGCTTTCGGATTTGCATTAAAGACAGCTTTTTTTGCAGCTTCTTCGGCCATTCTTCGCAAAGTTGAACTGGTTGTGTTTGAGCCTTTGTCAATGGCAACGGCTTTTTTCACCTTACCCCATTTGTCAACAATTATTTGAACAACAACAGTTCCGTCTTCGGAGAATTTTCTGTTGGGTTTGGGCAGGAATTTCGGTTCTCTTCCTTTGAGGCTGAATGACAAGCCGTTACCCATTCCTCCAAGTCCGGTATAACTTTTTGAATCCATTGAACCGTGAGGTTTTCCCTGGTCGCCTTCCTTTCCTGTTATTCCTTCGCTAACCGGCTTGTCGGAGGTTTTGCTTTTACCTTTATACAGGGCAGCGGGATTAACCTTCGGTTCTTCTTTTATTATTTCTTTCTCATTCGGTTTCTCCACCGGCTTTTCAACAGGTTTCTCTTTCGGCTTTTTCTGTTTTGGCTTTTCAAAAACAGGAGCAGGTTCAATATCCTGGGTTGCAAGCTCCTCTTCCTGTGTTTCCGGAGCAGGAGGGGGAGGAGTTACCTTTTCCGGTGCGGTAGTTTTTGCATGTTGTATATTTCCAACACCTTCATCTGAATTGCCAAGACTAACCTCTACACCCTCTTCACCCGGAAGCGGTAAAGGAGTTGTGAAACCAAGGAAAAGCAAAAGCAGTAGTATTCCCCCATGAAAAAGTACTGTTACTATTATTCCTTTATGTTTATCGCTTATCTTCATAAACAATCCAATTCCTTAATTCTATAATTCAATAATTCATTACTTTCTATCTCTTAGGACTTGTTGCCATTATTACCTTATGCTTAGTATTATACTTTTTATTTATCATATTGACAATATCAATAACATTTACCACATACTGTACCGGAATTGTTTTATCCGCTTCGAGACGAATTGATGTACTTTTCTGATTTGGTAATTTATCCAGTAATCCTGCTTTAAGCGTTTCCTCATTCACCTGAACACCGTCAAGGAAATAATTTAAATCCCGGTTTATTGAAATTGTGATTTTCGGTGGTGCTTCAATAGCTCTGCTGTTGCTTTGCGGCAGAAGCAGCTTAATCGCATTTGGTGCAACAAGTGTTGATGTAAGCATAAAAAATATAAGCAGCAGGAAGACAATATCCGACATCGAAGCCATACTGAAATCCGTTTTCCTTTTATTTCTTGTTTGTATTGCCATTTTTTATTAATTTCAAAAAATCAACTCATAACCCATAACCCATAACTCATAACTCATAACTCATAACAACTCTACTTCGCCGGTTCATAAAGCACATCCATAAACTCCGAAGCCCTTGCCTCAAGCAGAAAAACAAGTTTTTCGACTCTTGCAACAAGGATATTGTAGCAAACATAAGCTATAATTCCAACAATAAGTCCGGCAACGGTCGTTACCATCGCCTGGTAGATTCCGGTTGACAGCAGTGCGATATCAATATTATTTCCGGCCATTGACATATCGTAAAATGCCCTTATCATACCAATTACGGTACCGAGGAACCCCAGCATAGGAGCTGCACCTGAAATTGTTGCCAGTCCTGCAATATTTTTTTCGAGACGTGCAACTTCCAGTTTTCCGATGTTTTCGATAGCAGCATTCACATCATTCAACGGTTTTCCGATTCTTGACAATCCTTTTTCAATCATTCTTCCGATGGGAGTGTCTGAGTTCTTACATAAAGCTATCGCCGAGTCAATGCGTCCGCTGTGAATGAAATCGCGGATATTGTTCATAAAGTTCTTTTCATCCTTTGATGCTTTTGTTATAGCGAACAGCCTTTCAATAAATATATAGACTGCAATTATTGACAAGACAGCAAGTATTGCCAGTATCCATCCGCCCTGCATAGCAAGGTCCCATAACGACATTTTTAATTCCGCCGGTTGTCCGGCAATATTGTTTGCCGTATCAGCGATTGTCTGTCCTGCTTGTGTAATCTGTAATAAGAAACTTCCGAAAATCATAAATATATCCTGTTTTTAATTAGAGGTAAAAGTACATATATCGAAAATAAGGAGAATTAATGTTGCCGTGAATTGTTAACACTGTTTTGTTAATATTTTGTAAAGCTTGTAAATCATAGGTGTAGCATAGATTCGAGCACGTTTCATATTTTACTATTTATATACGTTTTTAAATAAGCTGATAATTTTGTTATTTGATATAAATTTACTTTACATTTGCACCCGTTTTTTAAACCTTTAAACGTAAAAAAGATATGTTTATTTTAATGATTGTAGTATTTGTTCTCGGGTACCTTGCGATAGCCCTTGAACATCCTCTGAAAATTGACAAAGCCGCCTCGGCTTTAATTCTCGGAGTCTTGGTCTGGGTGGTTTATATCGAAGGTTCGACCTCCATTTTGGGTCTCGGTCATAGTCACGCCTGGCAACATTTTCTGGAAGGTACCGGTATGGCTGATTTTATGCATAAGTATCCGGAAGCAACCCTTGTGGAGAAAATGCGACACTTTATTGTAGATCATGAAATAATTCACCATCTTGGAGAAATTTCGGAAATTTTATTCTTCCTGCTTGGAGCAATGACAATTGTTGAAACCGTTGACCAGCATCAGGGATTCAAACTTATCACCGACAGAATAACAACGACAAGCAAGGTGAAACTTTTATGGATATTAAGTATTCTGACCTTTTTTATGTCAGCACTGCTTGATAACCTGACAACTACAATTGTGATGGTTGCCTTATTAAGAAAGTTGGTTGATGATAAGCAAGACAGGTGGTTCTTTGCAAGTATGATTGTTATTGCGGCTAATGCCGGTGGTGCCTGGTCACCGATTGGCGACGTAACTACAATTATGCTATGGATTGGAAAGCAGGTTACAGCCTTGAATATCATTAAAATGGTAATAGTTCCAAGTATTTTCAATATGATCATTCCGCTTGCAATAGTTTCTATCTATATGAAAGGGCATATTGACAAACCGGAGATTATTAATGACGGAACACAGGATTATACAACCGAAAAGGAAAGAAAATTATTACTTTTTCTTGGTGTCGGTGCACTACTTTTCGTTCCGATTTTCAAAACCGTAACGCATCTTCCTCCTTATATGGGTATGTTGTTCGGACTTGGCGTTATTTGGGTAACTACTGAATTGCTGCATCATAAGAAAGAAGCTGCAATCAAGAAGAAGCTTACTATTTTCGGTGTTCTGAAGAGTGTTGATGTTCCTACTGTCTTTTTCTTCCTCGGAATTCTGACGGCAGTTGCAGCACTTCAGTCGGCAGGTCATCTTGGATTGCTCGCTGAATATCTTGACGAAAAAGTTCATAATATTTTTGCAATAAATACTATTATCGGTATTCTTTCATCAATTGTTGACAATGTGCCGTTAACAGCAGGTGCAATGGGAATGTATCCGATTATGACAGATGCAATGGTTCAGGCTGCCGCCGAACCCGAATATGCTCACCATTTTGTACAGGATGGTGCATTCTGGGAATTGCTTGCTTATGCAGCCGGAACAGGTGGAAGTATCCTTATCATCGGTTCGGCAGCAGGTGTTGCAGCAATGGGACTTGAAAAAATTGACTTTATATGGTATATGAAACGTATCAGTTTGCTTGCCCTGGCAGGTTATCTTGCCGGTATTGCTGTTTATTATTTGCAGGATATCATATTATTCCATATGTAAACAAGAAATATTTTTAGAAAATCGGCTGCAAATTTTGCAGCCTTTTTTTTGCCAATAATTTCGGAATGCAGTTTCTAATGTCAATACAGATACTGTGTGAAAAAACAGATAAGTGAAATTTCAAGTCTCTAATTGATAACAACTTCATCGCAAAACAGCCAGGCTTTCTTGCCGTTACCTTTGTGCCATACCGGGCAGGTGCCGATATTTTTTGCAGTAATTTTGATATATCGTACATTTCTGCGGTCAAACTTTTTTGAATATCCGGCTTTCCTGACTTCTACTTGGGGAACGGGATTTTTGTTTTTAAAAAAGGCAACTTCATCATAATTTTCTCCATCCGTTGATATTTCATATTTTACTGACTTTGGCAAGAATATCCAGTTTGCCTGACTTTGCAAAAAACCTGCTGTTATCTCCGAAATGTCCGTGTCCTTTTTAAGGTTAATAATAACTTCCATATCATTGCCCTGAAATCCATGCCAGTTTTTGTAATCAACAGGTGGTACGATAGTTTCGGGCGCACACAGACCGTCGGTTAGTGCTTTATCGCCTCCTCCCGGATACCTGTTTGAATACGGCTGAACATAAATTACTTTGGCCCCTTTTGCAACATTATTAACCTTTAGAGGCGGTTTTGGTAAATACCTGCTTTCGTCGGTGTCGTTATACTGCTCCCGCAGTTTTTGAAGTTTGTTTTTTAACCCGGTAATGATATCTTCATAATCTTTGTTGTTGTACAGGTTGTTAAGCTCGTCCGGGTCATTTTTAAGGTCATACAATTCCCAGGCGTCAATGTCGTAATAGAAATGAATGAGTTTATATCTGTCTGTTCTTATTCCGTAATGTCTTTTAACCATATGCTCATTCGGATATTCAAAGTAGTGATAATAGATTGCATCACGGACTTGTGCATTTTTTTTATTCTCCAGAATATCTTTCATCGAAATACCCTGCATTTTTTCCGGCACTGGAACACCTGCAAAGTCGAGCAGGGTAGGGGCGTAGTCAAGATTCATAACGAGGTCGGCACTGTCAATTCCGGGTTTAATCTTATCAGGATATCTGACAATCAGCGGAGTGCGAAACGATTCTTCATACATAAATCTTTTGTCGAACCAGCCGTGCTCACCAAGATAAAACCCCTGATCGGAAGTATAGATTACGATTGTATTGTCCTTTAAGCCGTTTTTGTCAAGATAATCAAGCACACGGCCAATGTTGTCATCAACGGAAGCAATACATCGCAGGTAATCTTTTATATATCTTTGGTATTTCCATTCAGCCAGCTTCTTTCCCGAAAGCGATAGCTTTTCAAATTCTGTATTTCTGATATCATAAACCGAATCCCAGACTTTCATTTCATTATCGTCCAATCTTCCATGAATCCTCTTCCACGCACCTTTCAGATATCTTCCGCCGGGCATATTGTCATAATTTGTGTATTTCAGGTCATAATCGAAATACATATCCTTTGCAATACTCATTCGTTGGTCCTTGGCTGCTGCACTTCTCGTTTTGTAATCATCGTAAAATGTTTCGGGAACAGGCAGATTTTTGTCTTCGAACATCGAAATATGTTTCAGGTCAGGCATCCAGTTTCGGTGCGGAGCCTTATTATGGAGTAAAACGCAAAATGGTTTTTCTTTATTTCTGTTTTCCATCCATTTTATAAACTCATCGGTAATAAGGTCGGTCACATATCCTTGCTTCCTCTCCCTTTTCCCCATTGTAATGAAATCGGGATTGTAATAATCGCCCTGTCCCGGAAGTACCGACCAGTAATCAAATCCTGACGGCGGACTTTTTAGATGCCATTTCCCGAATAGGGCTGTCTGGTATCCTGCCTGCCTGAGCAGTTTGGGGTATGTTATCTGCGAAGAATCAAAAACGATAGAGTTGTTGATTACCCCGTTTATGTTGTTATATGTACCGGTAAGCATAACCGCTCGGCTCGGGGCACAGATGGAATTGGTTACAAAGCTTTGTGTAAACCTGATTCCTTCGTCGGCAAGCCTGTCAATATTCGGTGTCTTGTTCAGAGTGCCGTCATAAGCCGATATTGCCTGGTATCCGTGATCGTCCGACATTATAAAGAGGATATTGGGACGTTGCTGCTGCTCTGTTTTATTACACGAAAGCAATATCACTGATAAAAACAAAACAAAGAAGAAAAGATGAGGGCTTGAAATTCGATTCATATAGCTATTTCTTTAATGCTGTAAAAGTAATAAATATTTAGTTTTTTTATGTAGGACTAAAATGTAAATATTTATTTTACCATTAAGAATTCATTAAGGGATTAAGAACATTAAGAATTTATATCAATGACAAAAAACAGCATTAAGGTGTGTCAAAAAAGGTGTTAATTGAAACTTTCACTTGCAATTAACACCTTTTTATGCCTTATTCCACAACAATCTCATCGGTAAATATCCACGATTTTTTACCCGCTCCTTCGTGCCAGGCGGGACATTTTTTTAAGCTGTATGCGTGAACCTTAACATATCTTGCTTCAATATCCTTAAAGTTTGCTTTGAAATTCTCGCGTATTACTCCATCATCTTTCGGATTGGCTTTTGCTTCAACGGTTTTGGTCGCCAGACTCTTTTTGTTTTTATCCAGTAATTCAAATGTAACTTTCACAGGCAGGAAAACCCAGGAGGCATTTCTCTGGAAAAAGGTTTCCGATACTGAGTTTACGGTCATTGTCTCACCAAGATCAATTACAGCCTCCATATCTTTACCCTCAAAGCCGAGCCAATAGCCATCCCTGAAGTTATCGGAGCCTTGCAGCCCGTCAATAAGAGATATTGCCCCTTTTGCTTTATATCTGCGATGCGGAGGCTCTTTGAGATTTATATCTTTGCCAACCGCTTTATGCATTGAGATTGTCTTTTCCGAAACTTTTTCCATAAGCTTTCCGTCAACAAAAATTGCAGCTTTTACGGTTGTTGTCGAGTCAATTTTTAAAGGTTTGTCGTAAACAGGAGATTGAGGAGTTGGGTCGGAACCGTCAAGAGTGTAGTGAACAGGTTTAAGTTGCTCGGTTTCAAGCACGACCATAAAACTGCCGTCTGCCTGTTTGGTAGGTTGAATGTCAATTCTGAACGAACCTTTCGAATAGTTTACATCCATCAGGTCAAATCTTTTGAGTTGGGTTTCAAGTCTTTGACGAAAATCGTCCCAGTTAAGTTCGCTTTTTGGCGTCCACAGCACTTCTGCAAGGGCAGTCATTCGCGGAACCGACATATACTCTGCATGTTCAGGTGTCGAGATGAATTCAGTCCAGATATTCCCTTGTCCTCCGAGAATATAATGAGTTTTATCCTTTGAGAGTTCCTCGGGTACAGGATAGAAAGAATAGACTTTTTTCAGCGGCAGGAATCCTCCTATTGCAAGTGGTTCAAATTCAGGATCAGCCTGATAATAATCGAAATAGCAGTACGATGTAGGACACATAATGACTTCGTGTCCCATTTCGGCCGATTCTATTCCTCCGTTAAAACCACGCCACGACATAACCGTAGCCTCCGGTGCAAGTCCGCCTTCAAGAATTTCGTCCCAGCCAATCATCCTCTTCCCTTTTGAGGTTATATATTTCTCAATCCTTTTAATGAACCAGCTTTGAAGTTCATCTTCATCCTTTAAGTTTTCATCTTTAATTCTTTTCTGACATTTTTTACATTTTTTCCATTTGGTTTTATCGGCTTCATCCCCTCCGATATGAATATACTTTGAAGGAAACAGTTCGGCGACTTCATCAAGTACATTTTCAATAAAAATAAAGACCGAGTCATTTCCTGCGCAGAAGATATCTTCGTTGGGCCAGTAACTTCCGGGTCTGACATCGGCTTTTTTGCCGCTACACGAAAGGTTAGGGAATGCAGCAAACACTTCACTGGTATGTCCCGGCATCTCTATTTCAGGAATAATTTCAATTTGCCTTTCAGCTGCATATTTTACAATCTCCCTTATGTCGTCCTGGGTGTAAAAACCACCGTAAGTCGTTTTTTCTCCCGGTTTCGGAGGCTCAACACCACGCCACTTATCGCGTGGAACACGCCAGGCACAAATATCGGTTAACTCGGGATATTTTTTTATTTCAATTCGCCAGCCGTTATCATCTGTAAGGTGCCAGTGAAAAATATTCATTTTGTGCATTGCAATAAGGTCAATGTAGCGTTTTACAAACTCCTTCGGGAAAAAGTGCCGTGATACATCAAGGTGCATTCCTCTCCACTTAAATGAAGGTTTGTCGAAAACTTTGACAACAGGAACGTTCCAGGTTAGATCTTCAACTTTTTCGGGGCTGTAAATCTCAACGGGAAGGAGTTGTAAAATTGTTTGAACTCCGTAAAACAGCCCTGCCGGTTTTGCTGCCGTAATTTTAATGTTTCTTTCGGTAACATCAAGCTCATATCCTTCATCCCCAAATCTATTCTCATCAGAAATAATAAAAATTATTGCATTTTTTTCATTCACATCACCATCATCGTCCGATTCCAAATCAAACCCTGTGGGGTTTTCTATCCAGTCTTCAAAAAACTCTGCAACACTTTCAGCACCCTCATCATCGGGATATACGAGGGTTGTTTTGTTTGTCAGGAAGAAATTCCCTTCTCCTTTAATTAATTCAACCGGTTTCGGGATTATGGCAATATCTCTTTTTTCAACGGTTTTTTGTGTGCACGCACCAAGTATTGCACTGAGGATAATTACAATTGATAACAGCTTTTTCATACGTCTGATTTTTTTATTAAATTGATATTTTATATTTATTTCCTACTGTTTGCCGGTGATATTAAGAGTTATTGTTT
>CAYOZZ010000049.1:0-2438 GCA_964408535.1 uncultured Bacteroidales bacterium | reverse complement strand
TCTTAAAGTTTCAGCCGCAGGTTTGAGACTGATAAACAAAGTGGGTGTTACAGCCGCTGCTCGACACGTGCTGTCGGTGCCAAGCCGGTCATCATTCCGGGCAAACCTGTCGGTACCGTCTGGATAGGTATTGCAACACCTGAAAAAACATACAGCATCCGATTCTCGTTCGGCAAAATCAGAGAGCGGAATATCCAAAGAAGTGCAGAATACGGAATGGTTCTTTTAATAAAGTATCTTGAAACAGGAAAATTTTATAAAAAAGGTTAACAATATTGCTGTTCCATTTGTTTTTTTGAAGAAAAATAGCGTATTTTGCGCTCTGTTTGAAAAACGTATCAGAAAAAAATTATAGAGCGATGTCAAGAGTTTGTGAAATAACAGGTAAGAAAGTGATGGTTGGAAACAACGTATCTCACTCAAAGAGAAGAACAAAACGTAAATTCTACCCCAACTTGTTCACTAAAAAGTTCTATCTGCCCGAGGAAGACCGTTGGGTAAGTCTTAAAGTTTCAGCCGCAGGTTTGAGACTGATAAACAAAGTGGGTGTTACAGCCGCTTTGAAGAGTGCAAAAGAAAAAGGATTTATTAAAAACTATTAATAAAGGAGTACAATGGCTAAAAAAGGAAAAGGTAACCGCGTTCAGGTAATTCTGGAGTGTACTGAGCATAAAAACAGCGGAATGCCGGGAACATCCAGGTACATTACCGTAAAAAACAGGAAAAATACTCCTGACAGATTGGAATTAAAAAAGTATAATCCTATATTGAAGCGATATACTATTCATCGTGAAATAAAATAATTAAGTCATGGCTAAGAAAGCAGTTGCAACACTACAAAAAGGTGGAGGTAAAGGTCACACTAAAGTGATCAAAATGGTAAAGTCGCCGAAAACCGGAGCTTACACGTTCCGTGAGGAGATCGTACCTAACGAAAAAGCTAAAGAATTCTTCAATCAGAAATAATTCTGACACAGACAATACAGAAAAAGCTTCCTGAAACCGGGAAGCTTTTTTTATTTTGTGTATTTGGTTGTAAATGATATCTTTGAAGCGAAACAGACAAACCGGCAAGACAATGAACAATAAGGATATCAGATGGCTTCAACGCTTTTCTAACTACAACAAAGCATTACAACAGCTTTCAAGGTTCATTGAGAAAGAAGATCTTAATGAGCTTGAAAAGCAAGGTTTGATAAAGGCATTTGAATATACTTACGAGCTTGCATGGAAGACATTGCAGGATCTGTTGAAAGAAAAAGGGTACAAGGACGTGGTAGGCCCAAAACCGGTGATAGAACAGAGCTTTCAGGATGGTTACATATCAAATGGTGAGGCCTGGTTCAGAATGCATGAAAGCAGAAATCTGACAAGCCACACATACAATGAAGAAACGGCAGATGAGATAGTATCAAAAATACTTGAAGAATATTTTTCATTGTTCATCGAACTTCAGGAAAAGTTGACGAATGAGAAAGAACGCGGAACCAGATGATTGACGGAAAACGGAAATACGGTTTATTAGAAAGCGACTGGGAAAAGATAATTGAAATATTCACCTCAAACCCGAAAATAAATAAGGTGGTCCTTTTCGGTTCGAGGGCAAAAGGAAGTTTTGAAAACGGCTCAGACATTGATATTGCGTTACAAGGCGACCATCTCAATATTGATGATATCCTGTCGGCAAAACTGGCATACGACAAACTGCAGCTGCCTTATAAAATTGATATAGTTTTATTTGACAGAATAAAAGAGAAAGAGTTAATTGAACATATAAACAGAGTTGGTGTTATTTTATACAGCAACAAAGAGTAAAAGATAAGTTTATGGGATTATTCGGAGGTTTTAACAAAAAGAAAAAAGAGAATCTTGATAAAGGGCTTGAAAAGACCAAGCAGAGCGTATTGTCGAAACTTACCCGTGCCGTGGCCGGAAAGTCAAAAGTTGATGATGATGTACTTGACGACCTCGAGGAGGTTCTCATCACATCCGATGTGGGTGTTGACACCACACTGAAGATAATAGACCGCATAGAAAAACGTGTAGCCGAGGATAAGTATATGGGCACATCGGAGCTGAACAAAATACTGCGTGAAGAGATCGCTGCCCTGCTTGCCGAGAATGAGGCCACCACGGCAACTGATTTCGACCTCCCTCCTTCCGGTGATCCTTATGTGATAATGGTAGTAGGAGTTAACGGTGTAGGTAAGACAACCACCATCGGTAAACTTGCACATAAATTCAAGCAGGCAGGTAAAAAGGTAATCCTTGGTGCTGCCGACACATTCCGAGCCGCTGCCATCGACCAGCTTGACATCTGGGCCGACCGCGTAGGAGTGCCCCTCATAAAACAAAAGATGGGTTCCGACCCTGCTTCCGTGGCTTTTGACACACTCTCGGCCGCTAAGAACCAGAATGCGGATGTTGTTATCATCGAT
>CAYOZZ010000048.1:0-6584 GCA_964408535.1 uncultured Bacteroidales bacterium | reverse complement strand
CCCGTTGCTTCCCACATTTTGAGTTGTAATATATTCAAAAACGACAATATATACGGATACGTCGGAGAATGAAGCATAAGGCAGAATAGTTGTTGTTATATCCATAATAGTTCCGTTGAGTGTATGGGTGCCAACAAGGCTAAGCAATCCCGGTTCGGAAATGGCATTATCATAAGCTTCGATTACCTGTGCCATTGTTGGTACATAACCCGGAGTTCCTGTAAAAGAGCCGTTAGTATAAAGTGACGGAACACCTGTAACACCGTAAAAATCTTTTCTTACTCCTCCCTCTTCGGTATAATAGGGATCACCGCTTCCGGGCCAGTTCATCTGATATTTAATCAGGGTTATGGCCTCATCGTGCTCTGCTGTCCAGGGTGAAAACTGAGAGTTAAATCCTGCACAGGGGCCGCAGGTTGAGCTTGTAAATTCCTCAAAACAAGGCTTTTTGTAAACAGCATTACTCATAACGCTTATTGTTGTCGAAAGCTGGTTGTTGTCAGGATTATCATCTGTTGTTCCGTTTACTGATGTAATTGTTACAACGACAGTATAAGTCCCGACCGGAAAATCAAAAAGATCGGCACAGGTAAAATCATAAGTATCTCCAAAATCCAGTGATAGTCCGTCGAAGGTAGTTGTATGAGCCTCACCGTCAACTTCCCATTCAATATCCATAGAAGTAATCTGGGTTGTTCCGAAATTTTTTGCTGTTCCTGTTATTTCCATAGCTCCTCCGGTGAATGGCAAAGTGTTTATTGAAACCATTTCCGCATCAAGGTCATAAGGAATGAAAAGCATTATGTCATCAATATACCAGTCATTCAGATTATACATATTACCATCGAAATAGAGACATATCTGGAAATCAGGTTGTCCCAAATCTGCATTGTTTATATCAAATGATACCATCTCAGGCCCAACATTTCCGGTTGGAATTAAAGTCCAGACATCAGTCCATACTCCACTGCCTCCCGAAGTAGTTGCAACACCAAGTGAATAGTCAGTGTTATTATAATCATCAAGATAGTGATTAAAACTAAAAGTTACTGTTGAAATACCTGTCATATCAATCTCGGGAGATATCAAACGGCTGGTTGCTATTCCCTGAACCCAGTGAAATTTAGCTTCAGGAGCCACTCCTCCTGCTGTGTTGGAGTTTGCAATTGACCATTGAGCAGCCTGATTATCAATTGTCCATCCGTCAGGCGGCATTTGGTTGGAACTAAAGTCTTCGCTTAAATAGGTTTGTCCGAATAATAAAGTTGACAAACCGATCATAGTAATCAATGTGTAAAGTTTTTTCATTTTTTGAATTTTAACTGATTAAACATTTATTTATTTTTATTTTCAGTACATAGACATATTAAAAGGTCAAAAAGATGTATGCATATACATTATTAAATGTTAAAAAAGAGTTATTTTTGCAAAGTATGAAAACAAATAGATTAATAAATTTGATTTCAATAGGTTCATTGGCGCTTCTTTTTTTATCTGCATGTGTCCGAAAGCCTGACAGAGGTTACATTGTAAATGTTGGAGATATTGTGCCCGATATAGAATTTCAGTTTGATGATAGTACATCTTCATTTCTGTACGCACTTGACGCCAAAATTGTTATTTTACAGTTTACTGCAAGCTGGTGTTCGGTTTGCCGTAAGGAAATGCCTCATCTCGAATCGGAAGTGTGGCAACAATTTAAGGACAGGGGAGTGATGCTTATTGGTGTTGACCTTGACGAACCTGTTGAAAAGGTCAGAGGATTCAAAAAGCAGATGAAGATAACCTATCCGGTGGCACTTGATCCGGGAGGGGAGATATTTCAGCTTTTTGCAAGAAAGGGAGCCGGAGTGACACGAAATGTGGTTATTGATATGAATACTAAAAAGATTATTTTCCTTACAAGACTTTATAATATTGAAGAGTTTGGCAAGATGATTGAGAAGATTGAGAGTTCTCTGTAAATATCTTTATCGTTTGCTTTGACATAATTGTAATTTTTGTATTTTTATCAAAAAATAAATTTCTATGAAAAAGATATTCGGTTTTGTTTTGTTTGTGGCACTACTTATCGGGTGTGCTACTGTTCCGTTGACAGGAAGAAAGCAGATGTCTTTAATTCCCAATTCTCAGATTTTACCCCTTAGTTACACAAGCTACAAGGAGGTGCTCGGACAGAGTAAGCTTTCAACAAATACAGAGCAGGTTGCGATGATCAGAAGGGTTGGAGCAAGGATAGAGAAAGCTGTCGAGGATTTTATGGCACAGAACAATTTGTCGTCAAACCTTGAGGGTTATGAGTGGGAATTTAATCTTATTCAGGATGATAAAACGGTTAATGCCTGGTGTATGCCGGGCGGGAAAGTTGCTTTTTATACCGGAATTATGCCCATCTGTCAGGATGAAAATGGTGTAGCGGTCGTTATGGGGCATGAAATTGCCCATGCAGTTGCTAATCATGGCCGTGAGAGGATGAGTCAGCAGATGGTACAGCAATTGGGTGGAGTTGCTCTTGCTGTTGCCATTAAAGATGAACCTGAGGAAATGCAACAAATTTATTATATGGCTTATGCAATCGGTTCAACCTATGGTGCGATGCTTCCTTACAGTCGTCTGCATGAGAAAGAGGCTGATAAACTCGGACTGATTTTTATGGCTATGGCCGGTTACGACCCTCACGAAGCTCCGGTTTTCTGGGAGCGCATGGCAAAAACAGGCGGACCGCAACCACCGGAATTTTTATCAACACACCCGTCACATGAGCATAGAATTAGTGAGCTGAACAACTATATGTCAACTGCAATGAAGTATTATAATGGAGGTAAAAAAGGCGGCAAAAAGGGAGATAAGAAAGGTGGCGGTAAACCAAGTGTGATTATTGTGAAATAAAAAAGCCCCTGATTTTCAGGAGCTTGTATGTGATCCCGCTGGGATTCGAACCCAGGACCCACGGCTTAAAAGGCCGTTGCTCTACCGGCTGAGCTACGGAATCATTTTTTGGAGGTGCAAAAGTACTCTATTTTTTATTTAATCCAAGTAATTTTTTAAAAAAATAGTAAAAAGTTTTTATTAAGATAAATCACCATGAATTGCTAACCAGATACAGTCGGGTAATTCACTGGTAGCAACAACTCTGTGTTTCAAATGTGCCGGAATAAAAATGTAGTCGCCACTATGCAATGATGATATAATTCCATCCCGGAATTCGATTTTGGCTTCTCCCCGAACCAGCATCACCCATTCGTCTTTATCCTGATCGTACCATTCACCGGGCTCTTTCAATGCCCCTTTTGTGATAATCCTTTCAATCAAAATTTTGTCAGTCTTTTTTAAAACCTCAAAAACTTCCTGTCCATCACTGTTAGTTTTCGGTTCAGAATATATACTTCCTTTAAAGATCATAACTTTTTTCGTAAATCGCAAATCGTAATCGTAAATCGTAAATCGTAATCGTAATCGTAAATCGTAAATCTATATCTCCCCTTTACCTTCACGAACCACAACAATCTCATCACCCGTACAATCAATTATTGTTGACGGATTATTATCGCCATGGCCGCCGGCAATTACAATGTCAACCTGGTTTTTAAACTTATCATATATAAGTTCGGGATCGGTACTGTACTCTATTATTTCGTCATCATCGTGAATTGAGGTTGACAGTATCGGATTCCCGAGTAACCTTATTATTTCAATGGGAATATTATTGTCGGGAATCCTTATACCGACAGTTTTTTTCTTGCTTTGGAAAATTTTGGGGACATTATTGTTCGCATTAAGAATATAAGTGTAAGGGCCGGGAAGAGTCTTGCGCATGAGTTTAAAAACCTCATTGGGTATAGGTTTTGTAAAGTCGGCAAGCTGGCTCAGGTCACTGCAAATAAACGAGAAGTTGGCCTTTTCCTTCTTAATACCTTTTATTTGTGCAACTTTGTCTATTGCTCTTGATTTGTAAATGTCGCAACCAAGGGCATAAATTGTGTCTGTCGGAAAAATTATCACACCACCGTCATTCAGACATTCGACAACAGTTTTTATCTGACGGGGTGACGGATTCTCAGGATGAATTTTCAGTATCATAGTTGTTTTTTTATTAGTTTAATTTACAGTAAGCTGTGCAGATGCTGATATGTCGGCCGAGCAATTACCGTAAACGGTACACCGGTAGCTATATCCATTCATTGAGGTTGTTGCTCCTGTTATTGAAAGTGTTGCCGTATATGCACCGGAATATACTCCTCCATCGGAAACCGAAGTGAATCCGCTGCCGTCATTCACTTCCCACTGATAACTGATAACACCACCGGAAGCCGTTACACTGAATGATGTATTTCCACCTGCACTGACGGTTTGATTTTGTGGCTGTGAAGTGATAAATGTCATTTGCAAAACAGTAAGTGTCCCACTATCGGAAGTTGCGGAATTTGAGCAGTTATCCGAAACGATGCACCTGTATTGATACCCTGACATCCCACTATATGCATCAACACTAAGGGTTGAAGTGTTATATCCCTGATAAAAAATATTTACAAAGCCTGATCCGGCATTCTCCTGCCATTGATATGTAAGATTTGTCCCGGATGCGGAAACGAAAAAATTTGCTTGATGCATTTCACATACAACTTGGTCGGTAGGATCGGATGTGATTTGAACGGGCTGGTTTACTGTCAGTATGGCTATGTCGGAAGTGTCGGCCGGCGGACAAGTTCCTGCTACAATACAACGATATGAAAAGTTGTCCATTCCCCCTAAGATACCTGTAAGTTGCAGAGTGCCCGTAGCTGAGCCTGAGTAAATTCCACCGTCGGAGATGTCTGAAAAACCGCTCCCCTGATCTTCCTGCCAGCGATAGGTTATGCCGTCGCCACCCGCAGTAACCTGAAAGCTTGTATTATCTCCTATGCACCCCTCTACATCAGCAGGCTGGCTGTTAATAACCGGACTGCATAAATTCAGGGTACTTACAGTGTACCATACCTGTCCTGAATAAAAATTCAGGCTGCTACTCGTTGTGTTGAAGATAATAAGTCCTTCGGCAGGCTGCTGTATCTGATCACGTTCTGTTGTCGTCATTCTTGGTATCAATAATCCTTTAGTAGTACTTGATACATCTAACATTGCCGAATTGTCGGGATCATTGCCTGTGGTATTGATTGACACCTGGGAGAATGAAAACGTTGACCACAAAAACAAGATGAAAGTAATTGCAATTCGTCTGATAATAATGTTTGCCGATAATTCTGTTCTGTAATTTACCATAAGATTAGATTTTTTTGCAAATATATTATTATCCCGATAAATTAAAAAAAACTTTTTAAAAATTTGGAATCCATAAAAAAATTTTATATATTACGCATCTTTTAATATATTGTCTAACTTAAAAAGACAAAATTATGGAATGTCCGGTATGTCATAGAGAGGGATTGCCTGATGATGCTGTTACGTGTCCTCATTGCCAATCCGACCTGGAAGCCTTTTATCTTTCGGGAAAAATTCATAAAACATCAAAAAACCGATTGATTTTCGGGTACATTATTTCTGCGTTGTTTATAATTGTTCTGGTTGCATGGATATTGACCTGTCTCGGTAAATTCGGTCAAAGTCAGGAAACGGATGAAAGTATTGTGAAGGATGAAGTTGAGAGATTACAGAAGGAGGTTGCCGAACTTAAAAAGCAGAACGAAACATTAGTTGTAAGGAATAAAGTGCTTACCGGAAAAGTAAACGCCAAAATTGAAAAAGATGATAAAAAGGAGAGTACTTATATGATTCATGAAGGGGAGACACTGTTTGGAATCGCTAAGAAAATATATGGCAACGGCTATAAATATAAGGATATTGCCAAAGATAACAATATCCAAAATCCCGATATGATTATTGCCGGACAGAAACTGATAATTTATTATTAACTCTACTAAAAAGTGTAACTATGGCTGATAAAAATATAGATTTGTTAAATAGTAAAATATCTGAATATCTGACAGATATAATTACTCTGAAAGGAAAAGTTTCGACTCTTGAGGGAGAAAAGGCAAAACTTACAAAAGAATTAAGCAACGAGAAATCCGTAACAAGGAAATTGAAGACGAAAATCAACGAGCTTGAAAAGGAGGTGGAAAGTCTCCGTGCCGAAATTGAGGCTCTGAATAAAAAAGAGAAGGAATAATCCCGGTTTAGTGTAAATTAGGTGCCCATTCTATACTTTTGCAAGGGGAAGAATAGTTATTTATGGTAAAGAGCGGTCATTCGGAGATTGTGCGCCGGCTGACTTAAATCCAACCCCAACCCCTTCCGGCTTCATAACCTTAACCCAAAATCAAATTCAAAAGGCTCTCCCCGACAGTTTATCTTGCGGGGTAGTCTGCTTGATTATTGGTTTTTGTTTTAGGGGATTGGGACAGAGGGATCAATTTTTTGCATTTTCATAAATTCATATATTTTTAATATTTTATTCTCATCAATTCCCATTGTTTTAGCCATATATAAATATTCACTTTTTGAATAAATATTACCGAATTTTTCAATGGTGAGATATCCATATTTTTCAAAAAACGATTTGCCAAATAATGAAACTATTTTATCAG
>CAYOZZ010000047.1:0-2420 GCA_964408535.1 uncultured Bacteroidales bacterium | reverse complement strand
TGTTCTGAATAAGGTCGTCGGGGCGCGGCAAAGCATTTTTTTCAGGGAGCATTCCACCACCATTACCATAAATCCTGATATTTCTCGGATCAATTGATGAAGGGTCAATGCCAAAAGAGATCAGGTCGTCATAGGTGATTTTGTAAACACCTGTTTCCCTGATTTTAATCTTATACCATTCGCCGCTTGAAAGCACAGAATGGTCGGCATAAACGGTGTCAGAAAGTGCTGCGGCATTTTCAGTATTCAAAACTTCAGTAATCTTCAAACTAAATCCGGTAAGTTTTTCATAAGCGCCGGTAGCGGCATTCAATCTTACCGGGATAAACGAAACTATTCCGAGGGGCTTTTTCATTTCAAAACCGACTTCGGAATTAATTGCAATTTCATTCGCATCAAAGTCGGAAGCCTGCATATAAGCGTTTTCATCAGTAGTGCAGGGCTCAAATGTTTGATTGTCAAATTCAACATTTATATCAGTAGCGGAATTAGTAAGACGGAATGAATAATAATATGACGGCAGCCCTGTTGACAAATCAACCTGTGCATCATCAAAGTAGAGGTATTTAACAGTCTGATTTTCACCGGCGTTTTCCGTCACCAAACCTTTCCATCTTATCTCATCAACAATAACTTTTTCCTGACCGAACAGTGAGAACGGGATAAGAAAAACCAGAATATATTTAAGTAAAACTCTCATCAATAAATTCAATATTAAAATGTCATCCAATCAGAAAACACAAAAGTACTTAAAATAACATTAGCATTACACCAATCTTGCCAATATTATATGACGATTCACACTTGCAAATAGTTGCGTATTGCAGATTATTTAAGGATTACCAATTTATTATTGTCCTGAGAAACCGTACCGTCTGCATTTTGAACAATTACTCTGTAAACATAAATTCCCTGATTCAGCTTTTCGCCACCTTCGTCACAGCCGTCCCATTTCACCGACTTATATTTATAACCGCCGGAGTTATAGACATCGGTAATTGTTTTAACCAACTGACCCGAAATTGTATAAATCTCAATTTTCACATCCATCGGTTCCTGTGACTGATTGTGTTCAAAAGAAAAGATAGTCCAGTCTTTAAAGGGATTAGGATAACTCATTAAATATTCCAGTGCCATTTCAGACGATTCGGCAACAAGAAATTCGGTGTATGCAGTAGATGAATTATTATATACATCCCAAACCCTTAATGATAACTTGTGAACGCCGTTTGTCAGATTAAAAAACGGATAATTAACCGTACCGACCTGATAATTATTCAAAGAAGCTTCATAATAATCGTTTATAATAAAATCCGTTTCATCATCAATTGTAGCAACAATATCGTGCCCCACGCCGCTACCAACGGTATTTATTCCGCTTTCATCAAAAATATCAGCGAGCAGAACCGGATTCTCATCTGTTAATCCGCCGAACACAAAATTCCTGTCATTCATAAAGAGTTTAATGACCGGGCCTTCATCGTCAGTAGCAGCAAAAGGATTGTAACCTCCGACAGTGACATCAAGAAAATATCCGGCTGCATCAGTATTTTCATTTTTTGCATAATAACTGAACTTTCCGAATCCATATTGATAAGCAATATCCTTTGGAACAATGAAAGAAAAAGACCATTCACCGTTTTCAATACTTGCTTTACCTTTATACAAAGGATTCTTTTGAATATAAAATGTTGTCGGAAAGCTTCCTATATCATTTCCAAGAGTAGTATATGGAAACGGTTTATCAAAAATCGTAGGATAAAGAGTTCCGTTAAATGAACTCAGTTTATTTCCGTTATTATCCTGCATTTCGCCGCTTATAGTCACACTGCTCAGTGCTTTCAGAGTATCTATCGGTTCCGAAACACTAACATCATTTACTTTTAGCGTAACGACTCTTTCTTTTGGGAATGCAAAATCAATGGCAGGGTCACCCAACAGGACAAATTTTCTCCCATTGGCCGAAGAGCCCGCTTCATTCTTGGCAAGGCGAATAACATCACCCATCTTCCTGTGTTTTCCACCAACTTTTGTCAAAGCAAATTTATAAAAGCTTTTATTGAGTAAGGAGTTTCCCGAAGCATAGGTAGGCCTTGTAGTTGTAAACAAGGCAATTGCACCACCATTTGGATTCAGAAAAACATTCTCACCTGCCGAGACCCTTGTAGGATCGTCGAAGCGGCTGAATTCACAGGTTGCCGTAACAAAAACCGCAAGCTTATCCCAGTTACGCCAGTCAAGGATATCTTTGTTTGTCAGAACTCCTTCGTGTGCCCATCCGAGTTCACCGCCATGCCCCACATAATTCATAATAAGAGTACCCTTTTCCATTCTGGCATTAATGTCGCGGTTAACGCCAGGATATTTTTGTCCACCCGGAGTTGCAACCTGTTTGTATGAATCAAAATATATTTTATCAA
>CAYOZZ010000046.1:0-1982 GCA_964408535.1 uncultured Bacteroidales bacterium | reverse complement strand
GTTCCTTTGTTTTATCCGATGCAATCAGCTCCATAGGATTCGGCGGAGTAGGTCCTGCAGCAATAAAATCAAGATTCTTTATCGGTGTCGGTTGTATGATTTCCGAAATTGATGCTTCATTAATAAGGTATGATGTGATTCCTTTATCATTAGTCAACTCAAAATCAAGATGTAAACCCGGTTTTCTCAGGTCGAAGCCGACTAATAGAGTTTTTTTGCCAAACAAAGCATATACGGAAGCAAGGTTTGTTGCACAAAAAGATTTTCCGTCTCCGCTAATTGAAGATGTTACCAGAATTGTTAGTTTCTCTTTTCCTTTTGCAAAGAAGTTGAGATTTGTTCTTACTGCTCTGAAAGAATCGGCAATAGGTGATTTCGGGTAATCTTTAATGACAGTATCCGACTTCATCTTGTTGTTCAAAATATTACCGATTATTGGTAGGTCGGTTAAAGCTTCAACATCCTTTGGTTCTTCAAGTTTATTATTAAAGAAATCGCGCATAAGAATGACGGCTAAAGGAATAAGAAGCCCAAGAAACAATGCAATAAGATAATTAAGGTTTGTTTTTGGTGCTATTTGGGTTGCCATAAAAAACTTTGCTTCGTCAATTACTTCATAATCAGGTGCATTTGATGCTCTTGCAATTTGAGCTTCGGCTTTTTTCTGTAAAAGGAAAGTGTAAATGGCATCATTTAGTTTAAACTTCCTTTCAATTCCGAAAAGTTCTCTTTCTGTTCTCGGCATCCGTGAAATTTCCTTGTTCAGTTCTGTCATCCTGCCATTTATATCCTGGATTGCTATATCCAGTTGATTATAATTGTAGTCAATATTTTCAAGGATAGTGTTTTTCAGGTTTTTAATTTGTGTATTAATTTCTTTAAGATAGAGATTCTTAGGTGCATTTCCGGTGACAATTTTATTACGCTCACTATTGAGAGTCATTAACTGGTTTATCAGAGTATTTAACTGGACATCGTTAATGTTCATAGCGGATGGAGCAGCAAGATCGTTTACATCCTCATTTTTTTTGAAATAATCTTTAATATAATCATAGTATTGACGTTTCATTTGGAGTGTTGCGAGATCATCCTGCAACTGATTCATCTGCTCATATATTTTTTGTCCCTGAAAATCCAAATCCATTACCTTGTGTGCTGAGCGGAACGATTGTAATTTGTTTTCAGTATATGTTAATGAATCGGAAACATCCTGAATCTGACTGTCAATGAAGTTAATAGTGTTTAATGCGATTCTGTTTTTCTTATCTAGATTTTGCTCCAGGTAAGTCTGTGTAAGAGTGTTTAGAAAGTCGGTTACTTTAGATGAATTGGTACCGGAAAAAGTAATATTTACGAAAGATGAGTTTTGAGAAACGGTTTCAACATTTAATTTCCTCATATATCCCAAAGTCATATAGTTGATATGATTCAAGGTGAAAAACAATCTGGCATCCTCCAGCTCATCTTTACTTAAAGCCCGTTTTTGTAATACTGTAAATCTGAAGTATTTTTCTGAAATCAACTCTCCAAAATGGAATTTGCCGACATAGCTTATGCTGTCAACGTTTCCAACACCTTTATCTTTTCCGTAATCAAAAAGGAAAGCTTTTTCGCTGTTCACCGAAATTCTGAATGTCGTATCATTTATCGGATCAATATAAAAACGTGTGCCAACAACCTGTGGATGTGTCTGATCTATCACTACGGTTATCGGAGAGGACTTGTATAGTTCAACATCTAATGTAAAAGGAAGGTCTAATTTCGGAACAACGGGCTCTTCAAGATAATACGACACTTCAAGATTAAGACGTTTAATGGCTTCATTGACAACCGAAAATGATTTTAAAATCTGCATTTCATTTTCTATGTCCTGATTTCCCTGAAAAAGTCCTATCCCCTGCATCATATTCCCTGATTCGAGAAAAGCATTTTGCTTATCCTGTGCCAGTAACATTGTTGTCTGGTTTGTATATACCGGAGCA
>CAYOZZ010000045.1:0-3924 GCA_964408535.1 uncultured Bacteroidales bacterium | reverse complement strand
GGTTTTATCAGTATTGAAGTATTGCAGGATTTTGATATTGAAGATATGGTAATGGATTCGTTTAACCGTTTGTATGTTACTGTTGAGAATAAAGGAGTTGCTATTGTTGAAAAAGCTGATGGTGATTACCGGGTTTATTTTATGCCGTGGTTTGGTAATATGGGTGTCACGGCTACTGCCGTTTTTATTTCGAAAAAGGGAGTACTTTGGGTTGGTACCAGTGAAGGCAGATTGTTTTATGGGAAAATAAAGAGTAATCCGGAGGAAATTATATTCAACGAATTTCCACTTTCTCAAAAACTCGAAAAAATTTATATATTAAATTCAAACGGCGGAGATAGGTTATGGGCCGGCACTCAAAACAATCTCTTCCGTATTGATTTGTTAAATGAAAAAGTTAACAGGGTGACATTCGATAATGCCGCGGACAATTCTCCTGTAATATATGAATTGAAATGGAAAGGTGATATTTTATGGATTGGAACCGGTACAGGGTTATATGAATATGATATGAAGGGAGACAGTTTGATTAAAAGGTATGTACATTCAGATGATCAAGTAACGTCAATCAGCAATAATGTAGTTTATAGTATCCTTCTCGATAAAAATGATCAGTTATGGGCAGGTACCGGAAAATACCTGAATCTTTTTTATAAAAATGAGATTTTTTACAAGATACAAAACAAACCGGAACTAAAGGGTTCATTAAACTCAAATGTTGTCTTTTCGATATTGAAAGATAACAAAGACTTGTGGGTTGGTACTTCAGGTGGTGGAATAAACCTGATAAGAGGCCGAAAACGCTTTACTTTTACAAAGAACACTCATAATCTGCCTTCAAATATCTGTTTTAGTTTATTAGGCGACAAGGGTAGTATTTGGGCAGGGACAAGAGAAGGGCTTGTGATTATAAAGAATTGCAGTTCAGAATATAAAACAATGAGAACTCAAAATGTTTTTCATAGTGCCAAAGATGTCACTTCCCTGAGTGCCGATTTTATTCGTTATATTTATAAAGATAGTGATGAGAATATCTGGCTTTGCACATCAGGTGGAGGTCTAAACCTTTTTACCGGCGATGTTTCCGAGAACGAATATGTGTTCCGACATTACAGGCACAACCCGAATAATAAAAACAGTATTGCTTCCGATCAGGTAAACTATATCCTTCAGACCGGTAAAAATAAATATTGGATTGCGACGGATAAAGGGTTGAGTATAATGACATTTAATGATAAAAAAAGTAATAATGCTGACTTTTCAAGATTAATGATTAATGATTCGGTTGTGTTAGATAAGCCTGTTGTTTATACTTTGTTAAAAGATAAGGAGGGCGGAATATGGATAGGAACCACCGGTGGCATATATTATCTGAAAAATAAAAGTTTGCAATATTTTAGTGTAAAAGAAGGTTTACCTGATAATGTCATCTATGCCATCCTTGAAGATTTTCAGGGAAATATCTGGATTTCAACCAATAAAGGCCTTTCCAGGTTTGATAGGGAAGCGGAAACTTTTACCAATTACCATCAGGCCGACGGGCTTAGCAGTGAGGAATATGACCTTCATGCAAAATTTATTGACAAAAACGGTATCCTCTATTTTGGTGGAATAGACGGTATTACATATTTTAATCCTGAAAAACTTCCGGCTGTTAAACCTGCCAATAAACTTTATATTGATAATATTCAGATTACTAATATTGATGAAAATAGTGTCGAAACAGTATATCTTGAGAACAATCAAAGATTGTCGGTTAAGCAAAAACAGTTTCCGGTAACAATAAATTTTTCGGATATCAATTTGAAATATTATAAAAATACGACTTTTGCCTATCGCCTATTGCCGGATAACACACGTTGGAATATGATTAAGGACAAAAGGTTTATCCAATTGATGAATTTGTCGCCTGATGATTATACGCTTGAGATTCAGGAGGTTGGTAAGGATAATAGGCTGGGTGGTGATAGGTTGTTGCGTATCCCGATTACTGTTGTGCCGCTTTGGTGGCAGTCGAAATTTGCATATTGGGCATATGTGTTTCTTATTATGTTTGTTGTTTACCGGATTTTCCGGTTTTCTTTGAAAAGAAAAATTGAGCATCAGGAGAATTTAAAGCTCAAAGAGCTGAATAATATAAAATCACGACTTTACACCAATATTACGCATGAATTCCGCACTCCCCTGACAGTTATAAAAGGAATGACAGGTGAAATGAGATACAGTCTTACATATGACGAGCAGAAACATTGTGACGACAAGCTTGAGATGATAGAGCGCAACAGCGATAAGCTGCTGCATCTTGTCAAACAAATGCTTGATATGTCGAAGATAGAAGAAGGTAAGATGAAGCTTGATTTAATACAGGATGACATTGTTTCATATCTGCAATATGTTCTTGAGTCGTTCCAGTCAATGGCAGATTCAAGGAATATTAAGCTGGTGTTTTACCACGAAACCGATAAAGTAGTAATGGACTACGATCAGGATAAAATATTTATGATTGCTTCAAACCTGCTTTCGAATGCCATTAAGTTTACCCCTGGCGGAGGAAAAGTTATTTTTCACGTTAAAAGAGAACAGGATAAAGAAAATGATAATCTGGTAATAAAGGTTCAGGATTCGGGTATCGGTATTGAAGAAGAACATCTTCAGCAAATATTCGACAGGTTTTACCAGATAGACAATTCATCCACCAGGCAGGGTGAAGGAACAGGGATAGGTCTGGCTCTCACAAAAGAACTTGTTGAAATGATGAAAGGAGAGATTATCGTAAAAAGTATTCCCGGAGAAAGTACTGAGTTTCGTGTTACCATCCCCGTTACAAATAATGCGAAATTGCAAAAGAACAAACCTGTCGAAACAAAACAAACCGAACCCGAAAACGGTACGGTTGAACTTGTAATAGAAGAAGAAAAGGAAAACGGTCTGCCTTTGGCCCTTATTGTTGAAGATAACCCTGACGTTGCAAAATACATAATATCCTGTCTGAAAGGGAAATACAGGGTGAAGTGGTCTCCCGACGGAGGACAGGGTATTGATGCGGCAATAGCTTTCATACCTGATATCATTATCTCAGATGTAATGATGCCCGTTAAGGACGGATTTGAAGTTTGTGAAACTCTGAAACAGGATGAACGCACGAGCCACATCCCTATTGTTATGCTGACTGCCAAAGCAACCGACAATGACCGTATTGAAGGCCTTTCGCACGGAGCCGATGCTTACCTTACCAAACCTTTTAACAAACAAGAACTTTTTGTCAGACTGGAACAACTGATAAAAATCCGTAAGCAGTTGCAGGAGAAATACAGCCGTGTCGAAATAAGTATCACCGAAAAAGCGGAGCCTTCGGTAGAAGAGAAGTTTCTGATAAAAGTCATTGGTATCATTGAAAAGAATATTGATAATTCAAAACTTGACTCTGAAATGCTTGCAGAAGGTCTTTCGCTGAGCGAATCGCAATTATACAGAAAAGTGAAAGCCGTGAGCGGGAAATCGGTATCTCGTTTTATCAGAGAGATACGCCTTTCGGCAGCAAAAAAGCTGATAGAGACGACAACTTTAAATATTTCCCAGATTGCTTATCAGTGCGGTTTCAATGACCCTGCGTGGTTCAGCCGTATTTTTAAAAAAGAGTTCGGTGAATCTCCCGGCAAGTTCAGAAAATCCTGATTGTAAAACAAACTCAATTTAATTTTTTATCTGCTTTGACTCCCGTCCTCCAGATAATCCGAAACAGGAGTACAAGTACAGACTAAATTCCTGTCGCCCCAGGCATCGTCTATCCTTGTTACCGGGGTAAAATATTTATCAACAAGCTCAAATTCAACAGGATATGCTGCTTTTTGACGCGAATACGGGAACTCCCAAATGTCGGATGTTACCATCTTGGCAGTATGTGGTGCGTTTTTAATTACGTTA
>CAYOZZ010000044.1:0-4870 GCA_964408535.1 uncultured Bacteroidales bacterium | reverse complement strand
TGGGTTTTCAACAATCAGGGAAAAAGGGAGGTGTATCTCTCTTCTGCCGACTGGATGAACAGAAATATCAACAGGAGGATAGAGATAGCTTTTGAGGTTAAAAACAAAGAATTGAAACAGGAGCTGATCGATATCCTTCAGTTGCAATTGAAGGATAATACGAAAGCAAGGCTGATCGACAGTAATTTGAATAATGTGCCGTTGCCGCAGGAGAAGCCGCTTGTCAGGTCACAGATGGCAACTTATGAATACCTGAAACAAAAGGAGGAGGGTGTGCAGGAGAAAGGTTAATGAGTTGAAGTGACAACCGGTTTGCGGAGTGCAGTAAGTTAAAATAACAACAAAACACAATCGATATGAAGCAACTGATACTCGTCAGGCATGCCAAAACCGAACATCAGAACTATGACAGGGACTTTACCCGTAAACTGACATCCAGAGGCAGGAGTGATGCCGCCCTGATTGCCGGAGAACTTAAACAAAAAGGGATAAAACCGGACTACTTTATTTGCAGCCCGGCAACAAGGGCACGGCAGACCGCTCAGATTTTTGCGGATACTCTTGGTTTCCCAAAAGAAAAGATAGAAGAACAGGAGTTTCTGTACGATGGTTACACGACAACCGATTTCCTGAATTTCATTTCAAGGCTGGACGATAATTTTAAGACTGTAATTCTCGTTGCCCATAACCCCGACATTGCCATGCTCGCCTCCTCTTTATCGGATGAAGATTTTTATCATTTCCCTACAACAGCAACTGTTGTTATTGATTTTGATACTGACATGTGGGAAAGGCTTGACCCGCGCGAAGGTAAAGTACATCTGTTTTTATACCCCCGGATATTTAAAAAGTAGTTTGTGCGTCATCAACTCCGATTTTACTAAAACCTTACCTGGTTAAGATTTTTATGTGTCAATGGATCAGTTGTTTATGTTTCCTTTCTGATGTTGATACTTTACTTTATTTTTTTATATACTTTACTTTTTCCTTACCTGTTTTTTTTGACATTCAGTGCTTTGATGTAATAAATTTGAGATAGTTAATTCCCGGTTTATTAAACTTCAAGGTTATGAAATGGATTTTTGTCGATTACAGTTTAGTGGTTGTACTGCTGTTTTTATTAAATAGTTGTGGCAGCAGCAACCTGGGATTTAATTCCGTAAAAAAAACAAATGAACTCCAACCCGGCATGAGTTACGATGAGGTTGTGTCTGTTATGGGTAAACCTAAAAGTTCAGAAATGCTTGATGATAAATGGATAGTCCGATGGAACCTTCAGGAACCCTGGACAGGAATGGTACCGTACGACATGGTTTTCGATGCTAAAACCAAAACACTTATTTCCTGGTCTAAAAATGAAAAAGCATATCAGGAGCATCAGGCAAAATTAAAAGCATGGGCTGACGCTGTTAATGAACCAACTGCATCATCCGGCGGTGGTAATGCATCAGTTAACGGGCCCAACGATGTGAACCTGCAGCAACAGTTTGCAGTTAAACTTTACCGCTTTTCGGCAGTGGGCGGAGGACAAACAGGCGGGACAGAAACCACTATCAATCTTTGTCCTGACGGTACTTTTACCAAAAGCGGAGAAACCGGCTACAGCGGCACCGGCTGGGGAGCAGACTCACAAAACGGTGAACACGGACACTGGCGCATACAGGGAAATATGCAGCAGGGTAAAATAACCATAATACAAGGTGGTAGTGCTTTTGAATATTCGTACACACGGGTAGAAGGTGATTATGTTATAATTAACGGTGACAAATATGCTATTGCAGGAGCTCCTGCATGTTATTGATACTATAGCAATTCTATTTATTAATTTAAAACCTAAAGAGATGAAAACTCTATCTACTTTTCTTGTTTATTTGTTCCTGATACTGTTTTTGCCTCAAAAAGCAAATGCACAGTTCGGGGGATTTAACTACAAAGCCCTCATTACCGAAAATGGTAATGTCCTCTCAAACCGTGATGTAACGATACGTTTCACCATTATTCAACAGTCGCCGGTTTACACAGAAACTGTAAATACCACAACTGATGAGAACGGAATAGTAAGTGTTACAATTGGTAAGTGTGAAGATCCCGCAGTAGATGAATTTTGTAATATCGACTGGAAATCTGTTACTTTCCTTAAAGTAGAAATAGATGCAGGAAACGGATATGTTGATTATGGCACTAACCCGTTCAGTTACGTGCCTTATGCCAAGTATGCCGAAAAATCGGGAAATGATTTTAGCGGTGATTACAATGATCTGTCAAATAAACCCGATGTTTTCAGGATTAAAGGCACTAATGATCCCGCTACCGGGTATTCTCAAAGTATATCACACTCAGGCAGGTTGTACCTGGGAGACACAATAGACGATAACACATCGCAATTAGTAATTAACAAGTCTTCTGATTCTTATCTGAAAGGATTGTATATAAATATTGAAAGTGAAGACGGTAATAGCATACACTATGGAAGTTATAACAAATTAACAGGGACAGGTAATGGAATACAATATGGGGTAAGTACATTTATTGATAATTCCGGTAATTCTTATCATTATGGAAATTATAACAAATTATCAGGAACCGGCTCCGGAAACCATTATGGAAGTTGTAACGAATTAACAGGTACCGGGACCGGAAATCATTATGGAAATTGTAACATGTTGTCAGGTAGTGGTTCAGGAAATCATGAAGGAGTTTATAACCATTTAAAAGGTTCAGGTTCAGGATTTCAGTTTGGGATAAATACATACATTGAGAATTCCGGTAATGGAATTCATTATGGAAGCTATAACTATCTGACAGGATCAGGAAGCGGAAATAAATACGGTTCATATAACAAAATTGTTTCAATTGCCGGCGGAACGCATTATGCAGTATATGGTGAAGCCGAAAAAACGGGCAGTTATGCCGGATATTTTAAAGGGCAATTGTATGTTTCAAACAAAATAGGGATAGGAACAGAAACGCCAACCGGACAGATCAATGTCATACCTGCCGGAAATATTTACGGTGGTGGTAATACAATTAATTTTGATAATGCCGGGTTACTGGTCGGAACAACAACCGAAGGCCTGGTGTTTGATGCCAATCAGATCGAAAGCAATGGAAACATACTGAATTTAAACACTTCATCGAACCAAAATGTTGCTATTGCAGCAGGTGGAGGGAATGTAGGTGTGGGGACAAGGACACCGGAAGAAAAGCTTCAGATAGGTGACGGCTCGGAAGATTGTGCGCTTAAAGTATATGCTGCATCAGGTAAGACTTCAAAACTAAAACTATTTGAGAATGATAATTATGGCTTTGAATTTATCTATGACGGAAGTCCTGATAAATTGTATCTGAAATCAACAAAATTCTCAGGTAATGACACTATTCGAATGACTTGGCTTAAAAGCGGAGAGGTTGGTATAGGTACTGAAAACCCAAGGGGCCGTTTAGAGGTTAATACTGAGGGGGAATGGTCTAAATCATTTAAAATAAGTGCCGGTGACGGAAAAGAATATTCAAGTTTTAAGCAAACATCCAAAGAGTTAGTTATTGGGAACACAGCTTATCCTGATAATAATGAAAGTCCATTGTATAAGTTTGTAAATAAATATGATGAAAGTCTTCTTTTAATAGGGCCGAGAGGCAAAATTGCTATCAATGGAGCGCCTATTACAAGTTACGGTTTTACTATTCCTAATAGTGGTTCATCATCGAATTTGGGTAGAGGACTATCCTCAGGGTGGGATACATATTCCGATAAGAGAATAAAATCGAATATTAAAACGATAGGTTATGGTTTGCAGACAGTGATGCAGCTTAAACCCAGTCAATATCTACAGCATAGCTCGGGTTTTGAGGACGGCAAACTGGTATTGAAAGATGACGAAACACCTGCAAAACAAAATATAGGTTTTATAGCACAGGAATTATATGAGGTAGTTCCGGAAGCTGTTAACAAACCCGGGGATGAAAACAAAGAACTGTGGTCGATTGATTATGACAAGCTGGTACCAATACTTACAAAAGCTATTCAGGAACAACAAAAAGAGATAGCTGAGTTGAAAAAAGAGATAGAAAAACTTAAAAGACAGCAAAAATGAGAACACCTGTATTAACAGTGGTTTTGTTACTCTTTTCCTTTATCTCCTTCTCGCAGGTGGAAATAAAGAAAAGCAGCTTAGCTCCGCTTGGAGGGGCTGTTACAACCGGTAACAGTACTGTTTTTTATGCGGTTGGCGAACTGACTGTAAGGGAAACTAAACAGAACGGCATATTGTTGTCGGAAGGGTTTGTAGGCCCGGGCATTAAAGCTGTGGCGACAAAAATAAAGGATTACAGTTTGATGGAGGCTTTCAAAGCATATCCAAACCCGGTAAGTACCGATCTTTTTATTGACCTGCCGGAAGAAAGCAGTTATGACATTTTACTTTTTAATGTCAAGGGAGAAGAAGTATTATCTGAAAAGTTTAATGGTAAAAATGCGAAAATAAACATGTCGGGATTAAAACCGGCTGTTTATCTGCTCCTTGTTATTGATAAGAATAATAAAAAGAAGGGTGTTGTTAAAGTTGAAAAAAGGTAATGGCATAGATAATCTTAACTGTCGGCGTGACTAAGGGTTACGCCGACAGTTAAGCCAATGAACTTATTTTCATCTTACATTCTGAATTACGGCTTTTGCTGTATCATGCATTAATTTCTTAGTTTTTGAAGCAAACTCTTTAGGGGTCAGTCCTTCAACTTTTACAGTTATCTCACCTTGGTCATCGGTTACGGTAAATTTTGCGATCAATAATTTCCCTGCTGCCGTACTTTTAGCCTTTTCGTAAGCGGGAGCAACATTGGCACCTGCTATCTTTTTCAGTCCGTCAAACTT
>CAYOZZ010000043.1:0-3450 GCA_964408535.1 uncultured Bacteroidales bacterium | reverse complement strand
CCTCCCGACACAAACCTGGCCTTTCCGTTTTCCGAAACAAGAAAATTACCTTCAAGTCTCGGTCTTACTCTTCCTTTTGTCTCGGCACTGACAAGATATGTGAGAATCTCCGGCTTTCCAAAATCGGAAATAACCACCACTTCAATCCTGTCATCCTCCAAACACATCCTGTAGATATGCCTGGGGATTTCGCCAAACCCCTTTAATCCTAATCGTATTTTACTCATAATTATAATTTTAATCAGTTAAAAACCAATAACTTATTCAGATCTTCACCAAACCCGTATATTTTTGCAAATGTAATTCATTTAATTGCAAAATCATATTAAAAGATGTTAAGAAAATATTAATTTCCATTATGGCGACAATTTATTCGGGAAAGAGTTTATTGTATTGCTCTTCAAAACATTCCGGTTAACCATAAAACATTATTGTAGTCTCGTATTACTTTACCGCTAAAGCTATCTGAGGCTTTTGTTACTATTCCCTCTCGGGTATCGTATCATCCTCCTCATCCCATTCAATTATGAAATCGGCTTTATCACTCTTTGTTTTTCCCGGTTTGACTTTTTGTTTATCAGGTTTTTGCAGGTTTTGCTTCACAGTGTCGGGTTTCGTCTCATCCCATTCTATGATAAACTGCTCTTTCCCGTTATTTCCGGTTTCAATTACAGGTAAATCATCATCACTGCTGTTGCTTTTTCCGCCAAACTCCTTTCTGAAAACATCTTTAATGTTCTCTTTTTCTCTTTTCATATTGGATGATATTATCCTGCGGACAGCCTTTGTATCGTACGAAATTTGAGGATCGGAAGCCTTTCCGGTCATTTTTATCGGCAGGGATGTGCGTCCCGAATTGTCATCTTCAATTATGATTCCTTCTATCTCATTTTCAATATCTTTTCGCTTTTCTTGAGACAATATTTCCGACAGCAAAATCCGGATATGATAATCAATTTCATTATCGAAAGTGTGTGTGCCGTTCAGCGAGAGATTAAGGGTGCTCGATTTTATCTCCATTTCGGGAATATAAATAACTTTGTTTCTTATCGCTATCTGATTTTTCAAGGTGGAGAATTTGATGTGTTTGAGATTTTTATTTCTCAGATACCTTCCGAGTTTGAACAATGGGGTGTAATTTATCAACTCACCGTTTTCAATGGTAATGTCGCCGACCGTATTAACACTTTCCGGATAAATCTTCAAAGTATTGCTAAAAGAAGATTCGTAAAATACTTTTGCCGTTACTTTTCCTTTCAGTTTTCGATATGTGATATTATCCTGCCCGAAATCGCCGAATTCATAAAAAAGTTTCGAAATGTCAACTTTTTGAATGTCTGCATCGCAGGTAAGAACAAGTTTTGCGGGATTACTACCATCAATTCTGCCTTCAATGTCAGTATGGCCGTCCATTGATGAAAAAGAACCGTATTTTACGACAATTGACTTGTTCCTGACTATCAACTTTCCTGAAATATCCTGCGCTTTGAACTTTCTGAACCGTAACTTTTTTACATTCAGACCGAGTGATATGTTAATGTTTTCAGGTATCCTTATGCGGTAAACAGTATCGCTTCCCTGTGTTTTGTATTGCAAAAGCTCATCAAAATTGAGCATTGACGATTTAAGGTCTGCGTTAACACTGAAACGTTTATCAGGCAGGAAGAAATACGGCAGAATATTAATAAAAGTACCTTTCATTTGAAAATCGCTTCCCGAAACATCTCCCGAGAAGTTTTCAATAATAAGGTCGTTATTGCTGAACCTGAACAAGCCGTTAAAGTTTTGATAACCAAGCAGACTTTGTTTGAAGTCGAGTTTTACATTACTGATTTTCAGTTTTCCCGATGTCTTGCTTGAGAGGAAATCCCGAATTGTGAACTTCGAGAAACTTTTCAATCTGTTACGAAAAACCATTTTTATATTTACATCGCCCGAAACCGAATTAAGAGTATCAATACGGAACAACTCTTTCAGTTCCGTAAGTTTTCCGGCGGCATTAAAATCCACTGAAATATCGGGGCGTTCAAAGTTTGCTATTTTCAGGTTTCCATTCAGACTGCCTGTTGCTGTTTTTGATGAAAAACCGGAAATTTTCAGTGAAAACGACCGTTTGTTTCTCAGTTTGCCATTATTAAAGCTACCTTTTAAAGAGACATCCTTCAGGGTAAAATCTGTCGGCAGATATTTGATTTTACCTTTTGTAAGTCCGAATTCAAATGTTACTCCGGGAATCTGCTTTTTCGAAACATTTCCTTCGATTTGTGCCGTAAAATCAAACATCCCGCTGCTTTCAAAATCTTCAAGCGGTTTGAAATATTCGGGAGGAATCTCTTTTAAAAAATCTTTCAGTTTTGCCTTTTTTGCCCTGATTTTCAGAAATATACTATTGTCATTATTTACGGTTTTTATATTCCCTTCAACAGTAAATGAAAGATTATTAATAATCAGGTCGCCTTTAGTAATATTAAATTTTCGGCTATCGTTGTCAATATCGAAAATTAAATCTGTTTTAATCTTTTTTCCTTTCAGGAAAGTTGCTTTACCCGTTCTGAAATAATCCGTCAATATATCGGCGGAAATATTGAGAGCATAGGCCGATGATGAAAATCCGCCACTCATAGTTCCCTTGTTCACACTAAACAGGTACTCCTGATCCGACCGGTAATTGAGAAATGAAATATGAACATTTTTCAGAATAATTTCTTTTAGGTCTATTTTTATATTGCTCTCATTTTCAGTGCCTGATGGTTTTAAAATAGTAAAATTGTCACTACCGTCATCAAACACAACAATATTTAGAAATGCGTCTTTCAGTAATATCTTTTCAATGTTGTAGTTTCCTGAAATAATGTCTTTGACATTAAAAAGAACAGAAAGTTTTTTTGCTTTCAGCAAGGGGTCGGCATTCTTCGATTTCCCACCTTTTGTCTGAATACCGGAAATGGAAACCGATGCCTGCGGAAAATTCTCAAAGACGGAGAAAGATATTTCATTTACCGACACTTCAATGGCAAGTTGTTTATTAATTTGGGCAATAACAATCTCTTTGACTTTGTCACCATAATAATAGCCGATAAGAAATCCTGCAGAAATGATAAAAATCAAAGCTGTCAGCAACAGAATTGCCAGTCGTTTTAAAAACCTTTTTAATATTTTGTTCCGTTTGTTTTTTTTCATCTGTCAAAGAGACAAACGTATCAGATGCAAAATTATTAGAGAAGGATTAAAAAGCAAGATTTTATTGAGATTATTTGCGGGGTTAATAGTTAAATTGCATTAAACTTGGGTTATTCTAATTAATCCATTAGTTAGTTAAACTCCTAATGGTAGTTTTAACTTCAACAAAAACCTGCAATCCTCCGCCTGTTAATCCCAGTCGGTATCTTCAAGCGCAAAAATATCATCTACTTTTTTACCGAAAATATACGCTATTTTCATTGCCAATGC
>CAYOZZ010000042.1:0-12348 GCA_964408535.1 uncultured Bacteroidales bacterium | reverse complement strand
TTGCGTTTACTTACTTTACCAATTTGTAACAAACAACCCTGTTATCGCTAAAAGTAGGAATTAGCAAAATTTTTTCCGAAGGAATATATTCCATATCTGCGGCATTTATTCCCTGTTCCGAAGTGTTGAGCAAAACAACCGGCTGCTCATTTGTACTGACAAGCTGCACCTTTCCTTTCCAGTCTGAAATTATGTAATTGCCGTTTCCATCAGGTTTCAAACCGTCTATTCCGCCTGAAACGGGAATTATGCGTAATAACCTGCCATTATCAAGCCTTGACCTGTAAAGTCCGTTGTTGGTACCGATTAACAGATATTCACCTTCGATATAAAGTCCGTTGGGTCCCCTGATAGTATTGTCATCAAGGAATATCTCAGGTTGACTTTTATCCTTCTTAATCACATGGATTTTATTCGTTGCCATATCCGATATATAGACACTGCCATCCGTTCCAATGGCTATATCGTTCAGAAATTCGGCATTTTCAACCGGAAAGGTTTTGACAATCCGTCCGGATATGATATCTATCTCAACCACACGGTCAATATCTGTGACGAAAAGGCTGTTTTTGTATATTCCCATTCCTTTCGGTGCATTCAGTCCGGTTACCCATTTATTATCAATTATGTTTCCGTTAAGGTCAAGTTTTGCAATAAATCCATTACCGTCTTTGTCAACAGGATTTCCGTTAATGCAAGAAACATACAGAATATTCCTTTCGGAATCATAGCAAACCGATTCGCTTACGGTAAGGGTGGGGGAGGTCTCCCAAATTTTTGTCAATTTTACCTTTTCTTTGGAATTTGTCTGAGCTTTAACACTGTAATTAACTGTTGCGATAAAAAATAATGATAATAAAAATATTGCCTGATTTTTCATCTGTTTGAATTTTATGAATTGTTTGATAATTAGCTCCTACCTTATTTTCCTAATCAGCTCTTTTATCTCATCCTCTACTGCTTTTCTTGTTTGAATTTCTTTTTGGAGGGCAGCCTCTTTTTCCTGAAATGACTTTTGAAGCTCCCTGTTTTCTTCTCTAAGTTGCGTTATTTCATTCCGAAGTCTATCAGTAAAATCCGAGTTGTCTTTATTTGTTCTTGAAAATTCGTCAATTCTGTTCAGAAGATTTTCCTTATCTCTTTTCAATGATTTAATCTCTTTGATAAGCTCTTCATTTTTATACAGATTATCGTCATTGTCCTCGGCACTGGCCCATATCCGTTCAATTTCATCTTTCAGTCTCCGGTATCTTAAATGTCTGTCAATAAGCACTCCGAGAAGTATAATTATTAGTAATCCGGAACCTATAAGGCTGTAGAAAAGCTTTTCTGAAAAGTCTTCTCTCCCGGCCATTATCGTCTCTTTGGCTTCAATTTCTTTTTGAGCCATTTTAATCTCGTTTTTAAGCTTATCAATTTCCGCTTCCTTCTTTTTAATTTTTAAAAGCTCCCGGCTGAAATATTCGTTAATTATAACATTATCTTTTTTTAATATGTCTCCTGCCTGATCTTTCAGTTTCATAAGGTCAGTCCAGGTATGTTTTTTTAAAGATTCACGAAATTGAAGATAATCCTGGTATTTGTTGTTACGTTCCGATATAACCGAATCTATGACCGGTTGTCCAATATTATAAAAAGGCATAATTGCCAAAAGAAAACCAGGAATCCATTTTATGAAAACAAACCTTTTTAACATATTGAGAATCATATTTATATGAATTGGTTGTATGTTGACAGCCAAGATTTAAGCAGATTGCCATATAGCCAATTTGATTTGCAAAGTTAATGAAAATTATTTTACCGTTTCACTTCTTCTTGAAAAGCAAGACGGAAACAGGAAAATGGTCGGACAGAAGGATGTTGTGTCTTTTGAAATTTATTGAAGAGTATGATTTATCATACAGGATATGGTCTATCCTTAGCAAAGGGAAGAGTTTCCCGGCGTATGTGTTGGCGAACCCACTGCCGCTCTCTACAAATGCATCTGCAAGCCCGTTTGATATTTTTCTATATGTATAAGATGCCGGAGTATCGTTAAAATCGCCGCAAATAATTACCGGATAAGGCGAACGTGATAATGCACCTTCAATAATTGTTGTCTGGAGCCCCCTTTTCTGAAAAGCATAATTTATTTTATGCAGAATCTTTCCGGAGCTCTTTCTGAACTCTTCTCTTTTTTTCTGGATGTCCATTTCCGAAATAAACCTGTAATCTTCATCTCTGAAATGTAAAGATGCAAGATGCAGATTAAAAACTCTGATTGTATCATTTGGGGTAACAATATCTGCGAAAATGGCTATTGTCTTTTGCTTGTATTTGATAAAGCCGTTGTTAATAATTGGGAATTTGCTGAAAATGGCAATAGCATCTAATTTTTTATTGTCATTTTTCGGATAATAATTCTCGAGGTAATAATATTTGCAACCGATCTGTTTTCCAAGTTCAGCGGGGAACTGCTTAAATCCTTTCCTGTCGTACAGCAACTCCTGAAGACAAACGATACCGGGCTTTTCATTCTTCAGGAATTTTAATATTTTCGACTGGTTGCTGAAATCCTGAATATGTTTTGTTGTGATTGTGCTCTCTTTTACAAGGTTCTGGATATTATAACTTATTATTTTAATGTATTTTGTGTTTGCATCCGGCGTTTCCGGGGTATGAAACTCGACCAGTCTCACGACATTGTTCCATCCGGCAGCAATAAAAAGTATTGATATCAATGAATATTTCCAGCTTACCATAAGCCAGAAAAGTACGAATGCCAGATTAACTGCAAGAATGACAGGATATGACAATCCTGCAAATGCAATTGGTGAGAATGTTGCCGGATTGATATAGGCAGCAGAGTAGGAGAGGAGCAGTGCGATTACTGCAATGGCATTGAAAGTCAGAATAACCTTTCTGATAAAAATGTGAAATCTGCTTTTTTCTGCTTTTGCCAAAACCAAATAAATTAAAACACAAATGCGACAACCGTCACTTCTTGTTAATATTATTAATCCGCTTTGTTCCTTTTTCCATTCAAACCAGCACGGTTTCTCTTTTCCACGGGCTTGCTACACCTCACAAATCATACGCTCCTGCCACCTAACCCCTAACTCATAATTCATAATTCGTAATTCGTAATTCGTAACCCATATCCCCACCGGCTACACCTAACATCTAACCTTTTCTGTTACTTGCATTGAACAGCAACGCTTTTTCTTCTTTTGTCAGGCTTTCGTATCCCGACTTTGAAATTTTATCCAGTATATAATCTATCTTTTTTTGTTGTTCTTTTTTTGCATAGTTGTAATCTTCATCTTTCATCGGTCTCGCATTGGAATAAACGTTTTTAAATGTTGTTTTGGGTTTTCTCTTAAATTTTGAAAATAATGAATCCAATGAGATTCCTTTTAATGAGGATGTTATATCTTTTCCCTGTCTAAGGTAATATGCAAACAGATACCCGTAGGCAGCTCCTCCAATGTGAGCGAGATGTCCGCCGGAATTTGCCGATTTAACCATAAAAACATCCAAAACAATTGAAAATACAGCCACCCAGACAATTTTAACAGGCCCGATAAACAGCAGGTTTATCCTGAAGTTGGGAACATAAAATGATATTGCCACAACAATTGCCATCACTGATGCCGAGGCTCCCAAAGCCATTGAATTGAGATAGACATCCTGAAATTTCGGGAAGATATTAAATGAAAGAATATAAAACAAAGCTCCCGCAAGTCCACCGATTATATAGGTATTTAACAGCTGTTTTTCCGACAGGTACTGAAGGAAAATTCTTCCGAACCAATACAGCCAAAGCATATTAAAAAGGATATGCCACAAGTCGTAATGCAGAAACATATAGGTCAGTAAAGTCCAGGGACGTGTCAGTAATTTTCCGGCATAGGCCGGAACAGCGAGCCATTCAATTATATTGTTGATAAACGGAACTTTAAAAAGGTCGAAAACCACATCAAGTATCATTATCAATACCCAAACCGCTACGTTAATTAAAATCAGTTTTACCAATATATTGTTACTCCTGAAATATGCTTTCAGGTCTTGCAGCGGACTTCTGTGATAATAGTTTCCTGTGTTGTACATACTGACAAAAAATCATTTATCGTTTTTTCCAATAAAGCAGAAGCAGGTAACCAAATATCATACCACCGAGATGGGCGAAATGGGCAACGTTGTCAGCCGTTCCGGAGACTCCTGAAAACAGTTCAATCGCACCGTATATCATAACGAAATATTTGGCTTTTACGGGAATGGCGAAATAGACATAAATCAAAGAATTCGGAAACATCATCCCGAAAGCAAGCAGAATGCCGAATACCGCACCGGATGCTCCAATCGTTGTTGTATTTATCAGCAGATTAAGCTTTCCGATAACCGGATCTGCATAGTTTTTACCCTCCATTAGCAAATCGTATCCCTTTTCCTGAACCATATTGATAATCTGGGGATCAAGTGTGCCTTCAATACTTGATATTCTGAAGTAGAGAACAAGAAGTTGAATAAGTCCTGCTCCGATACCCGTAACCATGTAATAAATCAGAAAACGTTTCGGACCCCAAACATTTTCCAATACGTTTCCAAACATCCACAGCGCAAACATATTAAACAGAATATGTGTAAAACTGCCGTGCATAAACATATAGGTCACCAACTGGTGAGGTCTGAAAACCGGAGATGTAAAATAGTGGAGTCCGAGATACTGATCAAGGTCAATCCGGTTTGAGAGTGCTATTGTCCCAAGAAAAAACAGTGTGTTAATTATCAAAAGATTTTTAACAACCGGTGGCAATATTCTGAATCCTGTCGGTCTGAATTGTTCCATTCTTTAAAGATCAAATTTTTTATTAATTAAATTTTTCATTTAGATAATCCATTGTAAGGATTCTCAGTGTCGGTTTTCCGCCGGGAGAAACCTCTGGCAGCCTGCAGGCAAATAACTGATCAATAAGCGATTTTATTTCCTCGGTCTGCAATTTTTTTCCCTCTTTTATCGAAAGATTAACCGCCATTGAGCGCGCTAAATTAACCTTTTTATCCTTTGTAATATCTTTCAGGTTTTTCTTAAAATTCTCGATTATACCTTCAAGAACGCCTTTTATATCCCTGTTGTTCATTTCGGCAGGGTTTCCGTTTACAATAAAAGTATTTTCCCCGAAATCCTCAATATCAAATCCGAGGACTTTTAATTCATCGTTTATTTCTTTTAAAATCTCCGCATCTGCAGGTGAAAACTGAACTGTAACGGGAAAAAGTTGCTGTTGAGATGTTCCTTTTTGAGTTTCAAGTTTTGCAAGGAATCTTTCAAAAAGAATTCGTTCGTGCGCCCTTTGCTGGTCAATAACGAGAAGGCCGGATCTCACGCTGCTTACAATAAACTTGTTATGCAACTGGAAAACCATACCCCCGTCTGTTTCATCTCCTTTACTGTCGTTATTAAAACTTATTGAAGTATCGCTTTCAGGATGATTTGAGATTTCCTGCTTGTATTGTGTGAAATCCTTGTCACCGTAAAGTTTTTGCCAGTTTCGTGTGTCGGGTTTCTGATGTTGCCTGAATGCCGGCTTACTTCCTTTCTGTGCTTCAACTTCAAAAGGATTGTAACTTTCATCAATCTTAACAGTCGGTTGCTTAATCTCTGCACTTCCCGGGAGAGGTGTGATGTCAATTCCTTTTTCAACATCAAAGTCAATGGATGGTGTAAGATTAAACTTGCCGAGCGCCTGCTTAACTGCCGAACTCAGCATTGCGTATATTATCTTATTGTTTTCAAAGTTAACTTCAGTTTTAGTCGGATGGATATTGATGTCAATTTCGTTGGGATTTATCTCGAAATAAATGAAATATGTAGGATATGCATCAGATGGAATCAGTTCTCTGAAAGCATTGTCAACAGCATGATTAAGGTAAGGGTGCTTTATGAATCTGCCGTTTACAAAGAAATACTGCTCACCTCTTGTCTTTTTGGCAAATTCGGGTTTACCTATAAAACCTTTGATATCAACAAGGTCGGTCTTTTGTTCAACCGGAACCAGTCTGTTGTTGTATGTAGCCCCGAAAAGTGAAGCTATTCTCTGTTTTAAACCGGACTTTTCAAGATTAAAAAGCTGACTGTTATCGTTAAAAAAAGAGAATTTTATTCCGGGATAAACCAGTGCTACTCTTTGAAATTCTTCGATGATATGTCTTAATTCCGTAGTGTTTTTTTTCAGGAACTTTCGTCTGGCAGGAATATTAAAAAACAGGTTTTTGACTGAGAAAGAAGTCCCGTTTGCTGAAGAGCAGGGTTCCTGACTTTTTACTACTGAACCTTCAATTTTAATGCAGGTACCAACCTCATCTTCAATACGTTTTGTTTTGAGTTCAATTTGGGCTATTGCAGCTATGGAGGCGAGAGCTTCTCCGCGAAACCCCAGCGTCCTTATGGCAAAGAGGTCTTGTGCATCATTTATCTTTGATGTTGCATGCCTTTCGAAGCTCATTCTGGCATCGGTCTCCGACATCCCGCATCCGTTATCAATAACCTGAATGAGAGTTTTTCCCGCATCTTTAATTATAAGTTTAATATCATCAGCACCGGCATCAACTGCATTTTCGAGCAACTCCTTAACTGCCGAAGCGGGTCTTTGGATTACTTCTCCGGCAGCAATCTGGTTTGCAACGGAATCGGGTAAAAGATGTATTATATCTGACATTAATTATTTCTGCTATTAGCTGATTATTAATATTTTATTAAGTGCAAAAAGGTTTATTTGAAGAAAAAATAGTAAAGCAATGCGATAACAATTGCAATATAAATCACAACACTTACATTTGCTTTTCTTTGTCTTACCGATGAACCTTTCCGCATTCGTTTCCAGTCTTTTCCAAGTAAAGTTTTAAAGTCCGGTTTTTCACCGTCTTTTGATATTCCCAGCTCTCTTCTTCTGTTTTCCCAATACTCCTTTTCCTCGTCATAGTAGCGGGTTTTAAGCTCAAACCTTTTAGGCTTTGCAGTTTTGAAAAAGACAATTTTCATTTCAATATTTTTTTGCAAAGGTACGGATTTTGATAGAAGAAATGACTATTTTTGTGTTATTAAAAGTTAAAGAGATGGAAATATCAGGGGATAACAAATTAAAGAATTTGATTGTAGTTGGTGACAGGCTTTTAATAAAACCTGTTTCTCATTCATCAAAGACAAAAAGCGGACTTTACCTGCCTCCCGGATATAAGGAAAAGGAGGAGGTTCAATCGGGTTATGTCATTAAAGCAGGTCCGGGATATCCGATACCGTTACCCGGCGACGAAGTTGACGAACCCTGGAAGAAACAGGATGAAAAGATAAAATATATCCCCTTGCAGGCTAAAGAGGGCGATCTTGCTATTTTTCTGCAAAAGGGCGCTGTCGAAATAATGTATGAAGGTGAAAAGTATTTTATTGTCCCACAGCATTCAGTGCTTTTGCTGGAAAGGGATGAGGCGTTGTTTGAGTAGTGTTATGAAAAGATATTATAAAAGTTCCCAACGTGGACAAACCACAGCTAAATTAACTAAAAGCCACAGATATGAAGATTATTAATTCATTTATCTGTGTATCTGTGGCTATTGATTTAAAGGATATAAAAATAATATACTTCTGACTGCGACCAATTGTTACAATATTTCTGCATTACCTGTTTCAGAAACCGGCTATTTCATGTTAACCGACTCTTTATTAAATCCTCTCAGGTATATTGCCGTAATAACTTTTTTGGTTGAGCGTGCAAACTGGCTCTTCATCATCCAGTCGTAATACTGGGGCTCTTTCCTGAAAACTTCCGAAACAGGTTTTCCTTTGTGTTTCCCAAAATTAAAAACCTCCACATTATCCTTGTTATAAATTATCTGCCCGATAAGGTCTGCATTTTTTGTTTGAGATGAAAACTCGGCAAGTGCTTCAATATCGTTTTTAATTGGTGTTGTTACTTTCCCGTCACGGTCTTCGTACTCGGTATTAGCATACATATCGAGTTGGGATTTCAGTATTTCATACGTTGCCATTGCATCAGCTTCTGCCGTATGGGCATTTTTAAGCTCTTTTTTGCAATAAAAACGGTATGCGGCTGCCAGATTTCGAGGCTCCATCTTATGAAAAATATTTTGAACATCAATTAATCTTCGATTCTTTATATCAAAATCAACATCAGCACGTAAAAACTCTTCAACAAGCAGCGGAAAATCAAATTTTATGGAATTATATCCCCCAAGGTCTGCATTACCGATAAACCTTGCAAGCGAAGGAGCAAGCTCGGCAAATGTCGGTTCATCTTTTACATCCTCATTGCTTATTCCGTGAATAGCTGTTGTTTCGGGCGGGATGGGAATTGTCGGATTAACTTTTTTTGTGAGTACTTCCGTTTTACCGTCCGGGTTTATCTTTATTATGCTGATTTCGACAATTCTGTCGTTGGCAACGTTAATACCGGTAGTTTCAAGGTCAATAAAGGCTATTGGTTTGCTAAGGTTTAATTCCATTTTTGTTTTTTTTAAGAAAAAAAGCCATTCCGGTAAATTTGTGCAAGCTGTGAGAAAGTCCGACGATTATCGTAAGACTCCGGAATGGCTTTTACTTTTAAATTTTTTGCAAAAGTAATAAATTTAACCCGAATTATACAACAGCATTATCGAAAAGGCGTAACTTCGTTTCTAAAAATGGCTTTAGAATATTTAAAACTTCACAGAGGGTTAGCACTAAATCGAAATTACACCTGTTAATCAATTAATTAAATCATCAATTCATCAATTATAAGGCGGCTTAAACCGTTCGGGTCGTATCAAAATTTTCAAGATAATTTGCTACTCTCTGTAAAAACATACCGCCGAGTGAGCCGTCAACAATTCTATGGTCGAATGCAAGCGACAAAATCATAACCGGTCTGATTGCAATCATATCACCTTGCGGAGTTTCGACAACAACGGGCTTTTTCTTTATGGTTCCTATTCCGAGAATGGCAACCTGCGGCTGGTTTATTATCGGAGCGCCCGTAAGATTTCCGAATTGTCCGAAATTAGTAACCGTAAAGGTTCCACCTTGTATTTCATCAGGGGTCAGCTTATTGTTCCGGGCACGGCCTGCAAGATCATTTACATCTTTAACAAGTCCGAGAATATTTTTTTGATCGGCATTTTTTATAACCGGTACAATAAGATTACCGTCGGGAAGAGCCGTAGCCATTCCGATATTTATATTTTTTCTTTTAATCATTGTGTAACCGTCAACCGAAGCATTTACCAACGGAAAGTCCTTCAAAGCTTTGGCGGCAGCCTCAATAAATAACGGTGTAAAGGTCAGTTTTTCTCCTTCTCGTTCAAAGAATTCGTCTTTGACCTTGTTACGCCACATTACGACATTATTCATATCAACCTCGTGAAACATTGTCACATGTGGGGATACCTGTTTTGACATTACCATATGGTCGGCAATCAGGCGGCGCATTCTGTCCATTTCAATAAGTTCATCACCTGCTGACGAGGTGACTTTCGGCGGTTCAACACTCTTTGTTGCAGTCTGAACGGTGCCTGCTTTCTCCGGTTTTCCGTCTTCAATATATTTAAGAATATCTCTTTTCGTTACACGACCGTCCTTCCCGCTTCCCTGAATAGTATCAAGTTCTGCCGGAGCTATATTTTCCTTTTTCGCAATGCTTCTGACAAGGGGGGAATAAAACCTGCCGGAGGCTTTATAATCAGTAACTCCGGTTGTTTCCCGATTCGTTTCTTCCAATGCGGCATTATCAACCGTTGCAGGTGTCTCAATTTTCTCCGTTTCAACAACGGTCGCTTCACCACTGTCTTCACCTTCAATCTCAAGAAGCGCTATAACAGTACCCACGGGAACAACATCACCTTCCCGGAAATTAACTTTTTTCAGTACACCTTCCACAGGAGAAGGGATTTCGGAATCAACCTTATCCGTAGCTATCTCAACGATAGCATCATCTTCGGCAACAGCATCACCTTCTTGTTTCAACCATTTTGTAATTGTAGCTTCAATTATGCTTTCACCCAGTTTGGGCATCACTATCTCGAATATTGCCATCTTGTTTTCAATAATTTATATTATAAAATTGCAACTTAAAGTGATAAACAACGAAAGGGGATAATTGTTTGATAAGTTATTTATAAAATCAATTGCCGCACCTGAATGACGAAGCCGGGCAGGTGGAGATTCAAAGATTTTACAATTACCGGGTATTTTCCGGTATTAAAACTTTTATTAAATTCGCAATCTGTTTTAAAAAGCTCCGTATTATGATAAAACATTTACTTTCTATCGCTTTATTCCTGATGATTATTTCAACCCGCGCATATTCCCAGCCGGTTCAGATTGCTGAAGCTCAAAAGGTTGCCAGGAATTTTTATTTTGAGAGAATTAACCGGATAATGCCTGTTGAATACAATGAAACCGGAATTACGAGTTGGGAATCAGAAAAATTTAACGGGATTGATGTTTCATTTATTTTCAGGATGAGTCCGGCAGGATATGTTATTGTCTCCGCTACTAAAAATATAATTCCGGTACTTGCATATTCTTTCGATCCGGTAGAAGCGGACGATTTTCTGCCTCCGCAATTCGTTGCCTGGACGGAACAATACAAAAAACAAGCAGAGTTTGCTATTGTCAATGGTTTAAAACCCTCTGCTTCGGTCGAAGCCGAATGGGGGAGATTACTGACAGATGATATTTCGGTTTTAAACATTGTCAAAAACGGAAAAGATGTGGCTCCAATGCTTATATCTACCTGGGATCAGGGCAATTATTACAATCAGATGTGCCCCGCCGACCCGCAAGGTCCAGCCGGCCATTGCTATACAGGTTGTGTGGCAACTGCAATGGGACAACTTTGTTACTATTTCAGGTGGCCTGATACGGGAACGGGTTCCTACACTTATCAGCATCCCGACTACGGAACAATTTCGGCAAATTTCGGAGAAACCGAATATGACTGGAACGGAATGACAAATCATCTGTCGGAGCAAAATCCTGCCGTTGCGGAGCTGCTCTTTCATCTCGGTGTTTCAGTGGATATGGATTACGGGCCTGACGGGTCGGGAATGTGGAATCATAAAGCGGCCTATTCGCTTCGTACATACTTCAAATATTCGCCTGAGACCGAATATCTTTTTCGCGACAGCACAAACCTTGACTGGGACAGTGTGATTGTGGCACATCTTGACAACGGAATTCCTTTGTATTATGCCGGCTGGTCGGTTCCGAATGTCAACGGACACGCTTTTATTTGCGACGGTTACCAGGGAGAGGAGTATTTTCACTTTAACTGGGGCTGGGGAGGTTCCTGGGACGGATATTTCTATATTGACACACTTACTCCGGGAGGTTCTAATTTTAATCTTGCACAAGAGCTGGTCATTAATTGCTTTCCCGATACAATAAATTACACATATCCGTTACTTTGCGGAGGTGCCGATACTTTATATTCGACGAACGGCTCTGTTGACGATGGCAGCGGACCGGATTATAACTACGGGAATAATACCGATTGCTCCTGGTTAATATCACCGCAGACCGTTGAGGACTCCATAACCTCAATTAAAATTTTCTTTGACAAAATGGATACGGAAGAAGGAAACGATATTGTTACCGTTTATGACGGGGAAACGGTTTCCTCTCCGGTACTCGGCCAGTTTTCGGGAAACGAAATACCTGACGAAATAGTTTCAACAGGAAATAAAGTTCTTATCACTTTTATTTCAAACGAAAATACGACTGCCGCCGGCTGGTTTTTGCACTATTTCTGCGAAAAGCCGGACTGGTGCAGCGGTATGACTGACCTGACCGGTGAGGCAGATACGATTGACGACGGTTCAGGATCGTTTTTTTATCACAACGGAACAAGCTGTATGTGGCATATTCATCCTGAAAATGCTACAGAGATAACGCTTGAATTTCAAGAGTTTATGACAGAAGAGGAAAAGGATTTCGTCAAGATTGTTAACGGCGAAAATAGTGAACTGCTTGCGGAATATTCCGGCATTTACAATCAGGGATTTCTGCCCGAGCCTGTAATCTGTCCTTCGGGTGATATGTACATAATATTTTCAACTAACCAGACCGTTACCAATCAGGGCTGGAAAGCTTCATATACCAGTATAACTACCGGAATAAATAATTATTCGTCAGAAGCCTATCCTGTAAGAATATTTCCCAATCCTGCAAAAGATGAAGTTAATATTTCAATGAAAGTGACTGATAAACAGAATATTGAGATTACTCTGATAAACTCTGAAGGTATCGTTAAAAAGGAGTTTGAAATTTTAAATGCTTCGGGTAATTTAAACAGCTCAGTAAATATTGAAGAGTTG
>CAYOZZ010000041.1:0-6761 GCA_964408535.1 uncultured Bacteroidales bacterium | reverse complement strand
TTGACAGGAGTAATAGAAAGGCCTAAACTGAAGGGAGTTATTCCGAGAAGAATGCGTGTCGGGATGGCCGAACAGGGCGAGTATGCCTATATCTCTACGATAGAAGCCCTGAAAAATGCAAAATTGGATGAGGATTATATTGAACGCAACAACACCGGAATAATTTTCGGTAACGACAGTTCTGCTGTTCCTGTGGTTGAAGCAGCCGATACTATCAGGGAAAAGAAAGATACTACACTGGTAGGCTCCGGTTCCGTTTTCCAGTCAATGAACTCGACCGTAACAATGAACCTTGCGGTTATTTTTAAACTAAAAGGAATAAATTTTACCGTCAGTGCTGCCTGTGCCAGTGGGTCACACTCTATAGGATTGGGTTATCATTTGATTAAAAGCGGATTGCAGAATATTATTATATGCGGTGGTGCCCAGGAGATTAATGCGATGTCAATGGGCAGTTTCGACGGCCTTATGGCCTTTTCAAAAAGGGTTGACGAGCCTGCAAAAGCTTCGCGTCCGTTTGATATTAACCGCGACGGACTTGTCCCGAGTGGCGGCGCTGCTACGGTTATTCTTGAAAGCTATGAGTCGGCAGTAAAAAGAGGAGCTCCTATTCTCGGTGAGATTCTCGGATACGGCTTTTCTTCAAATGGCGACCATATTACGGTTCCAAATGTTGAAGGTCCTGCAACTTCTCTCGAAATGAGTTTGCGTCAGGCAGGAATCAGTGCTAAGGATGTTGATTATATCAATGCCCACGCGACATCAACACCTGTAGGTGATAAAATGGAAGCACAGGCTATTCATAAGGTCTTCGGAGATTCAAATCCTCCGGTCAGCTCTACAAAATCAATGACTGGTCACGAAATGTGGATGGGCGGGGCAAGTGAAGTTGTTTACTCTCTGATTATGATGCATAATTCGTTTATCGCTCCGAATATTAACTTTGAAACTCCGGATGAGTTTTCTGCCAAACTGAATATTGCCGATAAAACCGTAAATAAAAAAATTGATATCTTTTTATCCAACTCTTTCGGCTTTGGCGGGACTAACTCTTCACTTGTAATTAAAAGAGTTTAAAATCAAATATTTAACTGTTTTTTTTAATCCTGTATCGTTAATTCAAAAAAATATTCTACTTTTGCCCATTCATTGAATTTTTTGATAATTCCGACTTGTTTTTAATGTTTGAAAGAGTTTAATTGATATATGAAAGAACAGGAAATCATTAAGATAGTTAACGATTTTTTAATTGATGAGTTTGAACTTGAACCGGAGCAGATAAAGGACGACACTTTACTCAGAGATGAACTTGAACTGGAGAGTCTTGACCTTGTTGATATTATTGTGCTGATAGAGAGGGAGTTCGGTTTTAAGGTCGAACCTACTGAAATAGTCAAAGTTAATACTGTCAGGGAACTCTATGACTTTATAACCGAAAGAGTTAATAAACCGTAATATGCCGGAATGGACAGGTAAAACCAGAGGAGGAGTTGCCGGTTACAAATCGTTTGTTTTTATATTGAAGTATTTCGGTATCTCTGCCGCATATTTTTTTCTCCGCTTTGTGGTTTTGTATTTCCTGATTTTTGCTCCGAAAGCATACAAAGCATCTTACGGTTTTTTTAATAAACGGCTGCAATTTTCACCGCTGAAATCCTTCAGGTATGTTAGCAGGACATTTTATAAACTCGGTCAGGTTCTTATTGATAAAGTTGCTTTTCTGTCGGGATTGAATAAAAACTACACTTTTAATTTTGACGGTGAAGTGCATTTGAGGAAAATGGCAAATGAAACCGGTGGTGTTTTAATCGGTGTTCATGCAGGTAGCTGGGAAATAGCAGGCCATCTGTTGGAACGCCTTAATACAAAGGTGAATATTGTAATGTTTGCCGACGAACACGAAAGAATTCGGAATTTTCTTTCGGAAATGTATAAAGATAAAAATGTGGATTTTATCCTTATCGGACAAGATGATTATTCGCATTTGTATCAAATTTCGGAAGCTTTAAAGAACAGGGAGATTATAGCAATTCACGGTGACAGGTTTTTACCGGGTGCAAATACAATAACAAAAACTTTTTTTGGCGGGAAAGCCGAATTTCCGGCAGGCCCGTTTTTAATACCTCTGAAATATGATGTCCCTGTAAGTTTTGTTACGGCAATGAAAGAGACATCAAAACACTATCATTTTTATGCAACTGCCCCGAAAAAATTCAGACCCCCGAAAAGCCCGTCCGACAGAAATACCCTTGTAAATCTTATGCTTGAAGAATATATCTCAAACCTTGAAAATATTTTGATAAAATATCCCGATCAGTGGTTTAATTTTTACGACTTTTGGAAAAAGAAAGATTAGTGATTAAAATTAGATACTTAATTATGTATTCTTATGTCGAACTTTTATGGAAATGATAAAAAGTCTGCTGTTGATGCCAAAACGGATGCCCAGAAAATAGCTTTTGCCCCGCTTATGTTTCAGGCTGCCAAAGCTTTAAGGGATTTTGGTATTCTTAAGCTTTTGCTTAGCTCAAAAAAGGGACTGACAACCGGTGAAGTTGCCCGGAAAGCCGGTATCTCAAAATATGGTGCTACCGTTCTTCTTGAAGCGGGACTGAGCCTCGAGATGGTTTACCTCGAAGATGACAGGTTTAAACTTACAAAAACAGGTTTGTTTATCGAAAGAGACGAAATGACAAGGGCAAATATGGATTTTGCAAATGATATAAACTACAAAGGTGCTTTCTATTTGCAGGAATCAATTAAAGAGGGAAAACCGGTCGGATTGCACAAAGCTTTCGGAAACTGGAATACGATTTATGAGGCGCTGGCAGAGTTGCCCGGCAACGCCCGTAAAAGCTGGTTCGGTTTCGACCATTTCTACTCCGATATAGCATTTGACGAAATATTAAAGATTGTATTCAGGTCGAAACCGGATAAAATCGTTGACCTTGGAGGTAACACCGGTAAATTTGCAATTGCCTGTGCCTCTTTTGATCCGGATGTAAATATTACCATAATGGACCTTCCCGGACAACTTAAAAATGCAATAGCCAACATTAAACGGAGAGGATTTGAAAAGAGAATTGATACTTATCCGGTTAATTTCCTGAATGATGATACCGTGTTCCCAAAAGGATATGATGTTTTTTGGCTGAGCCAGTTTCTTGACTGTTTTTCCGAAGATGAGATAGTCAGTATTTTAAAACGTGCTAAAGATGCAATGACAAATGACTCGGAGTTGTTTATCCTCGAAACTTTCTGGGACAGGCAGAAATTTCGGGCTTCGACATACAGCCTGCATGCAACATCACTGTATTTTACCTGTATGGCCAATGGCAACAGCCGTATGTATCACTCCGAAGATATGAAAAAGTTAATTGGGGAATCAGGATTATATGTTGCCGGTGAGTTCAGGAATATCGGACTGGGTCATACTTTGTTAAGATGTAAAACAGAATAAAAAATGATAAACCCGGAAAATATATTAAATCTTATCCCGCAGCGGCCTCCGTTTGTTATGGTGGGAAAACTAATCAGTGCCGGCGAAACCGGAGCCGAATCGTCTTTTACAATTACTGAAGATAATGTTCTGACAAAATCAGGCTTTTTTACCGAAGCCGGTATAATTGAGAATATTGCTCAAACGGCTGCTTTACACGCCGGGTATATGGCCTCTGAAAAAGGAGAAAAAACACCTCTCGGTATGATTGGCGGTATTAAAAACCTGGAAATTAAATCACTCCCCGGAATTAACCGTACTATCAATACAAGGGTTTCGGTTGAACATGAGGTGATGAATGCAAAGATTGTTAAAGGAATGGTTTTCCTTAATAAAGAACAAATTGCCGAATGCGAGATGAAAGTTTTTATTATGTAGTGTACATTAAAAAATTAACTTTGCAAAAAACCTCAAATGAAGAGAAATAAAAAAGAGATTTTTGAGACTGAGACAGACCTGATTAACCGTACAACTATAAAAGTCCGTTTTAATGAAGTTGACTCGTTGCGGATTGTCTGGCATGGCCATTATATCAAATATTTTGAAGATGGTCGCGAAGCATTCGGAGACCAGTACGGTTTCGGTTACCTCGATTTTTACGAGCAGAAATTACTGACACCTGTTGTTGATGTCAGTTGTCACTATAAAAGGCAGCTTGCTTATGGTGATGAAGTTGTTATTGAAACAAAATTTATTGATACACAGGCCGCCAAGATAATTTTTGAATATAAAATATTTAAAAAAGGAGATGAAACCCCGGTAGCAACGGGAAGAAGTGTTCAGGTATTTTTAAGTACTGACAGTGAGCTGTTACTCACAAATCCTGATTTTTACATTGAGTGGAAAAAAAAGCAGGGTTTGATTAAATAATTGCAGTTATTTTTATTATATTTGCCGGAAACCAAAGTTCATTATTTAGTAATAATTAAATCCACATAATTATGAAAACCAAGAGTTTGTTATTCATTTTGACGGTTGCAGCATTATTTGCATCTTCTTCTTTGTTTGCACAAGGCTTTCAACCTCCTGCCGAAGGAAAGGCAGTTATCTATTTTGTCCGTGTCAGTGGCTGGGGCGGAGCCGTTTCGTTTGAGTATTTCCACGGTGATAAGTACATTGGTGTGTTCAAGGGAAAGAACTATATGAGATATGAGTGTGACCCTGGAGAGCAGCTTCTTTGGGCATCTTCCGAAAATAAGGAATTTTTGACTGCCGACCTTAAAGCGGGAGGAACTTATATCGTAATTGTTGATGTTATTATGGGAGGATGGAAAGCTCACGTGGGTTTAACACCGATAACCGTTAATGACAGGGAATTGTTCGAGCGTGCTAAAAAGCTGGTAATGAAAAAAAAACCTGTGGTAACATCTGAAGAAAAAATTAAAAAACTTAACAAGAAACTTGAAGATTTTATACCGGAAATGCTTTCGAGATATGAAAATGAATGGAAGGATAAAAGAAACTTCAGGCATATATCGCCGGATATGGCAATACCGGAGGATGAACTGAATTAGGTATATTTTATCGCAGGGTACTGTTTTTTGAAAATTTTGCCATACTTTTGGCACCTGAAGTTTTCAATTGATTATTTTATGCGGAACTCATTCATCGCAGGTGATAGTATTATTTCATCCCTCGGATTTTCGACAAACGAAAATTTCCGGAATCTTATTAACGGTAATACCGGAATAAAGACCGGACAGTACGATTATTTGTATCCCGAAGAATTTCCCGCATCACTGATTGACAGAAAAAGACTTGAAGAACATGCTGCCGGTTTGGGTATTGATAGTGATTACACTACTTTTGAGCAACTGCTCATAATTTCGATTACAGATGCGTTAAAAAATGTAACGGTTGACATAACTTCTCCCGGGACATTAATTATTATTTCAACTACAAAAGGAAATATTGACCTGCTGAAAAATAACCCGGAAGGCTTTGATTCCGCACGGGTACATTTGTGGAAATCGGCACAGATTATCGGCAATTATTTTAAGTCTCCGAATACTCCGCTCGTTATTTCCAATGCCTGCATTTCGGGAGTTTTAGCTTTAAATACCGCCGACAGGTTAATTAAATGGGGGAAATATGATAATGTTGTCGTTGCAGGAGCCGATATCCTTTCGGAATTTATTGTATCAGGATTCCAGTCTTTTCTGTCGTTGAGCAAAGAGGTTTGCAGACCTTTTGACAAAGACAGAACCGGGCTTTCGCTTGGTGACGGTGCCGCTGCCGTCGTTTTAACTTCCGACGAAAAAACGGCTGAAAAACCGTTGATAGAGATTGTTACAGGCTCGGGAAGCAATGATGCAAACCATATTTCCGGTCCCTCAAGAACAGGAGAAGGTTTGTATATCGCCATCAAAAATGTTTTGAACGGAAGCAGGGATATTGATTTTATTTCGGCACACGGAACGGCAACTCCGTATAACGATGATATGGAATCAATAGCCTTCGACCGAACAGGATTGAATGCTGTTCCGGTAAATAGTTTCAAAGGATATATCGGGCATACTCTCGGTGCAGCGGGAATAATCGAGTCAATATTCTGTTTTGAATCAATGAGACGGGATTTGCTTATTAAAACTTTCGGCTTTGAAAATCCCGGAACTGTTAAAGAGATAAATGTTATTGATGAAAATAAACCTGCTGCGGTCAACAGGGTTCTGAAAACAGCATCCGGATTCGGCGGAAGTAATGCCGCTATTTTGTTTGAAAAGAAACGGAAAGTCTAAATGCGGAATAATGGATAATAAATATATAATATCGGACTATTCAATAATCGGGAAAGGGGTTGTGAAAACAGACCGGGAGAGGTTTGAATTTCCTTATGAAGATGATGACGGTAAGTTTTTTAAGAATATTTATAAACGGTTGGAAATTGATTATCCGAAGTTTTATAAAATGGACAGACTGAGCAAACTTGCTTTCCTGACTGCCGAATATCTCCTGAAAGATAAAAACCTGCCGGAAAAGTATGCTCCTGATGAGGTTGCTATGATTTTTTCCAATTCAAACTCCTCGCTCGACACCGATATCAAACATAACAACTCCATTTTGAGTAAGGATAAATACTTTCCCAAACCGGCTGTTTTTGTCTATACCCTTCCGAACATTTTAATGGGTGAGATAAGCATACGGCATACCCTGAGAGGAGAAAACACTTTCTTTATTTCCGGGAAATTTGACCCTGTTTTCTTTGTTGATTATATTACGAACCTTCTCAATACAACAAAACATAAAGCCTGTTTGCTCGGCC